>NZ_FYAV01000025.1:0-44990 GCF_900185745.1 Stappia sp. TSB10GB4 | reverse complement strand
ATCACCCAAACCGCGAAAGCCCGCAAGATCGCCCTCATCGCCACCGCACGAAAACTCCTCATCCGCCTCAACGCCATGCTGCGCGACAACGTCCCCTATCGCATCGCATGAACACAGTTGCCGGTCTCGCGCTGGACCCGGTCCAGCAGTTGCAGGATCTGCGCCTGGATCGACACATCGAGCGCCGAGACAGCTTCATCCGCGATCAACAGCTTCGGTTTGAACATCAGCGCCCGCGCGATGCCGATGCGCTGCCGCTGGCCGCCCGAGAACTCGTGCGGGTAGCGATCGAACGCCCCGGCATCGAGCCCGACATGATCGAGAAGCGCCCGCGCCTCTTCCCGTGCCTTGGCATAGGCCATGCCATGCGCCAGCGGTCCGACCGTCAGGATGCGGCCGATCGTCGTGCGGGGATTGAGCGAGGCAAACGGATCCTGAAAGATCATCTGGATCTTCTGCCGCGAGCTGCGGAACGCGGGTTCCGACAGGGGTGCTATGTCGACCCCGTCGAACAGGATGCGCCCGCCGTCGCAGTCCATCAGCTTGATCAGCAGCCGGCCCAGGGACGACTTGCCGGAGCCGCTCTCGCCGACGACACCCAGGGTGCGGCCCGCCGCGACCTCGAAGGAGACACCCTTCACAGCGGGCACAACGCGCAATGTTCGAAACAATGCGCTGCCGCTGCGATAGGTCTTGACCAGATTTTCCACCTTCAGGATCGGCCCGGCATCCTTGGCCGGTATCGGCTTGCGGTCCTCGCCGGTCAAATGCGGGACCGCGGCGATCAGCCGCTTGGTATAGGGGTGCTCCGGCGTCCTCAGAACCTTGCTGGCGCTCCCTTGTTCGACAACCCGTCCCTTCTCCATGACCACGACGCTGTCGGCGATCTCTGCGACGACACCGAAATCATGGGTGATGAACATCACGCTCATCCCCTTGCGATGCTGGATGTCGCGGATCAGTTTCAGGATCTGCGCCTGGGTGGTCACGTCGAGCGCCGTTGTCGGTTCGTCGGCGATCAGCATGGCGGGTTCGAGCGCCAGGGCCATGGCGATCATCACCCGCTGCCGCTGGCCGCCCGACAGCCGGAACGGATACTGGTGATACATCACTTCCGGATCGGGCAGGCCGACCTCGGTCAGCAGCTCGATGGCACGCTCGCGCCGGGAGGTCGGGGTGCCGACGCCATGGGCCAGCATCGCCTCGTCGATCTGCGCCCCGACGGTCATCAGCGGGTTCAGCGCCGATAACGGATCCTGAAAGATCATCGACACCACCCGGCCGCGCAGACTGCGCAAGGCCTCGGGCCCCATACCGACGATCTCTCGTCCGTCCAACTGGATCGACCCGGCGGTGATTCCGATCGCTTTCGGCAGAAGCCCCATGATGGTGTTGGCCGTTACCGACTTGCCGGAGCCGGATTCCCCGATGACGCACAGGATCTGACCGCGGGGCAGATCGAAGGAGATGTTCTCGACCGCATGCGCACGTTCCATGCCCTTCGGCAGGCTGATCGTCAGCCCGCGCACCGACAGCGCCACCTCGGGCGCGGATACGGCGTGGATATGTGCGCTCATCGGCTCGCCCCGGTTTCTGGCGCAGCGGTGCGGGGCGCGGCAGATCCGCCGGCAATGTCGAAGCCCAAACAGCAATGCGCGGCGAGTGGGCTGATGTCCGTCGCTGCCTTCTGTTCACGAACCGTGCACATGTCGTTGGATCCCCCTCCGGCGTGGACCAGGAAACCCAGCCCACGCCACCGCTTCAGTAAGTCTGACCTGTCGCGAGCAGGAGAATTGCCGAAACCCGATGATCCGACAGCACGATCAACTGTTGTTCCGAACAGGACAGGCATTTAATTCTGCGCCTGGCGCGACCGGCTGCTCAGTTTTTGTCCAGGGGCATTGCGGAAGAAGAACTGATTGCAGCGCAGCGCAGGGCCGGACAGCTCGTTCCTTTCCCAGGAACTGCGGCTCTTCGGGTGCGACGCCGAGAGGGCAGAAAGCCCACGACACGACAGCGCCGGCTCATCTCCCGGCGCCTCGGCCCAGCGCGATCTGTCGCAGCATCCGGCAGACCTGGAACCCCGGCCACGACCTCATGCCGGACGGGCCTTCGCCAGAACGCCGCTTACGGCAACTGGCTGCCCCGTTGTGCTGGCGCGGCGAGTTCCAGCGTCCAGGATGGACGCGGTGCAGGGCGACCGATGAGATAGCCCTGCACGATGTCGCAGCCGAGATCCTCGAGAAACTGCAATTGAGCCAGTGTCTCGACGCCCTCCGCGACAGTGGTCATTCCGAGGCTGTGGGCAAGGCTGGCGATGGTGCGCACGATGGTCGCATCGTCCTCCGACAGGCCGATATTTCGCACGAAGGACTGATCGATCTTGAGCCGCGATACCGGAAACCGCTTGAGATGCGTGAGCGAGGCGTAGCCGGTCCCGAAATCATCGAGCGCCAGGCTGACACCGACGCGCCTGAGCTCGGCCAGGGTCTCGGCGATCCTCTCCACCGAGCGGTCGAGCAGGACGGTCTCCGTCACCTCGAATTCCAGTTGGTGCGGGCTCAGCCCGTGACGCGTCAGCGCCTCGGCGACATAGTCCGGAAAATGCGGATCCTTGAGCTGGGATGTCGCCAGGTTGACAGCGAGGTGACCCGGCTCCGGTCGCGTGCTGGCAACCGCGGCGAAAACGGCAAAGGCCCGCTCCATGATCGCCCGGCCAAGCACGCCGCCGAGGCCGAAATCCTCGGCAATGCCGATGAACTCCAGCGGGCTGACCGCCTGGCCGGCATGCCGCCAGCGCGCCAGCACTTCGAAGCCGACGATGCTGCGGCTGCCAAGGTCGAGCTGCGGCTGGAACGCCACCTCGATCTCATCCGCCGCAATGGCTCCGCGCAGCGCCTCGCCCAACTCGTGCCGCCGCTCCAGCCGTCGGCGCAATTGCGGATTGAACAAGGTCCAGCCGTTCCGTCCCTGTGCCTTGGATTGGTAAAGCGCGATATCCGCGTTCTTGACGATATCGGCCGGAGTGCGGCCATCGGCCGGAAACAGCGTTACGCCCATCGAGATGCCCGGCCGCATCATCCGCTCCCCGAGTCGAACCCGAGCGGTCAGCGCCTTGTGCAGCTTCTGCGCCATGCGCTCGGCGGCAAGCTCGTCCGCAAGCCCCGTCAGCAACACGGCGAATTCGTCGCCGCCAAGCCTTGCGACAACATCGCCGCGCCGCACATGACGCCGCAGCCGCTGCGCCACCGCCCGCAGCAGGGCATCGCCCGCATCATGGCCGAGCGTGTCGTTGACCGACTTGAAATGGTCGAGATCGATGATGATGAAGGCACCGACCCGATCGCGCGGCCGATTGCCCTGCAGGGCCGTGTCGAGCTCGCGCATCATCACCGAGCGATTGGCGAGCTGGGTCAGCCCGTCGGTTTCGGCCGTACGACGGATCGCCAGCTCCGCCTGCTTCAGGGCGGTGATGTCGGTGCGTACCCCGACGATGGCGCCGCTCGACGAGCGCCGCTCGCTCACCTGCAGCCAACGCCCGTCCGACAGCAGCTGGATGCTCGGCTCGCTGGGCGGATCGCGATGCAGGGCGATGCGGTTGCGGATCCACGCTTCCCGCTGCTCCTCTGTCGCCCCCGGATCCATATACTGGCCGGCCATGACGCCGTGGCGCAGGATATCCTCGAACCGCGCCCCCTCCCGGATCAGCTTCGCCGACATCGCGTAGTAGTCGCGATAGGACCGATTGAACAGGATCAGCCGGTCATCCGCATCGAAGGCGGCAATGGCGTCGGGAATGGTCTCGATGACATCGTGCAGCAGCGCCCGCGCCTCGACCAGTTCGGTCACATCCGTCTGAACCCCGACAAAGCCCTCCGGCTCGGCTCCCTGCCCATTGATCGGGCGGATGTCGAGGTCGAGCCAGTAGCGACGCCCGGTTTTCGCCTGGTTGAGCACCTGCACGCGCACGGCACGCCCTTCTCGAACCGCCGCGCCCATCTCGCGCACGGTCGCAGGGTCGGTCTCGGGGCAGTGCAGAAGCTCGCCGGGCTTGCGCCCCAGAACCTCCGCCTCGGTATATCCAGTGAGCCGCTCGAAGGCCGGATTGACCCACAGAACCCGGCCGAACCGGTCACACACCACCACGGCGTTGTTGGTCGCCTTGATCACGATGTCCGAGCGCCGCAACTGCTCCGCCAGCCGCTCGCGCCGGGTGACGTCGCGCGTGACACCGCGATAACCGAGGAACCGGCCGTCGGGCAGAAATCTCGGCCGGCCGCTGACCTCGGCCCAGAGAGGCCGCCCGTCGCCACGAAAGGTGCGGAACACGAAACTGGCGATCGGTTCGCGGCGCGCGACCGTTTCGACATAGCTGCGCCAGAGAGCATCGGTGGCGGGATCCGCGTCGGCGACCTCCCAACGGGTGCGGCCGATCCAGTCCTGGAAGTCGAGACCGAGCCTGCCGCCGTCCCCCATCACGCTGGTGAAGCGATGCTCCTCATCGGTCTCCCAGACCCAGTCCGAGGACACGGCAACGAATTCCGCCAGCCGTTCGTGCGCCTCGTTGAGCCGGCGCACCGCATCCGTGCGGGCGGTCTGGTCCACCGACACGCCGACACCGCCGACGATCACCCCGTCGACCAGAACCGGCTCGATGGAGGTCTCGGAGGCGATGCGGCCCAACGGGGTCTGCATCTCGCGGCTGTAATGGATGCGTTCGCCGGCGATCACCTTCAGGTGGAGTTCGGTCCAGGCCTTGCCTTCTTCGGGGCCGAGCCCGGCCTCGCTCGGCAGCAGGCCGATGGCGACCCCATGGGTCTCCCGATCGATCCGGTTCTGGAAGATGTAACGCCCGCTGCGATCGAAGATCCATGCCGGATGAGGAAGACAGTCGAGCACGGCGGTCAGACCGCGCGTGCTGTCAAGGATCCCGACCTCTCTCAACGAGGCCGGATCGGAAGAGGAGCTGCTCCGATCCATCACCCGTTCCGTCCAGCGAGGGCAACCGAAACGGGCCTTCGCCTCAGATCAACCCTGCGGGCCGGCCTCGCGGAAAGCCCTCCCCGGCACAACCACGCTCTCGACCCCCACCGCCAAGGCCCGCCAGCCGTTCCGGCGCGGCAACCCATGCTGCGAATCGCTCCCGTTCGAAGGTTGCATGACGTCGCGGATTCTCAAAGCCTCAACTGACATCGCGACCGCGCAGATCCGAACCTGGTGCCGTCGAGCCCGCGATCAACCCCGATCGATCGCTGAGCGTCATCTCGCCGTTACACAGCCCCCGTATCAGTCGCCTTGCAAACGCCGATGCGCGTTGCAGCGTCACGCGGCCCACGACCCGAGGCTAGAAAATGCGAAACCCGTTCCAGCGGACAACAGCACCCGGCTCGCGCCCTACGTTGCACACCTGTGCAATGAGCAGAAAATGACGCCGCAGGGGTTTCTGACCATCACCGACCTCTCCGCGGGCTATGGCACCACGCGCGTGCTCGACCGCCTCGACCTGGCGATCGTCAAGGGCGAGTTCGTCGCGCTGCTCGGCTCGTCGGGATGTGGCAAGACCACATTGCTGCGCGCCATCGCCGGCTTCGTGAAGCCCTCCGCCGGCAGCATTTCCGTCAACGGTACGGACGTGACGCGCCAGCCGCCGGACAAGCGCGGCATGGCGCTGGTCTTCCAGTCCTATGCCTTGTGGCCGCATATGACCGTGGCGCAGAACATCGGCTATGGGCTCAAACTGCGCGGTCGGTCGAAGGCCGAGATCGCCCGGCAGGTCGGCGAGCTGGAAGACCTTCTTGGTCTGGCGGGCCTGGGCCAGCGCAAGCCCGGAGCCCTGTCGGGCGGCCAGCGCCAGCGCGTTGCGCTCGGCCGGGCGCTGGCGATCGACCCGCAGATCCTGCTGCTCGACGAGCCGCTGTCCAATCTCGACGCCCGCATCCGCCTCAAGGTGCGCCACGACATCAGCGCGCTGCAGAAGCGTCTCGGCATCACCGCAGTGCATGTCACCCACGACCGCGAGGAGGCCATGGTGATGGCCGACCGCATCGTCATTCTCGACCGTGGCCGCATCGCCCAGCAGGGCACCCCGCAGGCGCTCTACAACCGCCCCGCCTCACCCTTCGTCGCCGCCTTCATGGGCGCGGAAAACCGGATCGACCTGACCGGGCGGATCATCGGCGACCGGGTGGAGATCGCGGCCGGCCCGAACAATGCACCAGCCGATCTGCCACGGGATGGGCGCCCGCTCGCCGATGGCCCTCTGGAAGCGCGGTTCCGCGCCGAAGCCGCAGCCATCGTGGCGGGCGAGAGCGACGGCAACCCGGCCCGAGACGCGCTGGACCTGCCCGGCCGGATCGAGGCGGCAAGCTATCCCGGCGGCGCCTGGCGCCACTCCGTACGGGTCGGCGACGAAGTGCTGCTCGTCGACAGCCCGACCCCCTTCGCGCTCGGCGCAGCGGTGCGCATCCGCATCCCGGCCGAAGCGCTCTTCCTCTTCGTCCGGCAGAGCAATCCTGCCGACCCCGAAGGCTCCTTGAGCGACGGCACCACGGGCCGCGTCCTGGAAGCATCCGAGACTTGAACGTCCATGATGTCTAGAAAGCGGAGTAGCGACATGAGGAAACTTCTTTCGGCGACGCTGGTGCTGGGCCTTGCGTCCACGCCGGTGACGGCGGCCGAGCTCACCGTGATCACGGCCGGCGACCAGAACATGGTCGACTACATCAACGAGTATCTCGGGCCGCTCTTCGAGGAGCAGAACCCGGGCCACACCGTACGCGCCGTCGGCACCGGACCCGGCGACGCCGGCTCGCAGAAGATTCTGGAGCGCTTTGAAGCCCAGAAGCAGGCCGGCAGCACGGTCTGGGACACGGATGTTGCCGTCGTGCACGAGAAGTTCGCGGGCCCGATGGTCTCCGGCGGTTATCTCGAGGCCTATCGCGACACCATCTCCACCGGCAAGCTGGTGACACGGGCGAACGCCGACATGGCGCTCGGCGCGAGCGTCAAGGGCTACGTCATGCCGATGTTCAACAGCCAGACCGCGCTGGCTTACAACCCGGCGCTGCTGCCCAACCCGCCGAAGAGCTACGAGGAGCTCGCGGCCTGGGTAAAAGAGAACCCGAAGCAATTCGGCTACAACGGCATCAAGGGCGGCGCCTCAGGCGTCAGTTTCGTCATGGGCTGGATCTACGCCTTCGGCGACGGCGATGCCGACAAGCTGATGAACGGTCCGTTCGAGGAGGCCGAGACCAAGAAGTGGGATGCCGCCTTCGACAGCCTGAAGGCGTTCACCCGGAACGCCACTTTGACCCCGGGCAACGCCGGCACGCTGGATTTGCTGTCGCGCGGCGAGATCGCCATCGGCCCGGTCTGGGTCGACATGTTCTACTCCTGGCAGGCCAACGGCCAGTTGCCGCCCGAGTTCAAGCTGCTCCTGCCGGCGCCCGGCATGCCCGGCCAGCCGATGCACTACGTGATCCCGGCCAAGGCCCCGAACAAGGAACTGGCGGAGAAGTTCGTCGAACTCGCCACCAGCCCCAAGGTCCAGGCCGAAGGCATCGTCAAGCGCTTCAACTGGTATCCGGGCATCGACGCCCAGCATGTGCAGGCCGAACTGGATGCCGAGACCTGGAGCAAGCTGTTCACCGATGTGACGCCGGAAGAGCTCGCCAGCTACGGCAAGCCCTTCCCGATCGCGCCCTACAACAACGCGATCCTGGAAGCCTACGAGGCCAAGGCCGCGAACTGATACCGACCTGACCGCAAAGGCCGTCCGGACCCTCCGGACGGCCGCCACCGGACCGACGCCGCCATGCCAAGACGCCTGCTCGGACTGCTTCTCGTCCTGCCCGCCCTGACGGTGATCCTGTTCCTGTTCGTGCTGCCGCTCACCCTCTCGGTGGTCGGCGCCTTCGAGACCGAAGCAGGCTACGGGCTGGGCAATTTCACGAAGTCCTTTGCGCTCTACAGTTCCGACATCCTCTTCACGGTGGTGATCGTCAGCCTGTCCACCTGTCTGATCGGGCTCTTCTCCATCGCCATTGGCGGCTACCTGACGCTCGGCGAGAATCCGCGCGCCGTCGCGATCCTGCGCTGGCTGTATCGCTGGCCGCTGTTCATTCCTTTCATCGTCGTCGGTCAGGTGCTGCGCACCTTCCTCGCCAAGAACGGGTTGATGAACAATATTCTCGTCGGTGCTGGCCTCATCACGCCGCTGCAGGCGGTGAGCTTCCTCGACTGGCGCGGCATCGTCATCGCCTTCGTCTGGAAGCAGACGCCCTTCGTGACCCTGCTGCTCGCCGGGGCCATGGCCTCGGTCGACCGCGGCACCATCGAGGCGGCTCGCAATCTCGGCGCATCGCGGCTCCGCATCCTGATCGAGATTCTCGTGCCGCAGGTCGCCACCACCTTGATGGTCGGACTGGTCCTGTCCTTCGTCACCATGATGTCCGTGCTCTCCGTGCCGCTGATGATCAACGCCCAGTCGCCGACCATGCTGACCGCCGACATTGCCTTCCGCATCAATGCCTATGGCGACTATGGCGTGGCCAATGCGCTCGGCCTGATCTCGCTCGCCGCGACGGCCTGCGTCGCCTGGTTCTATCTGCGCCAGAGCATGAGGGAGCGCGGATGACCGCCCCGTCGACCACACCCCGTGCGCCGCTCCGCCCCGCGGGTATCCGCCTCGATCTGTGGTGGGTGCCGCGCGCCGTCGTGCTCGGCCTGCTGGCCTTCATCATCTTCGGTCCGCTGACCAACCTCGTCCTGTGGACCGTCGCCGAACGCTGGTACTTCCCGCATGCGCTGCCGCTGGAATACGGCTTCAGCTACTGGCAACGGGTGTTCTCGCCGCGCGGCAACGCCATGGAGTCGCTCGCCAACAGCGTGCTGGTGGCAAGCCTCACCGTGGTGCTGGCCCTCGCGCTGGCAGTGCCTGCCGGTTATGCGCTGGCCCGTCTGCGCCTGCCCTTCCGGGCCCTGATCCTGCTCGCCTTCCTGATTCCGCAGGCCTTTCCCAACCTGCCGGTCTACGTCAACATCGCCCGGCTCTTCTACCAGATCGGCCTCAACGGTACGGTCGCCGGCGTTGTGCTGGTGCATGTCACCCATGGGCTGGTCTATGCGGTGTGGATCGCCACTGCCGCCTTCTCCGCCGTAGACCGGGAATTGGAACAGGCGGCCCGCTCGCTCGGCGCCGGCGCCTTCCGCGCGTTTCGGGACGTGACCCTGCCGCTCGCCGCCCCCGGGCTGCTGGCCAGCGCGATCTTCGTGTTCCTGGAATCGCTCGACGAATTCACCGGCAGCTATTTCGTCGGCGCTCCCGACGTCAATCTGCTGCCCCTGCTGCTGTACACTGCCGGGGCCGGCGGCAACTATCAGGTGGCATCGATCACGGCGCTGTTGCTCCTGATCCCGTCCATTGCTTTCATGCTCGTCGTCGAGCGATTCCTCAGATCCGACGTGCTGTCGAAGGTTGGCCATTGAAACAGGATCAGGGTGACAAGACCCCCGCGCGGCGCTTTATCAGCGCGCAGCAGGTGGCAGAGAAGGCCGGCGTCTCCCGCTCGGCCGTCTCTCGCGCGTTCACGCCCGGCGCCAGCATCGCACCCGAGACCCGAGAAAAGGTCATGCAGGCGGCGGCCGAACTCGGCTACCAGGTCAACGATCTGGCCCGCGGCCTGCTCGCCAACCGCAGCCGCCTCGTCGGGCTGATCGTCACCCGGCCCGAAGTGGGCTTTCGTGCCCACCTCGTTTCCGCCCTCACCCGGGCGCTGATCCTGCGCGGCAGCGTGCCGTTGATCATCAACACCGGCAGTCTGGAGCAGGAATTGCAGGCAGCCCAGAACGCCCTCTTCGGCTATCGCGCGGCCGCGACCATCATCCTGTCGGGCTCGCCGCCCGCATCTTTCGTCGACCTTGCCCGGCGCAACGGCCAGCCGCTGATCATGATCGGCCGCTCCGAGCCGGACTGCGATCATGTCCGCATCGACAATTCCGGAGCCGCCCGCACGGCTGCCCGGCTCTTCGTCGAGCGCGGCTTCACCCGGCTGGCGCTGGCTGGCGTCACCTCCGCCACGCCAAGCCTGGTGGAACGCGAGAACGCCTTCACCAACGAGGCACGGAGCCTCGGCGCCAGCGTTATCCGCGCGCATGGCCAGGAGGCGGACTATGCCGGCGGTCAGGACGCAGCCGACGCGCTGTTTGCCGGAAATCGCCCGGACGGGCGGCCCGAAGCGGTCTTCTGCGTCAACGATCTCGTCGCCATCGGTCTGATGGACCGGGCACGCGGTCGCTTCGGTCTCGACATCCCACGCGACCTGGCGGTGATCGGCTTCGACGATATCCCCGAAGCCTCCTGGGACGCCTACCGGCTCAGCACCTTCCGGCAGGATCCCGAAAAGATGGCCGAGGGCGCCGTCGGCCATCTGGAACGCCGCCTGGCCGACCCGGAGGCGCCGCCCTCTACCCTGAGGTTGGACGCCATCTTCGTGGAACGCTCGACGACACCGACGCGTTGACCCGTCAGCCCGCCGTCCCGGCCGGCCGGGTCTGCCGCCGAAGGCGGAAAGATGCTACCTGCAGAGACCACGCCTCGGCGGAAGCATGTTTCACCATACGGAGGACGACATCATGAGCGCTGACACACGGCCGGCGGTGATCCGCCAGTTCCCCTGTCTCGACGACAATTTCGGCGTCCTTGTCCATGTGCCGGAAAGCACATCCGGGCCCGGCGGAACCATCGCCTTCGATGTCCCCGACGCGGATCCCTACAAGCAGGTGCTGAAGGAGACCGGCTGGACGCTGACGGACATCCTCGTCACGCATCACCATTGGGACCACGTCCAGGGGCTGGAAAAGCTCAAGGCCGACACCGGCGCCCGCGTCACCGGCCCCGCCCTCTCGCGCGACAGGATCGGCGGGCTCGACGCTGTCGTCGAGGACGGTGACGAGGTCACCGCCGCGGGGATCGCGTTCAAGGCGATCGGCACACCCGGCCACACGCTCGACCAGATCTCGTGGTGGGCGCCGGAATTGTCCTTCGCCCATACCGGCGACACGCTGTTCTCGCTCGGCTGCGGCCGCATCTTCGAGGGCGACCCGACCATGATGTGGACCTCGCTTGAAAAGCTCATGCGCCTGCTGCCACCGGCAACGGACATCTATTGCGGCCACGAATACACGCTGTCCAATGCCCGTTTCGCGCGGACCGTCGACCCGGACAACGCCGCTCTGAAAGAACGCGTTGCCGAGGTCGAGAGCCTGCGGGAGCAGGGGTTGCCGACGCTGCCGACGACGATGGCGAGGGAGCGCGCCACCAACCCGTTCCTGCGCGCCGGCGACGCCGCGATCCGCTCGCGTCTCCATCTTGAGGATGCAAGCGATGCTGAGGTCTTCGCCGAGATTCGCCGCCGCAAGGACACATTCTGACCCCGCCGGAGAGCCTGCTCGATGTTCGCTGCCGACCTGACCGCCGCCGAGATCATTTCGATGCTCGACCTGGTGCCGCATCCCGAGGGCGGACACTACCGCGAAACCTTCCGCGACAGCAGGACGGATGCCGCCGGCCGCGCCCGCTCCACCGCCATCTACTATCTGCTGGAGGCCGGCGAACTGTCGGCCTGGCACCGGGTCGACGCGGTCGAGATCTGGCACTGGCATGCCGGCGGGCCGCTCGCCCTCACCATCTCGGAGAACGGCCACGACGCCCGTACGCTGCATCTGGGCCACGATCTCGCAGCAGGTCAGCGACCGCAGGGGATCGTGCCGGCCGGCGCCTGGCAGACGGCGGAAAGCCTCGGTCGCTGGACGCTGGTCGGCTGCACCGTCGCGCCGGGTTTCGAGTTTGCCGGCTTCGAGATGGCACCTCCCGGCTGGCGACCCGTTCCGCGCCGCTGAATTTCGGCGCGGAACCGCGGGACCGCCGGGTTTCCCGGCTTGCGCTCCGGCGCCCAAAGGCTACAGTGCGCGCGAATTTCACCGGTCGGCGTGCGTCGCCGGACCAACCCGGCGCGCGGATCGCCGCAACCCGCCTCACCTGCCCAGGACTGGACTACCGACCCCATGGCACAGAAAGACATCAAGAAGGTGGTGCTCGCCTATTCCGGCGGCCTCGATACCTCGATCATCCTGAAATGGCTGCAGACCGAATATGGCTGCGAGGTGGTGACCTTCACCGCCGATCTCGGCCAGGGCGAGGAACTGGAGCCGGCGCGCAAGAAAGCCGAGATGCTCGGCATCAAGGAAATCCACATCGACGATTTGCGCGAGGAGTTCATCCGCGACTTCGTCTTCCCGATGTTCCGTGCCAATGCGCTCTACGAGGGTGTCTACCTGCTCGGCACCTCCATCGCCCGTCCGCTGATCTCCAAGCGGCTGATCGAGATCGCCCACGAGACCGGCGCCGACGCGATCGCCCACGGCGCCACCGGCAAGGGCAACGACCAGGTCCGCTTCGAGCTGTCCGCCTATGCGCTCGACCCGGATATCAAGGTCATCGCCCCCTGGCGCGACTGGACCTTCAAGTCCCGGACCGATCTCATCGAATTCGCCGAACAGCACCAGATCCCGGTGCCGAAGGACAAGCGCGGCGAGGCGCCGTTCTCGGTCGACGCCAACATGCTGCACTCCTCGTCCGAGGGGAAGGTCCTTGAGGACCCGTGGGAGGAGCCGCCGGCATATGTCTACCAGCGCACCGTCGACCCGATGGAGGCGCCGGACGTCCCGACCGAGATCACCATCGGCTTCGAGAAGGGCGATGCCGTGTCGCTCAACGGTGAGACGTTGTCGCCGGCCACGCTGTTCGCCAAGCTGAACGAGTACGGCCGCGAGAACGGCATCGGCCGCATCGACCTCGTCGAGAACCGCTTCGTCGGCATGAAGTCGCGCGGTGTCTACGAGACGCCGGGCGGTACCATCCTTCTCACCGCCCACCGGGCGATCGAGTCGATCACCCTCGACCGCGGCGCCGGCCACCTGAAGGACGAGCTGATGCCGCGTTACGCGGAGCTCATCTACAACGGCTTCTGGTTCTCGCCCGAGCGCGAAATGCTGCAGGCCGCCATCGACAAGAGCCAGGAGAAGGTCGCCGGCGAGGTCCGCCTCAAACTCTACAAGGGCAACGTCATCGTCGTCGGCCGCCAGTCGCCCTACTCGCTCTATTCCGAGGAACTGGTGACCTTCGAGGACGATCGCGGCGCCTATGACCAGAAGGACGCAGCCGGCTTCATCCGTCTGAACGCCCTGCGCCTGCGCACCCTGGCCAAGCGCGACCGGCTGAAGTGAACTCGCACCCGGCGCGGGATGCGGCCTGGATCGCCCTTGTCGGCGACAGGCTCGCTCGCGCCGGGTTTTGCCTGCTCGGCCGCTTCGAACCCGTCCCCGACGACGCGGTGCCGGACATCCGGCCGGGCCGCGAGACGCGCGCGGTCCTTGTCGTCGGTAGTCTCTCCAACGCGCTCTTTGAGATCTTCGCAACGAGCCCTGAGGCAGCCGACGACCAGCCAGATCCGCTGGATCGCTTCACGCGCCGGATCCTGAGCGATTTGGCGGCGAGCGAGGGTCTCGGCATCGTCTTCCCCTTCAAGGGGCCTCCCTACCACCCGTTCCAGCGCTGGACGCTGAGGGCAGGCAGCTTCTCGCGCTCGCCGATGGGCGTTCTGGCGCATCGCGCGTTCGGCCCCTGGGCGGGTCTGCGCGGGGCCCTGCTGTCGGCAGAGCCACTGACCGCATCCTCGGATGCGGGAGCGGATGGCCCCTGCCCGACCTGTCTTGAAAAACCCTGTCTCTCCGCCTGCCCGGCCGGCGCCCTGTCACAGGCCGGCTACGACGTGCCGCGCTGTCTGGCCTATCTGCGGGCAGATCCTGCTGCACCCTGCCATGACGGCTGCCTGGCACGGCATGCCTGCCCTTTCGGCCGGCCTCATGCACAGTCGGCCGAGGCAGGCAGCTTTCACATGCGCAGCTTTGTCGGGTGAAATCCGGCAGGCAGCGGCTTCAGCGGTCTCTGGCGGCAACGAACCGGGCAAGAGCGGCAAGCGATGCCGCCCGCTCGCCAAAAGCGGCAAGCAACGTTTCCGCTTCCGCCACCAGCCGGCCGAGCTCCGCGCGCGTCCACGCCGTCCCCTTCAGCGCGACCAGAGTGGCCTTGCCGGCCGCCGCGTCCTTGCCGGCCGCCTTGCCGAGCGCCGCCGCATCGCCCTCGACATCGAGCAGGTCGTCGGCGAGTTGGAATGCTAGGCCGATCACTTCTCCGAACCGGGTCAGCCGCGCGATATCCTCGACTGAGGCATCGGCGAGCCGGGCGCCCGTTCGGGCCGCATAGCGGATCAGCGCCCCCGTCTTCATCGACTGCAGCAGCCGAATCTCGGTCTCGCCGAGGGTGCTGTGCTCGGCCGCAAGATCCAGCATCTGCCCTCCGGCCATCCCGCCGATGCCGGCGGCGCGCGCCAGATCGCGGGAGGCCGCAAGCCGCACGCACGCCTCCGCATGCACGCGCGGATCCGCCACGAGATCGAAGGCCAGCGTCAGCAGCGCATCGCCGGCGAGAATCGCCGTCGCCTCGTCGAAGGCGCGATGCACGGTCGGCCGGCCGCGCCGCAGGTCGTCGTCGTCCATTGCCGGCAGGTCGTCATGGACCAGCGAATAGCAGTGGATGCATTCGAGGGCCGCGGCCGCGACCAGGACGCCATCGTCATCGCGGCCGAACAGCCGCGCGGCGGCAAGCATCAGACCCGGGCGCAGCCGCTTGCCGCCGCTGAGCGCCGCATAGCGCATGGCTTCAACGAGACGCGGCGGGCGCGCCAACTCTCCCTCTTCCGTCTGGCCGAGGAGCAGACGATCCAGCATGGCTTCGAACCGCCCGGCGTCGGCGGCAAGCTGATCTGCGGCATCGGCGGTCACGAAACGGCTCCTGATGGCCTTGAGGGACAGCGGCTGGCGACCGACCGCCAGCATCCTGCCTCAGTGTCGAAAATCCGGGCCGAGGTCAACAGCCTGCATGGCGCCATGCCGGTCCGCACAGGCGTTTGTTGTCTGGAGCGCCGCCAGCCTGTATTCCGGCAGCGCGGTGTGGCACCGTGCGGATCGATAGGTCAGTTGAGACGGGCGGGGCGAGCAGCGGAACGGATGAGCGAGGAAGAGGTCAGCAGCCAGACGCGACAGCCGCGCCGGTGGCGCTTGCGCCGCATCCTGCTGCGCACGCTCATTGCGCTGCTGCTCCTGCCGCCGTTCCTGACGCTGCTCTACGCCGTCGTGCCCCCCGTCAGCACCTTGATGCTCGCCCGCTACGTGCAGGGACTTTGGGTGGCCCGCGACTATGTCCCGCTCGATCAGATCTCTCCGCATCTTGTGCGATCGGTGGTCGCCTCCGAGGATGCCCGGTTCTGCCAGCATGGGGGCATCGACTGGGAGGCGCTGCAGAGCCAGATCACGACCTTCAACGAAGGAGGCTCGGCGCGCGGCGCCTCGACCATCACCATGCAGGTCGCCAAGAACCTGTTCCTCTGGAACGACCGCAGCTATGTCCGCAAGATGATGGAACTGCCGCTCGCTCTCATGATCGATGCCATGCTGAGCAAGCGGAGGATCCTGGAGATTTATCTCAACATCGCCGAATGGGGAGAAGGCGTATTCGGTGCCGAGGCGGCAGCCCAGGCGTGGTTCGGCAAACCCGCGGCGGATCTCAGTCGCACCGAAGCGGCCCGGCTCGCCACCGCACTGCCCAATCCGCTGGCGCGAAATCCGGCCCGCCCGCGCCCCGGCCACGACCGTCTGGCGCGCATCAATCAGCGCCGCGCAACGGCGATCGACCCACACCTGGAATGCCTACCCGGCTTCGGTCGCTGAGCGCTGCGCAAAGAATCGCCGCAGGGCGAAAATTCTCGAGATTCGGGCTGGCAAAGCGGCAAAAGGTCCGGTATAAGCCCGCCATTCCTGCACACCGTGTAGACCCACGCCCCGGGCTGACCCGGTCCGGGTTTCGCGGGATATTGCACGACGGAGAGTACGACAATGGCCGTTCCGAAGAGAAAAACCACGCGCATGAAGCGCGGCGCGCGTCGCTCCGCGGACGCCCTGAAGCAGCCGACCTATGTCGAGGACAAGGATTCGGGCGAACTTCGCCGCCCGCATCACGTCGACCTGAAGACGGGCATGTACCGGGGCCGCCAGATCCTGGCGGTGAAGGAAGACGTGTGATCGGAGCTTCCGGCAGGCGCGGCGTCCGTCGTCGCGTCGTATCGGTAAGACCTTCACCCCGGCCAACCGGCCGGGGTTTGCGCGTTTTAGAAAAGGATCGAAGCCCGTGCTTCGATCCTTTTTTTGCGTTGCGCCTGCCGTCTCAGGTTTGCGAGGCCGTCTCCACCGGCTGATCCGCCGGGTTCCCGCATCCGTAACTTGGAAACCCTGTGCAGGGTTGTTCCAGGACCGTGGCGAGGCAACCTTGCAGGAGAAACGCAACTCCGGTTACCAAGGCGGCTATACGCGCAGGGGCGGTGCGCAAAGGCACGATCAGCGCAGTTTGCCGGGGCCGCATGAACGACAACAGCGGGACGTCTAAGGTCCGGAAACGACGGGTCATCTACATACCGGGCTACGACCTGCGCCGGCCCGAGACAGTCTTCAGCCAGCTCACGGAAGAATTGGCCCATTTCCTGAGACTCCGGTCGGTGTCGGGGTCGTTCTCCGGTTTGAGGCCAGGCGCCGGATCCGGGGGATCTTCTGTCGACTGGACCGGTGAAATCGCCTGGCCGGAAGGCGTGGTGACGACGCGATTCTCCCTGCTGGGTTGGCGGGATCTGAGCAAACGCGACTTTCGACGCCTCCTCTGGGCGGTCATTGCGGGGGCTGTGCGCACATTCGTCCTATTCGCGATGGCCGGCGGCTACAGCGAGCGCCTGCGTGCCAACTGGATGAACGGCCTTTTCTTTCTTTACCCGATGCTTGCGATTCTCGTGTTTCTGGTCGCCTCGATCGTGCCGGCGCTGCTTTTTCCCTTCATTGTCCCCGGAACCGGTCCTGTCCATGCGGCCTTGAGCGTTGCGGCAGGCCTGGCCTGGCCTGGATGATCTCGCTTTACCAGGTGACCCGTCTCTTGGAACGCTTGACCTATGTCTGGTACCTGATCCATGACTGGTATTCCATCGGACGTCTGGCGCGCAATGAAGACCCGCGGATGACGGCGCGCATCGCCGAGTTCGCCGAACGGATCATCGGGATGGCCACCGAATGCGAGTCGGACGAGGAGTTTGTCCTTGTCGCCCACAGTTCCGGAACCTTTGTTCTGCTCTACACGCTGCGGGAGGTGCTGAAGCGCGTGCCGGATTTCGGCGCGGCGCAGGGCCGGTTCACCGTTCTGACGATGGGGTCGGCATTCGCCTATGCCGGCGGCTTCGGCGCGCAGAGAGGCTTCGGCGCCGCTGTCGCGAGCCTTGCCCAGGCACGGCATCTCGACTGGACCGATGTCTATGCCCCCCACGATATCCTTTGCTGCGGAAAGACCACGCCGGTAGCGACCTATGCGCCTTGGCTGGCGCGACATGTCCAGGAGCCGAGACGTTTCAGCGTGAGGGTGCCGGACCGGATGACCGCCGAGCTCTATCGCCATCTTCGGTTCCGCTTCTTCAAGCTGCATTTCTGCTATTTCCTCGCCTCCGAGCGAGCGGACCTCTTTGACTTCTACCGGCTTACGCTCGGACCGTTGCCCGTGGCCCGGCAACTCGAACGCTGGGAAAAATCGCTTCCCTGAGAACGTGGGCCCCGTGCCGGCGGGCTTTCAGGGCGGAACGCCGACTTTGTCTGTGACCGCTGGCACATGAAAAGGGGCTTCCGGCATGCCGGAAGCCCCGAAGCCCGCACCGGTGCGGCCGTGGTTGTCATGCGCCGGCGTCAGCCGTTGGCGTAGTACTGGCCGCCGTTGATGGTCAGCACGGCACCGGTCATGAAGGCCGCCTCCTTGGAAGCGAGATAGGCGACCGCCGCGGCGATCTCCTCCGCCTGGCCGAGCCGGCCGACCGGAATGCCGGCGATGATTCCTTCCAGAACCTTTTCCGGCACCGCCGCCACCATGTCGGTGTCGATATAGCCGGGGCAGATGGCGTTGACGGTGATGCCCTTGCGGGCGTTTTCCGCCGCGAGCGCCTTGGTGAACCCGATCACGCCGGCCTTGGCGGCCGAGTAGTTGGTCTGGCCGAGCTGACCCTTCTGTCCGTTTATGGACGAGATGTTGATGATGCGGCCGTGGCCGCGCTCGCGCATGCCGTCGATGACCGGGCGGGTCATCGTGAACATGGAATCGAGATTGGTGCGGATCACCGCCGACCACTGCTCGAAATCCATCTTGTGGAACCAGCCGTCACGGGTAATGCCGGCATTGTTGACGAGGACTTCCACCGCCCCCAGGTCGGAGACCACCTGCCCGACGCCCTCGTTGCAGGCCTCGGCATCGGCCACATCCCATTTGTAGACATGGATGCCGGTCTCCGCCTTGAAGGCTTCCGCCTTTCCGGTGTTGCCGGCATAGGTCGCCGCCACCGTGTAGCCGGCCGCCTTAAGTCCCTTGGAGATGGCGGCGCCGATGCCCCGCGTCCCGCCCGTCACGATTGCCACATTGCTCATTCACGTCCTCCCGTTCAGCTTGCGCTGCCGTGCCTGCCGCCGCTGACTGGCCCGGTCTGCCGGTTGCGGGCAGAAGGCCATCCGGCTTTCACCCGCATTCCAGCCGATGGCGGCCGCCCATGCCTTGACCGGCATCAAGCGCCCGCCATCGAGCTTCGATCAACGCTCCACGCAGAGCGCCACGCCCATGCCGCCGCCGATGCACAGCGTCGCCAGACCCTTCTTCGCGTCCCGGCGCGCCATCTCGTGCAGCAGCGTCACCAGCACACGGGCACCCGAGGCGCCGATCGGATGACCGATGGCGATCGCCCCGCCATTGACGTTGACGATGTCCGGGTTCCAGCCCATGTCCTTGTTCACCGCGCAGGCCTGGGCGGCAAAGGCCTCGTTGGCCTCGACGAGGTCGAGATCCTCGACCTTCCAGCCGGCCTTGGCCAGCGCCTTGCGGGAAGCCGGGATCGGGCCGGAGCCCATGATCGTCGGATCGACGCCGGCGGTCGCCCAGGAGGCCACGCGGGCGAGCGGGGTCAGGCCGCGGCGCGCCGCCTCGGCAGCGCTCATCACCACGAGAGCGGCGGCGCCATCGTTGATGCCGGAGGCGTTGCCCGCGGTCACCGACCCATCCTTCGTGAAGGCCGGACGCAGCTTGGTCATGCTGTCGAGGCTGGCACCGTGGCGGATATACTCGTCCTCCTCGACGATCCGGTCGCCCTTGCGCTCCTTGATCGTCACCGGCGTGATCTCGTCCTTGAACCGGCCGGCCTTCTGGGCCGCTTCCGCCTTGTTCTGCGAGGCGACGGCAAACTCGTCCTGCTGTTCGCGGGAGATCTGCCACTTCTGCGCGACGTTTTCGGCCGTCTGGCCCATGTGGTAGCCGTTGAAGGCATCCCACAGGCCGTCCTTGATCATCGTATCGATCATCTTGTAGTCGCCCATCTTGTAGCCGGCGCGCATATGGGCGCAGTGCGGCGACAGCGACATGTTCTCCTGGCCTCCGGCGACGATGATGGAGGCATCGCCCGCCGCGATCTGCTGCATGGCGATGGCGACGGTGCGCAGGCCCGAGCCGCAGACCTGGTTTAGTACCCAGGCCGTCGCGCTGTCGGGAATGCCGGCAAGGATGGCTGCCTGGCGCGCCGGGTTCTGGCCCTGGCCCGCGGTCAGAACCTGGCCGAACACGACCTCATCGACATCGGCGGCCGCAACGGAGGCGCGCTCAAGCGCCGAGCGGATCGCCACCGCTCCGAGCTCATGGGCCGGCGTGTTGGCAAAGGCGCCGTTAAAGGAGCCGACGGCGGTGCGTGCGGCGCTGACGATGACGACGTCGGTGGATGCACTCATTTCATGATCTCCCGAAAACCGGACCTCCCCTGGCGCGGGCATTCCCCTGGTTGTTGTCCGGCTGCCTGCGCGTTTCCCGCAAACTAGAGACGCCCGCCCGCCAAGTGTCAACCGGAACACCCCTTAGCTGTTGGCGATTTCCGTCTTCGTCGCGTCATCCTTTCGGCGCAACCGGCGCCGATCCGCATGATATGACAAAACGGTGGTGCGCCCGCCCACGATTGGCTTATCGTGCGTCAGGACGAAGTCGCGGACGTGCAGGGTGATCCGACGACCGTGGACCAGGGAGGAATGCCGCAACGGCTTGCGGGCCGGGGCGCGAAGCCGGGATCCGAAAACCGACATGGCTACAAAGACCACCGATCCGACAATCATCAAGAAATACGCCAACCGACGTCTCTACAACACAGGCACCAGCACCTATGTGACGCTCGAAGACCTCGCCCTGATGGTGAAGGACGAGGAGGATTTTGTCGTCTACGACGCCAAGACGGGCGATGACATCACCCGTTCCGTTCTGACCCAGATCATCTTCGAACAGGAGAACAAGGGCCAGAATCTGCTGCCCATCACGTTCCTGCGACAACTGATCCGCTTCTACGGCGACAGCATGCAGAACGTGGTGCCGTCCTATCTCGACTTCTCCATGTCCTCGCTCACCAGGGAGCAGGACCGGTTGCGCGAGCAGATGGCGAATGCCTTCGGCTCCACCGCTTTCGACGCAATCGAGGACCAGGTGAAGCGCAATGCCGAGATCTTCGACCGGGCCATGCGGATGTTCCTGCCCTTCGGTCCGGGCAAGGAGGCGGAAGGACAGGCGACCCGGCCAGCCGAGGCCCCCCGGAGCCCGGCCAGCGCCGACGATCTCGACGCGCTGAAGAAGCAGCTCTCCGACATGCAGAAGAAGATCGATTCCCTCGCCGGGGGCAGCCGCGAGTAGATCGCGGCCGCCCGACCACACCTGGCAGACATGTGGCCGGACGATCCGTCCGGCCTGCTTCAGCCGCAGTCTGCGGAGAAGGCGGTCGCCTCAATCCCGGCGACCGCACAGATCTCGTCGTTGTCCGATGTATCGCCGCTGATGCCGACCGCACCAAGGATCGCCCCGCCCTTGCCATCGCGAATCAGCACGCCGCCCGGCACAGGCACGATGGCGCCGCCCGCCACCCCGTTCAATGCCTGCACGAAATGCGGTCGCGTCCGGGCGTTCTCGTCGAGCCAGCGCGAGCCGGCCCCTACAGCGATCGCCCCGTAGGCCTTGCCGCTGGCCACTTGCGGCCGCAGGATCGAGGCGCCGTCCTGCCGCTTGAGCGCAACCAGATGGCCGCCTGCGTCCAGAACGGCAACGGTCAGCGGCTTCACGCCGAGTTCGGCTCCCTTGGCAAGGGCCGTATCGATGATCTTTTCCGCACTGGAAAGGGTCAGTTTGCTCATTTCCTATGGCCTCCGTGCCGGCATCCGATAGTCTTCACCGATCCATGGCTAACAGGGCAACTGCCTGCCACCAACGGACAAGAACGACAAGCACTCATTCCCTGAAGGTGAAAATCCCCTCCTCCCCCGGTGGCTCGGCGGGCGCGACAGCCCCCGCTCCGGATCCAGCAAAACACAGCAGAACAAGGATCGTCATGCGCGATTTCCATGCCCCGGGACGCTCGAGCGTCCATGCCACCACCGCGATGGCGGCGACCTCGCATCCGCTGGCGAGCGCGGCCGCACTGGAAGTCCTGCAGGCCGGAGGCAATGCGGTCGATGCTGCAGTGGCCGCCTCAGCCGTGCTGGCCGTCGTCGAGCCGCAGATGACCGGCATCGGCGGTGACTGTTTCGCCATCGTCGCCCGGCCCGATGGCTCGATCCACGGCATCAACGGGTCCGGCCCGGCACCGAAGGCGGCAACGCCGGCACGGCTTGCCGAACTCGGCGTAACGAATATCGACGCGCAGGGCCCTCATTCGGTCACCGTTCCCGGTGCCGTTCGTGCCTGGCACGATCTCCTGGCCGCCCACGGTCGCCGCGGCTTCGCCGAACTGCTCAAGCGCGCTATTTCCTACGCCAGGGACGGCTATCCGGTCGCGCCCCGTGTCGCCCATGACTGGGCGCTGGCGGTGCCCAAGCTTGCTGCCGATCCGGGCGCGCGCGACAGCTATCTCTTCGGTGGAGCGGCCCCGAAGGCGGGCGATGTCGTCCGCCATCCCGCGCTCGCACGCACGCTGCAGAAGATCGCCGCCGAGGGGCCGTCCGGCTTCTATGAAGGCGAGGTCGCCCGCGACATCGTCGATACGCTGGCTGCGCGCGGCGGGCTCATGAGCCTCGACGATCTCGCCGGCATGACCACTCTGCCGATGCCGCCGGTGATCCGGTCCTATCGCGGCATCGATGTTGCCGAGCTTCCGCCCAACGGCCAGGGCTTCATCGCCCTCGTCATGCTCGGGCTGCTCGAGCGCTTCGATCTCGCCTCGCTCGATCCGCTCGGCACCACTCGCTTCCATCTCGAGCTCGAGGCCGGCCGCCTCGCCTATTCGGTACGCGACCTGTACCTCGCCGATCCGGACCACATGCGGCACGGGCCGGATGCCTTCCTGTCATCCGACTATCTCGACAAGCTGGCGGCCCGGATCTCCCTGACGACCCGTATTTCGGAGATCCCCCCCGCCCTGCTCGGCCCCTCGTCGGACACGATCTACCTCACGGTGGTCGACCGCGAAGGCATGGCCGTCTCCTTCATCAACTCCGTCTACAAGAGCTTCGGCTCCGGCATCTGCGCCCCGAAAAGCGGTGTCATGCTGCAGAACCGCGGCGCCTGTTTCCGCCTGGAGCCGGGACAACCGAACTGCATCGACGGCGGTAAGCGCCCGTTGCATACCATCATCCCGGCGATGGCGCTGAAGGATGGCCGGCCGTATCTCTCCTTCGGGGTAATGGGGGGCGGCTACCAGCCTTGTGGCCATGCCCATGTGCTGAGCAACATCGTCGACTTCGGCATGGATCCGCAGGAGGCGATCGATGCCCCGCGCATGTTCTTCGACGAGACGACCCATGTGCTGCAGGCCGAGCGCCATGTGCCGCATGAGACCCTCGTCGGCCTGCGCGACCTCGGTCACCAGGTGGAAATCGTCGCGGAGCCCATCGGCGGCGGCCAGTCGATCCTGATCGACCGCGCGCGCGGCGTGCTTGTCGGTGGTTCCGATCCCCGCAAGGACGGCTGCGCCATCGGCTACTGAGACACCACCGGGGCTACTGAGCTGCCGAGGCGCAGCCCGTCAGCGGCTGACGGCCAGAATCCGGCCGGGCGAAGACACGCGCGGCTGGCGCTCCGCCAACCGGTAGGCCTCGACCGCCTGTTCGGGAGCGGCCCTCCGCCTTGCCCGCATCTGCGGCACATGCTCCCGCATGGCGATCAGTTGGGCAAGGAAAGCCGCACTGGGGCGATAGAGGCGGGAAAAGCGGTCGCCACGCGGCTCGCTGACCGGCGCGACCGGCACGACCGAGCGCGCCGCAGAGGCGAACGTAGCCCCGCCGACGGACGTCGACGCCGCCGTCTCGGCGGCACGCCGGCCCACGCCTGGTGCTGTTGCTGGACGTCCGCCCTGCTCGATCCGCATTTCCGCCTCCCCGGCGTGCCAATTTGAGACATTGGCGTTGTTACCGAGGAATTTAGCGCAAATGCCATGCCAAGCGATAATGTTTTGTTAACTTTTGACGTAGCGGCTTCCGTCGGCGAAGCCTTGTCCCCGCTTTTCAGCGCTCCGGAGCATGAGAGCGGCGGCGAAACTCCGGCGACCGCTCAGCGGAACTGGTCGCCGCTGGGAACTCCGAAATCGCGGCGAGCGCCGGTTATGGTGATGGAAAACCCCGCCAGCACATCGACCAGCGCAACGCAGGTCAGAATGAAAAACACCGACGTTGCAGCTTCGCGGACGGTCAGGAACTCGACCAGATAGGCGACCAGAACCAGGGTCGAGAGGATGTGGTCGACAAGCGCCACCGCACCGGTACGGGTGGCCTTGAGCAATTCGATGAACAGCATCGCCAGCGCACACAGGATCGTCAGATCCGCAACCAGCAGCGAAAAGCTCGCACCGGAAACCAGATCGAGCGTCAGAACCGAGGAGAGCCAAGGGCCGCCGCCATCGCCGAGCAGGCCGAAGGCGAGCAGGTTGTAGACAATCAGCGGCACCACGGTAAGCGGGATGGAAGCCAGGAGCGGCATGGCGGGTCCTCGTTGCAGCCGAAACCGGTGTCTTGCGAATCGCAAGGCCGCGGCACGGCTCAGGATGATCGGCCTTCCGGCCCGCAGCAACCGCAGCCAGACGAAAAAAGCCCGGGGCACGGAGCCCCGGGCTTCAAGGTGCAACCGCCGGTCACGCCGGTTGCTTCGGGAGAAGAACCGGCTGGGCTCAGACGCGCTGGCTGCCCTGACCGAATTCCGGATAGGCCTCGACACCGACCTCGATCTTGTCGAGACCGAGCGCCTCTTCCTCGGCCGAGGCGCGGATGCCGATGGTGCCCTTGAGAGCCAGCCAGATGATCAGGCTGGCGCCGAAGGTGAACACGCCATAGGCGACAATTCCGATGAGCTGGACCGAGTAAGAGGCATCGCCGTTGGACAGCGGTACGATCAGCGTGCCCCAGATGCCGGCAACGAGGTGCACCGGGATGGCGCCGACCACGTCATCGATCTTCAGCTTGTCGAGCAGCGGCACGGTGAAGACGACGATCACGCCGCCGACGCCGCCGATGAACACGGCCTGCCAAACGGACGGAGCCAGCGGCTCGGCGGTGATCGACACCAGACCGGCGAGCGCGCCGTTCAGGGCCATGGTGACGTCGACCTTCTTGTACAGGACCTGGGTCAGGATCACCGCCACAACCACGCCGGCAGCCGCCGCCATGTTGGTGTTGGCGAAGATCCGGGAGATGTCGGTGACATCGGCGATCGTGCCCATGGCAAGCTGCGAGGCGCCGTTGAAGCCGAACCAGCCGAGCCACAGGATGAAGGTGCCAAGCGTTGCCAGCGGCATGGACGAGCCCGGCATCGGGTGCACCCCGTTGGCGGTGTACTTGCCAGTGCGGGCGCCGAGCACCAGGGCGCCGGCGAGCGCGGCCCAGCCACCGACCGAGTGGACGAGCGTCGAGCCGGCGAAGTCCGAGAAGCCCATGCCGTCGAGCCAGCCGGCACCCCACTGCCACGAGCCGGCGATCGGATAGATGAAGCCGGTCAGCAGCACGGTGAAGGCCAGGAAGGGCCACAGCTTGATGCGCTCGGCCAGCGTGCCCGAGACGATCGAGGCGGTGGTGGCGCAGAACACCATCTGGAAGAACCAGTCGGAGGCGACGGAATAGCCCGTCCCGAGATCGTTGCCGCCGACCGGATCGAAGGCATACGGACCGAAGGAGCCGATATAGCCGCCATCGACGCCCGTATACATGAGGTTGTAGCCGGTGATCCAGAACATCAGGCCGGCCGTCGAGTAGAGCGTGATGTTCTTCAGGCACTGCATGGAGACGTTCTTGGCGCGCACCATGCCGGCCTCGAGCATGGCGAAGCCGGCCGCCATCCACATGACCAGGAAGCCGCCGAGAAGGAACAGCAGCGTGTTGAAGATATACGCGGTCTCGCTGGCGAGCGCGTATTGCGGCGCCTCGGCTGCGGCCTCGACTGCCTCGGTGGCAACGGTCGCGTCCTGGGCGAGAACGGCGCCGGTCGCCGCAAGAAGCGCAAGCGAAGCCAGCCCGGCGGTCTTGAAGGTTGTTTTCATTGAAATTCCCCTGCTCGGATGGGTCAAAGCGCGGTGGCGTCGGTTTCGCCGGTGCGGATGCGCTGAACCTGGTCGAGCGCGTAGACGAAGATCTTGCCGTCGCCGATCTGGCCGGTCTTGGCGGCGCTGGCGATTGCCTCGACGACCTTGTCGGCAAGCTCGGAGGTCACCGCGACCTCGATCTTCAGCTTGGGCAGGAAGCTCACGGCATATTCCGTACCGCGATAGATCTCCGTGTGCCCCTTCTGCCGTCCGTAGCCCTTGACCTCGGTCACCGTCAGTCCCTGAACGCCGATGCTCGTGAGGGCGTCGCGCACCTCGTCGAGCTTGAACGGCTTGATGATGGCCATCACGATTTTCATGCTTGCTTCCGTTCCTTTCCCTGCTTCGCTTCCCCGGCCCATTGCGGCAGGCGCGTCTCGGCTTGATCTGGCGGATCGCGGCCGCCACCACAGCCTGGTAGCCGGGCGATCCGTTTGACGCCGGTTCTCAGTTATCAAGGAGCGTGCCAGTTCGTGCTGCGGCGCAAAATATGGCCGGACAGACGGGCAGATCGTGAAGAAAAACAAATGTAAAACAATAAGATATGAAAAGTCTGCAGGTCACCTTTCCGGCTTCGGGGCCGCCCTCTCGAAGCACCTTCGTCTGCACAAAAAATAGCCATATCCGACAGGTGGATGCGGCTAAATTATGTGCACAAATTTTGTGCGCTCCACTCAGGCGCTGAAGCCACCATCGGCAAGATAGGCCGCTTCAGCCGGCGTCGTCTCCCTTCCCAGCGCGGCATTGCGGTGGGGGAAACGGCCGAACCGGCGGATCACGTCGAGATGGATCAGGGCATAGAGATATCCCTGTTCATCGCCATGGCGGCGGAACAGATCCACGCTTCGCTCCTGATCCGCCATGTCCTCGGAATGTTCGAAGGGCAGATAGAAGAAGGGGCGCGCCTCCTTCGGAAACGCCCGGTCGAACCCGGCGGCAAGAGCCCCTCCGGCAATACGGCGCGCGCGCTCGTCGGAAGCGAAGGCAAGTGCATTGCCGCGGAACAGATTGCGCGGGAACTGGTCGAGCAGCAGCAGCAGGGCGAGCGCCCCATGCGGAGTGTCCGCCCAGGCATCCAGGGCCCCGTCCCGCGCCGGCTCGACAAGATCCCCAAACCGCGCCTGGATCTCCGCATCGAAGGCCTCGTTGCGGACGAACCACCTCTGCGGTCCGGCCATCCACCAGAAATCCAGTATGTCGAACGCATCGGGCTTGCCACTGCTGGTCACGGACATATTCTCCTGTCTTGTCTTCAGGGTCGGGAGTGCCCAGCCGGAACGGCTGGCGGAGGTCGATCCGAGGGGCCGGACTGCCTCTCATATCGGTGGAGAGCGCGCAGTGGACAAGGTCGATCTGGAGCTGGATCTGAAGGGCCTGAAATGCCCTCTCCCGGTTCTCAAGACTCGCAAGGCCATGACTCGCCTCGAGGCGGGAGCCCTGATCCGCGTGCTTTCGACCGACCCGATGTCGGTGATCGACATCCCGCATTTCTGCCAGGAGGCGGGACACAGGCTGGTGTCGCGACAGACCGGGGAGAACGACGTCCACATCTTCCTCCTCGAACGAGGCTGACCTCGGCGCGCCATCAGTTGTCCGCCAGCATATCCATTTTCTGGGCCAGCCGGATGTCCAGTTCGCTCAGCCCTCCGGCATCGTGGGTCGTCAGAACAACCTCGACGGTCCGATAGACATTGAACCATTCGGGATGGTGGTTCATTTTCTCGGCAACGAGCGCCACCCGCGTCATGAAACCGAAGGCCGCGTTGAAGTCCTTGAACGTGAATGTCCGGGTGATCGCGTCGCGTCCCTCCACCTCCCGCCAGCCGGGCAGGGAAGCAAGCGCGTCGGAGCGGGCGGCGGGCGACAGCTTTTCGGTCATGGCGACCTCCTCCTGGAAACGGACGCCGACGGCGGCGACCCAACCCGGAAAGCGGACCACGACAGGCGCGGCCTGACAAGGGCTGCAACCCCATCGCGATGTCGGGCCTCGGCGTGGCCGGGCGCGACCAGACCAACCAACCAGCGAGGGATTCGTGACCGCAATCCTGTTCGTCTGTCTTGGCAATATCTGCCGCTCGCCGCTGGCAGAGGGCATCCTGCGGCAGCGGATCGAAGCCGCCGGTCTCGGCGGCTCCGTCACCGTCGACAGCGCCGGCACCGCCTCTTGGCATATCGGCAAGGCACCCGATCCGCGCTCGGTGGCGGTCGCCGCCCGCAACGGCATCGATCTGTCGCGCCTGCGCGCCCGCCAGGTGAGTGACGCGGACTACACGAGATTCAACCTCATCCTGGCGATGGATTCCGACAATCTCGCCGATCTTCAGGCCCGCGCACCGACCGGCTGCCGTGCCGAAATCCGGCGCTTTCTCCCTCACGATGTGCCCGATCCCTATTATGGCGGTCCGAACGGCTTCGACGCGGTCTTCCGCATGCTCGACCAGGGATGCCACGACCTCATTGCCCGGGAGACGGCGAAACTCTGACGCAGGCCATTCAAACGGGCTGCGATCGTACCTACGTGTCCTTCAGGTCTGGATGCCTGCTCCAGGCCGGCGGAACCGGTCACGAGCGGGCTCGGCACGTAAGAAGGGAGACCTCACATGAGCGGGCTGCGCATCGAGCACGATAGCTGGATTCTGGTCGGAGACGGCGAGAAAGCGCTGTTCTTCCGCAATCAGGGAGATGCCGACTACCCGAATTTCGAGGTCCTGCAGGTGTTGCAACAGGACAATCCGCCGACGTCGCAACAAGGCACAGACGCCCCCGGTCGGCGCAACGATGGCCCCGGTCCGCACCGCAGCGCCATGGAGCCGACCGACTGGCACATGATCGAGAAGCATCGCTTTGCCAAGCTCATCGCCGAAACGCTCTACCGCGAAGCCCACAAGGGCCGTTTTTCGAAACTCGTCGTCGTCGCTCCGCCGATGACGCTGGGCGACCTGCGCAAGGCCTTTCACAAGGAGGTGGCGAGCCGTATCGTCGCCGAGGTCGACAAGACGCTGACCGGGCATCCGCCGAGCCAGATCGAGCGCATCCTCGCCACGAAGGACTGAAAGCCGATCCGTCCTCGCAGATCCGTCGGGTTATCCGGCGCGGCGCGTCAGCCGACGGGCTCGCGCCGCCAGCCCTCCGCGAACACGACCCGTTCCATGCCGGTGAACCGGGCCATGCGGGCGAATTCGGCCTCCAGTCGCGCCAACCGGCCTTCGCCGAGCCGCACGCCGCGCTCCGGCCAGAAGGCGGTGACGAGCAGCTCACCCTCGGCCCGCCGGCAGATCATGTCGGCCCGGCCGATCATCCGGTCCTTTTCCATGATCGGATAGACATAGTAGCCGTAGCTGCGTTTCTCCGCTGGCACGAAGACCTCGATGCGATAGGAGAAACCGAACAGGCGCTCCGCCCGCTTGCGGTCGCGCAGCACCGGATCGAACGGGCTCAGCGTCCGCACCCGCGCCGGCGCCTCAGGCGCCTCGCTCAACAAGGTCTCGATATCCGGTCGCGCAACGCTGGCGCGCTTCGGCTGACCCGGCCCGAAGTCGATCTCCACCGGCAGGATGGTCACGCCCACCTGCTCCGAGCACCAGGCTTTCGCCTCCTCCGGCGAAACAAGATCGTAGAAGGCCGCGATCTCGCCCGATGTCGCAACGCCCAGCCGCTGCAACGCCTCGCGGCAGGTCCAGTCGACAAAGGCCTCGTGGCTGACGTCCTGCTCGAAGTGCTCGCGCGGGATCACCCGCTCGGAGAGATCGTAAACCTTGGCGAAATTGTCCCGCGCGGTCACGGCGATCTCGCCGGTTCGCCACAGATACTCCAGCGCCGTCTTGCCCGGCTGCCAGTTCCACCAGCCCGGTTCCTTGCGGGCACGTTCGCCGTCGAAATCGCGGCCGCGCGACGGGCCATTGGCCCGCACATGCTCGCGCACCCGGTCGATCTCGCCGTGGAAGTCGTGCCCGTGCCAGTTCGTCCAGCGCGCCTTGAGCCGGTCCCTCTGGCGGGCGAAGCGATGGCGCCAGTAGGGATAGGCGCTGGAGGGGATCACCGCCGCGTCATGGGTCCAGTTCTCGAACACCGCCCGGTCGCGCTCCAGCAGACCCGTCAGTTGCGTCTCGCGATAGGTCTGGTTGCGCGAGAACAGGATCTGATGATGGGCCCGCGTCACCGTGTTGATGCTGTCGACCTGGACGAAGCCGAGGCGGTCGATGATGTCGCACAGCTCCGCCTGCCCGAGGCGCCGCGACGGCACATCGGACAGACCCTGCAGGTGCAGGAACACGCGGCGCAGGTCGGCGGCGGCGATCCTCAGCACCATCGACCCGTCAGCCCTCCGCCTCGAAGACCACCAGCAGGTCCTTCGCATCCACCTGCTGACCGGGGCTCGCCAGCACCTCCGCCACCGTACCGGCGCGGTCGGCGTGCAGCGCCGTTTCCATCTTCATGGCTTCGATGGAAACAAGCACATCGCCCGGCGACACGCTCTGACCCGGCTTCACCGCGACGGTGGAGATGACGCCCGGCATCGGCGCGCCGACATGCGCCGCATTGCCGGCCTCGACCTTGCGCCGCACCGCCGCGCCGGCGGCCCCATGCGCCCGATCCGGCACCTTGATGATGCGGGGCTGGCCGTTGAGTTCGAAGAACACCTTGCGCTCGCCGGTCTCGTCGGTCTCGCCGACCGCCTGGGTTCGCACGACCAGCGTCTTGCCGGGCTCCAGGTCGATCATCATCTCCTCGCCCGCCGGCAACCCGTAGAAATAGACCGGCGTCGGCAGCACATCGACCGGACCGTAGCGATCGCGCGCCACGGCAAAGTCGGTGAAGACCTTCGGATACATGAGATAGGAGGCAAGGTCCGTGTCGGAGACGTCGCCCGTCTTTTCTTCCAGTTCCTTGCGCCGGGCTACCAGGTCGTCGGCCGCCAGCAGCGAGCCGGGACGCACGGTGATCGGCGCCTCGCCCTTCAGCACCTTTGTCTGAATGTCCGTCGGCCACCCGCCGGGAGACTGGCCGAGATCGCCGCGCATCATCTGCACGACGCTTTCGGGAAAGGCGACCTCCTTGGTCGGCGACAGCACGTCGGCGACCGTCAGTCCCTGCGCCACCATCATCAGCGCCATGTCGCCGACCACCTTGGACGAGGGGGTCACCTTGACAATGTCGCCAAACATCATGTTGACGTCGTGATAGGCCTGCGCCACCTCGTGCCAGCGGGTCTCGAGGCCGAGCGAGCGGGCCTGTTCCTTCAGGTTGGTGAACTGGCCGCCAGGCATCTCGTGCAGATAGACCTCGGAGGCCGGCGCCTTGAGATCGCTCTCGAAAGCGCGGTACTGGGCCCGCACCGCCTCCCAGTAGAAGGAGATCTCGCGAATCGCCTTCGCGTCGAGCCCGGTGTCGCGCGGCCCGTCGCGCAGGGCCGCGACCAGCGAGCCCAGCGCCGGCTGCGAGGTCAGCCCGGAAAAGGCGTCCATCGCGGCATCGACCGCGTCAACGCCCGCCTCGACCGCGGCCAGCACGGTGGCGGCGGAAATGCCGGAGGTGTCGTGGGTGTGAAAGTGGATCGGCAGGCCGACTTCCTGCTTCAGCGCAGCGAACAGTCGCCGCGCCGCCTCCGGCTTCATCAGCCCGGCCATGTCCTTGACGCCCAGGATATGGCAGCCGGCACGCTCCAACTCCTTCGCCAGCTTGACGTAGTAGGCAAGGTCGTATTTCGGCCGCGCCGCATCCAGCAGGTCGCCGGTGTAGCAGATCGTGCCCTCGCACAGCTTCTCCGCCTCGATCACCGCATCGAGCGAGACACGCATGTTCTCGACCCAGTTGAGGCAGTCGAAGACGCGGAACAGGTCGATGCCGGTTTCCGCCGCGCGGGCAACGAAGTCGCGAACCACATTGTCGGGATAATTGGCGTAGCCGACGCCGTTGGCCCCGCGCAGCAGCATCTGCAGCAGAATGTTGGGAACGCGCTGACGTACCGCCCGCAGCCGCTCCCAGGGATCTTCCGTCAGGAAGCGCATGGCGACGTCGAATGTGGCGCCGCCCCAGCATTCCAGCGAGAACAACTGCGGCAGGCCGCGGGCATAGGCATCGGCCACCGCGACGATGTCGAAGCTGCGCATCCGCGTCGCCAGCAGCGACTGGTGGGCATCGCGCATGGTCGTGTCGGTGATCAATGCCCGCCGCTCCGCCTTCATCCAGTCGGCGAAGCCCTCCGGCCCCAGGTCGTCGAGAAGCTGCCGCGTCCCCATGCGGATCTCGCCGTTATAGAGCGGGGCGACCGGTGCGGGCGCATCGCCGGACGGGCGCGGCCGGTTTCGGGTCTCCGGATGGCCGTTGACGGTGACGTCGGCGATATAGGTCAGCAGCTTGGTCGCCCGGTCGCGCCGGGTGACCTGGCGGAACAGCGCCGGCGTCTCGTCGATGAAGCGGGTCGTGTAGGCGTTGGCCCGGAAATCCGGGTGGCCGATGACATTCTCCAGGAACACCAGGTTGGTGGCAACGCCGCGGATGCGGAACTCGCGCAAGGCCCGGTCCATGCGCTGCGCCGCTTCTTCCGCCGTCGGCGCCCAGGCCGTCACCTTCTCCAGCAGCGGGTCATAGTAGCGGGTGATCACCGCGCCTGAATAGGCCGTGCCGCCATCGAGCCGGATGCCGAATCCGGTGGCGCCGCGATAGGCGGTGATCCGGCCATAATCGGGAATGAAGTTCTGCTCGGGATCCTCGGTGGTGATGCGGCATTGCAGGGCATGGCCGTTCAGCCGGATCGCCTCCTGCGCCGGCACGCCGGAGGCCGGCTCGCCGATCATCGCACCGGCGGCGATGCGGATCTGCGCCTTGACGATGTCGATGCCGGTGACCTCCTCCGTCACCGTATGCTCGACCTGGACGCGCGGGTTGACCTCGATGAAGTAGAAGCGACCGCTGTCCGCATCCATCAGGAACTCGACGGTTCCCGCGCCACGATAGTCCGCGGCGCGGCCGATCCTGAGGCCGTACTCGCATAGTTCCGCGCGCTGGTCGGCGCCGAGATAGGGAGCAGGCGCTCGCTCGACGACCTTCTGGTGGCGGCGCTGGATCGAGCAGTCGCGCTCGAACAGATGCACCAGGTTGCCATGCCCATCGCCGAGAATCTGCACTTCCACGTGCCGCGCCCGCTCGACCAGCTTCTCCAGATAGATCTCGTCCTTGCCAAAGGCTGCCTTGGCCTCGCGCTTGGCCGCCGCCACATCGCGCAACAGCGCTTCCTCGTCGCGGATGACGCGCATGCCGCGCCCGCCCCCGCCCCAGGACGCCTTGAGCATCACCGGATAGCCGATCTCCGCGGCGAGCCTGCGGATCTCGTCCATGTCGTCGGGCAGCGGATCGGTCGCCGGCATCACCGGAACACCTGCTTCCACGGCCAAATTGCGAGCCGCCACCTTGTTGCCGAGCCGGCGCATGGTCTCCGGCGAAGGACCGATGAAGACGATGCCCGCCGCCGCGCAGGCTTCCGCGAATTCGGGGCTTTCCGACAGGAACCCGTAGCCGGGATGGATCGCGTCGACGCCCGCCGCCTTCGCCACTCTCAGGATCTCGGGGATCGACAGATAGGCCTCGATCGGTCCGAGCGGCTCCGCCAGATGCGCGCCTCGGCCGATCTGATAGGCTTCGTCGGCCTTGAACCGGTGCAGCGCCAGCTTGTCCTGCTCCGCATAGACAGCCACGGTGCGCATGCCGAGTTCGGTGGCCGCGCGGAAGATGCGGATTGCGATCTCCGAACGGTTGGCGACGAGAATCTTCCGAATTGCCAAGTCAGCCCCTCCTCCTGACAAGCACCCCGCAAGAGGGCGCCAGTGCCTTAGCGTCACCGCGTTCTAGCTGTTGCACCGCAACAAGGGAAGATGGCAGGCACGAGAGGACCGATAGGCCCCGCAAATGTCTGCCGGCAAATCGTCCCGGAATGAAACGATCGGGTAAACCCGTTTCGCGAGACCCGCCGACCGCCCGCGACCCCGCCCTCATCATCCGCTATGCCCGCTTCGGCCGGGCACAACATATCGAATGAACATATCAGGAACAACTGTCTGTCAGCGATTCGGACAGGCTTCGTTCGCGGTTTCGACAAACGTGAATTTTGCAGTTCGAATTTTATCGAGCTGGTTAACGGGATGGAAATCTGTTTCGCAGCGCCAAGAAATTCGACCGGATCCGAATCGGTCGACTCAAATCCTTGAGCAGATTCACGATTTCGCCCCGTGATCCTCTGCCTCCACAACATGTCGTAGAGAACGAAACCTGAATCCGTGCGAGTCATCGATTCGGTCCGGCTTTGTTCCGGACTCGTTCTGTTCACCCTGACGCAGGTCGGTTTTCGCGCTGCCGGAACGGACCGAAGCGGGGCGTCCCGCCCGGCGGTCGTCGCCCCTCCCCGCTTGTGGAAAACAGCAGGCGACAGCCCGCGACCGTCTGTGCTACCTGTCGAGCCAACGGGTTTGCGGTCGCCTGACGCTTCCGCCGACAAACCTATCCGGACCCCGGCGCCATCCCGTCGCGCGGTTCTATTTCGCAACGGATCGTGGCGGGCTCCGCCGTGGCACGGATCGCACAGCACAGCTCCAGCCAATGCTTCATTCCGGACAATCGAGGCCGTCTTCGGCCGGGGGCACCACAGGCCCCACATGGACAACGCTGCCGCCGGTCGCCCGCGCGCGTACCGTGACCGCCGTCCTCGGCCCCACCAACACCGGCAAGACCCATCTCGCCATCGAACGGATGATCGCCCGCGAGACCGGCATCATCGGCCTGCCGCTGCGCCTGCTGGCGCGCGAGGTCTATGGCCGCATCGCTCAAAGGGTCGGCGAGGACAAGGTGGCTCTGGTCACCGGCGAGGAGAAGATCATCCCCGCCGGGACCCGCTACTGGGTATCGACCGTGGAAGCAATGCCGCTCGATCTTGTCGCCGACTTCGTCGCCATCGACGAGGTGCAGCTCGCAGGGGATCTCGAGCGGGGCCACGTCTTCACCGACCGCATCCTCAACATGCGCGGCACGCTGGAGACTTTGCTGCTCGGGTCGGCCACGGCGCGCCCGTTGCTGGAGCGTTTGCTGCCCGGCCTGAACGTCATCACCCGGCCGCGCATGTCGGTGCTGGCCTATTCGGGCCAGAAGAAGATCACCCGCCTGCCGCCACGCTCCGCCGCGGTCGCGTTCTCCTCCTCCGAGGTCTACGCGATCGCCGAGCTGATTCGTCGCCAGCACGGCGGCGCGGCCGTGGTGCTCGGCTCGCTCAGCCCGCGCACCCGCAACGCTCAGGTGGAGCTGTTCCAGAACGGCGACGTGCAGCACCTGATCGCCACCGACGCGATCGGCATGGGCCTCAATCTCGATGTCGATCACATCGCCTTCGCCGGCATCCGCAAGTTCGACGGCTACCAGTACCGGATGCTGACACCTGCCGAGATGGGCCAGATCGGCGGCCGCGCCGGCCGTCACACCCGTGACGGCACCTTCGGCGTCACCGGCCGGGTCGATCCCTTCGACGAGGAACTGGTCGCAGCCCTCGAGAGCCACCGTTTCGACGCCCTCAAGGTCTTTCAGTGGCGCAATCGCGCGCTCGACTACGACAGCGTCGAAAGCCTGCGCCGCACGCTCGACGAGCCACCGCGGGAGCAGGGTCTGACCCGCGCGCCGCCCTCGGCCGACGAGACCGCCTTCGATCATGCCCTGCGCGACGAGGCGATCCGCCGTGTCGCCTCGTCGCCGGAGCGGGTGCGCCTGCTCTGGGACGTGTGCCAGGTGCCGGATTACCGCAAGATCGCGCCGGCCAACCACGCCGACCTGATCGCCGGGCTCTATGCCCATCTGACCCGCGACGGGGTGGTTCCCGACGACTGGTTCGCCCGCCAGGTCGCCTTCGCCGATCGCGTCGACGGCGACATCGACACGCTGGCAAACCGCATTGCCCACATCCGCACCTGGACCTTTGTCGCCAACCGTGGTGACTGGCTTGCGGATCCCGCCCATTGGCAAGGCGTGACGCGCGGCGTAGAAGACCGTCTGTCCGACGCCTTGCACGAGAGGCTTACCCAGCGCTTCGTCGATCGGCGGACGAGCGTATTGATGCGACGGCTGAGAGAGAACGCCATGCTTGAAGCGGAAATTACATCGGCAGGGGATGTGCTTGTCGAGGGACAGCACGTCGGACAACTGCAGGGCTTCCGCTTTGCGCCAGACCCCTCCGCCGATGGGCCGGACGTCAAGGCGCTGCGCGCTGCGGCCCAGAAGGCGCTGGCCAGCGAACTCACCCAGCGCGCCGACCGCCTGTCGCGCGGCGCCAACGAGGATTTCGCGCTCGCCTCCGATGGCATCCTGCGCTGGCAGGGCGAGATCGTCGCCCGGGTCATCTCCGGCGAAACGGTGCTCACCCCGGGCCTGATCGTCCTGTGCGAGGAGACCCTGGAGGCGGCCGACCGCGACAAGGTCGAGGCACGCCTCGTCCTGTGGCTGCGTGCGCATATCGACACGGTGCTCAAGCCCTTGCGCGATCTCGAGATCGGCGAGGGCCTGGAGGGTCTCGGCCGCGGCATCGCCTTCCGCCTCGTCGAAGCGCTCGGCATTCTCGACCGCTCGGAGATCGCCGAAGACGTCCGCCAGCTCGACCAGTCCATGCGCGCGGGCCTGCGCCGCCTCGGTGTGCGCTTCGGCGCCTATCATATTTTCGTGCCAGCCCTGCTGAAGCCGGCCCCGAGCCGGCTGATTGCCCAGCTTTGGGCGTTGAAACATGGCGAGCCCGACATGCCGGGTCTTGCCGAACTGCCTCAGCTCTCGGCCTCGGGCCGCACGTCGATTACCGTCGACCCACAGATCTCGAAGGCTCTGTACAAGGTCGTCGGCTTCCGCGTCTGCGGACCCCGCGCCGTGCGCATCGACATTCTCGAGCGCCTCGCCGACCTGATCCGTCCGCTTCTGGCCTGGAAGCCGCTCGATGCGGATGTGTCGCCACCGGACGGTGCCGTTGCCGAAGGCGGCGGCTTCACCGTGACCGTGGCGATGACGTCGCTGCTCGGCTGCGCCGGCGAGGACTTTGCCGCCGTCCTGAAATCTCTCAGCTATCGCTCCGAGACCCGCGAAATCGCCCGGCCAGCGACGCAGAAGCCGGAAGCCGCGTCGCCTCCCGCCGCCGAGGCGGTCGCAACCGACGCTCCGACGGAAACTCAGTCGGAAGAGCGGGCGGAGAACCAGCCGACGCCGGCGCCCGCCGAAGCAGACAAGTCGGCACGCCTGCCGGAAGACGCCCCGATCGCCGCACCGGCAGAGCCGAGCGCAACCGAAACCGCGACGGCAACGGCCGAACCGGCACAGGACGCCTCTGCCGCCACAGACGCGGCCGATGGCGCAAAGGAAACGGTCACCATCGAGGTCTGGCGCCCCGGCCGCCGCGACCGTCGGCCGCAGGGCGGTCAGCGCGCCGGCGGCCAGCGCGAGGGCCAACGCGGAGGCCGCCGCCACGAACAGGACGGCCAGCAGAGCGCGGACGGACAGGATCACAAGCAGCGGACCAAGGGGCGCGGCTTCGGCAAGGGCGGCAACCGCCAGCAAGGGCGGCCCGACGGGCCCCGCTCAGACCAGGCCCGATCTGACCAGGCAAGGGCCGGTGGCAAAGGCCGGCCCGAGGGCCCGCGCGCGGAAGGCCAACGTCCGCGTGGCGGCCGACCGGAACGCCCTGCGCGCGAGATCGATCCCGACTCGCCCTTCGCGAAACTGGCCGCGCTCAAGGCCGATCTGGAGAAGAAGCCGCGCTCCTGACCCGTCGCGACACGGGCAGCGGGCCGGGATGATGCAGGGTTGCCGCACAGGTGAGCGAGACCACCTCCACCGGACCAGCCGCGCCGCCCGCGGACATGACGCCGCAGCGGCTCGACAAGTGGCTGTGGTTCGCCCGCATCGTCAAGTCGCGCAGCCTCGCCCAGAAGCTGGTGACCGGCGGCCACGTCAGGGTCAATCGTGACAAGGCCTCGGCCCCGGCAAAGGCGATCCGCCACGGCGATGTCCTGACGATCGCGGTCGCGAACCGGGTGCTGGTGCTGAAGGTGCTGGCACCTGGCGCTCGCAGGGGGCCGGCGCCGGAAGCCCGCCTTCTTTACGAGGATCTGGCGCCGCCTCCCGGCGCCCCATCGCTTTCCGAGGAGGATGCGCAGGACGCTGGCGAGGGCGAGAACGCTGCCGCCGCCGGCAAACCGAGCGTTTTCGGCCAGGACGGCCCGGCACCCGGACGGCGCGACCGGGGCAGCGGCCGGCCGACCAAGCGCCAGCGACGCCAGATCGATCGCCTCACCGACACGAATTGAACGACGGGGCTGAACTGCGGTGATCTTGCGCCGGCAAGGCTGCGACATATCGCCCGCTCGCGCGAGGCCGGCGAAGCGGAGAAAAATCTTTCCCGCCAGCTATCATCGGCAACATATTCCGAACTTGAAGCCCATCGCCAAACCCGGTACGCAGGCAGCAAGACCCGCCCGCATACTGGCCGGCACGCTCTGGTCTCCCGGCCTGGCCGGACCCGGAACCCCGTATCGGACTGCACCTTCGAACCGCAACTGCGGAACGGAGATCGGGCCTCGATCGAAGAGCCGCGACATGGCGACGGCATGACTGGCGCCGCGAGAGGATTGCGATGACCTATATCGTCACGGACAATTGCATCAAGTGCAAGTACACCGATTGTGTTGAAGTCTGTCCGGTCGACTGCTTCTACGAAGGCGAGAACATGCTCGTCATCCACCCCGACGAATGCATCGACTGCGGCGTCTGCGAGCCGGAATGCCCGGCGGATGCGATCAAGCCGGATACCGAGCCGGGCCTGGAGAAGTGGCTGGAGCTCAACACCGAATATGCCGCCAAGTGGCCGAACCTGACGGTCAAGAAGGACCCGCTGCCCGAGGCCGAGGACTTCGACGGCAAGCCGAACAAGTTCGACGCCTATTTCTCCCCGGAACCGGGCTCTGGAGACTGAGCCCGACGCGATCGACCACAGCTACCGGCCGCGCCGTTGTTGGCGGCGCTGCAGTGATGCCCTGTAGCGAAATTCAAGGGGCGAAGCGTCACGTTTTGAAATCCACAAGTTTTGTGCTATAGTCTTTTCCTCAGTAACCGAACCAGTGGTCTCCCCCTCCACGCGGAGGTTTTTTTATGGTTGCGAACCCTTCGCCATATGCGGAGGGGGGCGGCATCCCTCCTAGATCTGATCGAGGCCAAAGTTCGGTCGGCTGATCATCGAATAACGAACTCCGACGGATTGTGGTGCGCCACAAGCCGGTGGTTGTGCGTTTTCTCCATGGACGGGCGCCGCCGTGCGCGACGCCCCCGGCTTCTGGCCGCAACTGCGCAGGAGTAGCATAGGCGTATGGCAACAACGATGAAGAAAACCGCGCAGAGACAAGGTTTCAAGACTGGCGAATTCATTGTCTATCCCGCCCATGGCGTTGGACAGATCACCGCCATCGAGGAACAGAACGTCGCGGGATATGCGCTTGAGCTTCTGGTGATCAACTTCGAACAGGATAAGATGACGCTGCGTGTTCCGGTCGCCAAGATCGCGACCGTCGGCATGCGCAAGCTGGCGGATGCCACAGCGGTAAAGAAGGCGCTGGAGACCGTGCGCGGCCGTCCGCGTGTCAAGCGCACCATGTGGAGCCGCCGCGCGCAGGAATACGAAGCGAAGATCAATTCCGGCGACCTGATTGCCATCGCCGAGGTGGTCCGCGATCTCTACCGGTCCGAGAGTCAGCCGGAGCAGTCCTACTCGGAGCGGCAGCTCTACGAGGCGGCTCTCGACCGCATGTCGCGTGAAATCGCCGCCGTCAACAAGTGCTCCGACACCGAGGCGATCCGCCAGATCGAACAGAATCTCGCCAAGTCGACCAGCCGAAAGGCGGCCGCCGCGACCGAAGACGAGGACGGGGAACAGACCGAAGCCGCATGAACGCGGCATCGGCCCGTCAGGACCTTCAACGCCCGGCGCCACCAGCGCCGGGCGTTTTTCTTTTCGCTCAACGATTTGAACGGAATGCCACAGTGCCGCCCGATCAATCAGGTAAACTTATTGCGATCTGGATGAACTCCTATTGGTCCTGATCGTATGGAGGAGTCATGCTCGACCTTGAGCAGTGCTGCCATCCGGCCGACACGGGACGCGACACGCGCGGGCCCTCGGACTGAACCGAAAACACCCTGGCAGCGTATCGAAAACGAATGCAGACGAAGGTACCGGTCGTGGCGGCAGCCGCCCACCCGGTGCCGGGCCTCCCGAGGGGGGCCGGGACGCGGAGGGACACACCGTGAGCTATCTTTCGGGCAACCGGCGTCAGATTGTCAGGGCCGCGATGAACGCGCCCTATCTCAGCCGCGAGGAAGAACAGCAACTCGCCATCGCATGGCGCGAGAAGAGCGACCAGGCTGCGCTCGACCGCCTGAGCCTGGCGCATATGCGCCTTGTCATCGCAGTGGCGGCGAAATACCGCAACTTCGGACTGTCGATGAGCGACCTGATCCAGGAGGGCCATATCGGCCTGCTGGAGGCCGCCTCGCGCTTCGAGCCGGAACGGGAGGTGCGCTTCTCCACCTATGCCACCTGGTGGATCCGCGCCTCGATCCAGGACTATATCCTGCGCAACTGGTCTATCGTCCGTGGTGGTACCTCGTCGACCCAGAAGGCGCTGTTCTTCAACCTGCGCCGTCTGCGGGCGAAACTGTCCAGCGGCACGACCCAGATCAGCGAGAACGAGCTGGTCGAGAAGATCGCCGAGACGATGGGCGTGAAGGTGCAGGACGTGGCGGCGATGAGCGCCCGCCTGTCCGGGCCGGACACCTCGCTGAACGCGCCCGTTCTGGAATCGGACGGTTCGGGCGCCGATCGGCAGGACTTCCTCGTCAGCGAGGATCCCCTGCCGGAGGAAACCGTCGGCGGCGTCATCGACACCGAGCGGCGCACGCGCTGGCTGGAAACCGCGCTCGGCGTGCTGAGCGAGCGGGAGCTGCGCATCGTCCGCGAGCGGCGTCTGAGCGAGGAAGGCGAGACGCTGGAGGCGCTCGGGCAGAAGCTCGGCATCTCCAAAGAGCGCGTACGCCAGATCGAGAGCCGCGCACTCGACAAGCTCCGCGACGCGCTGCTCAAGGTCCAGCCGGACAAGCTCGCCTATTGCAGTTGAAGTCCCCGCGTCCGACGCGACGCCCCAGCCGAGCGCACCCGCCGTCGCCCATCCTCTCGGGAAACATGGCGGCGGTTGCCCTTGTCCGTCGCGTGCAGTAGGAGGAACGACCGACAAGGCCGTTCTTCCGGCATCCGACAGGGACAAACATGACTGCACCCCGCGCGCTCATCACCGGCGTGACCGGCCAGGACGGCGCCTATCTCGCCCGTATCCTGCTCGAAAAGGGCTACGAGGTGCACGGGCTGAAGCGCCGCTCCTCCTCGTTCAATACCGGCCGGATCGACCCCCTGATCCAGGATCGCCATGAAGAAGGCGGCCGTTTCTTTCTCCATTACGGCGACCTGACCGACAGTTCCTCGCTGATCCGCCTCGTCTCCGAGATCCAGCCGGTCGAGATCTACAATCTCGCGGCCCAGAGCCATGTCATGGTCAGCTTCGAGACGCCGGAATACACGGCAAATGCCGACGCGACCGGCGTTTTGCGCCTGCTGGAGGCCCTGCGCATCCTCGGCATGGAGAAATCCTGCCGCTTCTACCAGGCTTCGACCTCGGAGCTTTACGGCAAGGTCCGCGAGACCCCCCAGAGCGAAACGACGCCCTTCTACCCGCGCTCGCCCTATGCGGTAGCGAAGCTCTATGGCTACTGGATCACGGTGAACTACCGCGAGGCCTATGGCATCCACGCGAGCAACGGCATCCTCTTCAACCATGAGAGCCCGCTGCGCGGCGAGACCTTCGTCACCCGCAAGATCACCCGCGCGGTCGCCGCCATCGAGCTCGGACTGCAGAAGCAGCTCTATCTCGGCAATCTCGATGCCCGCCGCGACTGGGGCCATGCCCGGGACTATGCCGAAGGCATGTGGCGCATCCTGCAGCAGCCCGAGCCCGACGACTACGTCCTGGCAACCGGCGAGACCCATACGGTCCGCGAATTCGTCGAGCGCGCCTTCGCCCGCGTCGGCCGCGAGATCGTCTGGTCGGGGGAGGGCGTGGAAGAGACGGGCCGCGACCGGGCGAGCGGCGAGACGCTGGTCGCCATCGATCCCGCCTATTTCCGCCCGACCGAGGTCGACCTTCTGCTCGGCGACCCGACCAAGGCGCGCGAACGGCTCGGCTGGACCCACACGACCGGCTTTGCCGAACTGGTCGACGAGATGGTGGATGCGGATCTAGAGCTGCTGCGCGTCGAGCGCCATGCCCGCCGCGCCTATGGCCGCGAGGACTAGGCGATGACGGCAGACAGCACCGCCGTCGCGCCGCGCCGGATCTTCGTCGCCGGCCATCGCGGCATGGTCGGCTCGGCGATCTGCCGCCGTCTGGCGCGCGAGAATGCCGAGCTCATCACCCGCTCCCGCGCCGAACTGGACCTGACCGACCAGCACGCGGTGACAGCGTTCTTCGCCAGCGAACGACCGGATGCGGTGATCCTGGCCGCCGCGCGTGTCGGCGGCATTCTCGCCAATGACCGCCAACCGGTGGATTTCCTGCAGGACAACCTGCAGATCCAGACAAACGTGATCGCCGCTGCGGCCGATCACGGCGTCCGCCGTCTCGTCTTCCTCGGCTCGTCCTGCATCTATCCGAAGTTTGCAGAGCAGCCGATCCGCGAGGAGGCGCTGATGACAGGGCCGCTGGAGCCGACCAACCAGTGGTACGCCATCGCTAAGATTGCCGGCGTCTACCTTTGCCAGGCCTATCGCCGCCAGCACGGGCTGTCCTATGTCTCGGCGATGCCGACCAACCTTTACGGGCCGAACGACAATTTCGATCTCGCAACCAGCCACGTCTTGCCGGCCCTGATCCGCAAGTTCGTCGAGGCGCGGGCGGCCGGCGCCGAAGCGGTGGAGATATGGGGCAGCGGCACGCCGCTGCGCGAGTTCATGCATGTCGACGACCTCGCCGACGCGATCGTCTTCCTGCTCGATACCTATGACGGCGACGAGCCGATCAATGTCGGGTCTGGCCAGGAAATCTCGATTCGCGATCTCGCGACGCTGATCGCCCGTGAGGCCGGCTTCACCGGCGCCCTGCGCTTCGACGCAAGCAAGCCGGACGGCACGCCGCGCAAGCTAATGGAGTCCAGCCGCCTGCACGCGCTCGGCTGGCGCCCGCGTGTGGCGCTGGAGGACGGCATCCGGCAGACGATCCGCTGGTATCTGGAAAACCGCGCCGCTCTCGGCGCCGATGGCAGAACGGGCAGCACCCAATGAAAATCGAGAAACTCCACCTCGGCTGCGGCGTGAAGCACATTCCCGGCTTCTACCATGTCGATGCGCTCGACTATCCGCATGTCGACCGTATCGGCCCGGTCGAGGACCTGTCCTTCATCGCCGACGGCACCGTCGGGCTGATCTATGCCTGCCACGTGCTGGAGCATTTCGGCCGCAAGGAGTATCGCGACGTCCTCGCCGAGTGGTGCCGGGTGCTGGCGCCGGGCGGCGTGCTGCGGATCGCCGTCCCGGATTTCCGTGCCGCCGCCGAACTCTACCTCGACCCCTCGAACGGCATCGCCCTGCCGCAGGTGTTGGGCTTGCTGGTCGGCGGCCAGCGCGATCAGTACGATTATCACAAGATGGTCTTCGACGAGGAAACCCTGTCGGCCGCGCTGATCGAGGTCGGCTTTACCTCCGTGCGCCGCTGGGACTGGCGCACGACCGAGCATAGCGGCCTCGACGACTACTCCCAGGCCTATCTGCCGCATATGGAGAAAGACACCGGTCGCCTCGTCAGCCTCAACCTGGAAGGCGTGAAGTAGCCCTCAACCGCCGGGCACGAAGCCGGCGGCCAGGAAGGCCGGGGCGGCGACGAAACGCTCGCTCGCCGGATCGAGGATGCGCAACTCGCCCGATCCGATATCGAACCAGGCCCCGTGCAGGGACAGGCGCCCCTTTTCCTCGAGGATCCGTACGCAGGGAAAGCTGCGCAGGTTGACCAGCGACTGCCGGATGCCGGCATATTCCATGGCGAGTTGCGGATCCTCGTCGCGCTCCACCTTGAGGCAGCGGAACTCCGCCGCCGGCTCGAGCAGCGTCATCCACTTGCCGATGAAATCGCCCGGCGACAGCGGCGTGGCATCCTGGTTGAGGAACGCCTTGACGCCGCCGCACTGGCAGTGGCCGAGCACCACGATATGGCGCACCTTCAGCGCCTGCACGGCGAATTCAAGCGCCGCGCTGGTCGAGTGGTAATCGTTGTCCGGCTCATAGGGCGGCACCAGATTGGCGACGTTGCGCACCACGAAAAGCTCGCCCGGTCCGGCAGCGAAAATGCCTTCGGGCGCCACCCGGCTGTCGCAGCAGGAAATCACCATCACTTCCGGCTGCTGCCCGTAGATCGCAAGGCGCTCGTAATCGGTGCGATGCGGCTTGTGGGAGTGCTCCCGATAGGCGCGATAGCCCGCCAGCAGTCCCCGCGGAAAGGTGGAAGGGGTCTCCGGCGCGCCGTTGCCGGCACCGGTCTGCTCATCCGCCATGGTCTGTTCCTCTGCTTCGCGGCCTCCGAAAGCCGCCCCGGAGCGTTTGTCTAGTTAAGCCCTTGTGGCCGCGCCAGCAACCTGATCGTGGGGGGTGCGGCCTGAGACATAGGTGACAGACCGTACCGGACACATGGGTAACACTTTTCGCTTTGCGGGAGGTGTTGATGCCGTGGAAGGAGTGTTCGGTAATGGACGAACGAGTACGTTTCGTCGGCCGTCTTCTGGACGGCGAGAGTATGAGCGATGTGTGCCGCGAGTTCGGCATCTCGCGCAAGACCGGCTACAAGATCTGGGATCGCTACCGGCAGGAGGGGCTGGAGGCGCTCACCGACCGCTCACGCCGGCCGGTACGCTATGCCAACCAGTTGCCCGGCCAGATCGAGCGGCTGATCGTGGAGAGCAAGCGGGCCAAGCCGCACTGGGGCGCGCGCAAGATCAAGGAGTTGCTGGTTCGCAGGCTGGCGGGCGACGTGCGCATTCCGGCCAGGTCGACGGTGCATGCGGTGCTCGACCGTCACGGCCTGGTGAAGCGCGCCCGTCAGCGGCGGCGCTTCAAGGCCGAGGGCACGGCGCTGTCGC
>NZ_FYAV01000038.1:0-175211 GCF_900185745.1 Stappia sp. TSB10GB4 | reverse complement strand
CCGCAAACCCGCGGGCCGAGGCGAACACGCGCGGATCCGGCGTCTTGATCGTCAACAAGGCCGCGCCCACCGGTCCCACCGAAGGGATCGCCTTAAGCCGCCGGGCGAGGTCGTCGTCGCGCACGAACGCTTCGAGCTCCGCCTCGACCTTTGCAAGCGCCGGCGCCAGCGCGGCATATTGCTCGCCCTGCAGCGCGAACAGCTTGCGGGCGAGCGGCGGCAGGGCGGGGTCGCTCGCCACCTGCTCCAGCAGCGTCTCGATGCGGCACAGCCCCTTGGGCGCGATCAGCCCGAACTCGGCCGCATAGCCGCGGATCGCGTTGGCAACCTGGGTGCGCGCCCGGATCAGGCTGGCGCGCACGCCCATCAGCATCAGCCGGGCCTGTTGCTCGGGGCTCTTCTCCGGCACGAAGCGCATGCCAGGACGCCCGCCCGCCTCGCACAGTCCGGCCGCGTCGGCCGCGTCGTTCTTGTTGCGCCCGACATAGGGCTTGGCGCGGTGCGGCGCGATCAGCCGGGGCTCGTGGCCCCAGCTTCGCAGCCGGCGCGCCAGGTGGTGGGCGCCGGTGCAGGCCTCGATCACCACCCGCGCCGGCGGCAAGCTCGTGAAGAACGCTTCAAGCTGCCCGCGGCGCAGTTGCCTGCGCAGCACCGTCTCTCCGGCGGCATCAACCCCGTGGAGTTGGAAGAGATGCTTGGACGTGTCCATGCCGATGCGCGTAATCTCGTTCATTGGGCGGCTCCTTCGATGTGTTGGGACCATCATCTTGGCGCAAAACGACGCCGGATGGGGGCCGTCCACCCCAACGGAACCGCTGCCGATCCGCGAGGTCGCGACGCTCATCATCGGCGCCGGCATCGCCGGCCTTGCGACCGCGCTCTTCCTCGCCGAGGCGGGGGAGGAGGTCGTGGTGGTCGAGCGCGGCTTTCCCGGCGGGCTCGCCTCCGGCGGCAATGCCGGCAGCCTGCACGCCCAGTTGCTCTCCTTCGACCATGGCGCCAAGGCGGAAGGCGACGGCGGTGCCGCCGCCCGCACCCTGCCGCTGCAGCTTGCCTCCATCGACCTGTGGCGCGAGCTGGAAGTGCGGCTCGGCCGCGACTTCGAGATGAAGATCACCGGCGGGCTGATGGTCGCCGAGACCGAGGCGCATCTGCGCTTCCTGGAGGAGAAGACCCGCGTCGAGCGCAGCCACGGCATCGATTGCCAGGTGATCGGCCGCGCGGATCTCGCCCGGCTGGAGCCGGGCCTGTCGCCGGCGATGATCGGCGCCGCCTATTGCCCGCAGGAGGGCAAGATCAATCCGCTGGTCGCCACCCGCCATGTGCTGGATGCCGCCGTCTCCGCCGGCGCCCGCGTGTTCGACCGCACCGAGGTGCTGGCGATCCGGCGCGAGGGCGCGGGCTTTGTCGTCGAGACCTCGCGCGGGTCCTTGCGCGCTGGGCGCCTCGTCAATGCCGCCGGAGCCTTCGCCGCCCGCATCGGCGCCATGCTCGGGCTCGACATTCCCGTCTTCGGCGCGCCGCTGCAGATGGTGGTGACCGAGGCGGCCGCGCCGGCCGTTTCCCATCTCGTCGCCCATGCCGACCGGCACCTGACGTTGAAGCAGGCGGCCAACGGCAATTTCCTGATCGGCGGCGGCTGGACGGCCGGGCTCGATCCCGTGCACAGCCATCCGCGCCCGCTCCTCTCCAGCCTGGAGGGCAATCTCTGGGTCGCCCAGCACGTGGTGCCGGGCCTGCGCAAGCTGCATGTGATCCGCAGTTGGGCGGCGATGAACATCAATATCGACGGCGCGCCGATCCTCGGAGAGCACCCGGCGATGCCCGGCTTCTTCAACGCCGTGACGTCGAACGGCTACACGCTCGGCCCCCTGGTCGGGCAGGTGACGGCGGCGCTGGTGCGCGGCCGCGATCCCGGCCGCGACCTTTCGGCCTTTTCCATGTCCCGCTTCCAAGGAGGGTGACCATGATCGAGATCACCGGAGTGACGAAATACTACGGCAAGTTCCCCGTCCTGAAGAACTGCTCGACCAGCGTCGCCAAGGGCGAGGTCGTCGTCGTCTGCGGCCCGTCCGGCTCGGGCAAGTCCACCCTCATCAAATGCGTCAATGCGCTGGAGCCGATCCAGCAAGGCTCGATCCGGGTCGACGGGGTCGAGGTCAACGACCCGCAGACCAACCTTCCCGAGCTGCGCTCGCTGGTCGGTATGGTGTTCCAGAATTTCGAGCTGTTCCCGCATCTCACCATCGAGAACAACATCATGCTGGCGCAGCGCATCGTGCTGGGCCGCAGCCAGCAGGTCGCCCGCAAGCGGGCAATGGAACTGCTGGAGCGGGTCGGCATGACCGGACACGCGCACAAGTATCCGGGCCAGCTTTCCGGCGGCCAGCAGCAGCGCGTGGCGATCGCCCGGGCGCTCGCCATGAACCCCAAGGCGATGCTGTTCGACGAGCCGACCTCGGCCCTCGACCCGGAGATGATCTCCGAGGTGCTGGACGTGATGACCTCGCTGGCGCGCGAGGGCATGACGATGATGGTGGTCACCCACGAGATGGGCTTTGCCCGCCGCGTCGCCACGCGGATGGTCTTCATCGACCAGGGCGAGATCGTCGAGGACCGTCCGACCGAGGAGTTCTTCACCGCCCGCCACAACCCGCGCACCGAGGCCTTCCTCGGCAAGATCCTGCATCACTGACCATTCGGCCGAGGCGCGGGGCACCGACCGCCTCCCGCGCGCCGGCCGCGAACCACCACCAAGGGAGAAACGATATGAAGATCAAGATCACCGCCGGCCCCTTCACCTTCGACGCGGTGCTGGAAACCGAGAAGGCGCCGGAGACCTGCAAGGCCTTCCTGGCGCGCATGCCCTTTGCCGGGCAGATCGTGCATGTGCGCTGGTCGGGCGAGGGCGTGTGGATCCCGCTTGGCGACCTGTCCTTCGGCGTCGGCTACGAGAACCACACCAGCCACCCGGCGCCGGGCCATATCCTGCTCTATCCCGGCGGCATCAGCGAAACGGAGATCCTGCTCGCCTATGGCGGCGTCGACTTCTCCTCGAAGATGGGCCAGCTCGCCGGCAACCACTTCGTCACGCTGACCTCGAACCTCGACAAGCTGCCCGAGCTCGGCCGCAAGGTCCTGTGGGAAGGGGCGCAGGAGATCCGCTTCGAGGCGGCCTGACTTTCCGGCTCAGTCGAGCACGGCGAACTGGTCGAGGATCCAGAAGATCTCCGCGGCCAGCGCCAGCACCATGAAGGCGATGTGGAAGCGCGGCGCGCGCACCCACATCGCCGCGACCGCCAGCGCGGCAAGCCCCGTCTGGCGCAGCGGATAGAACGGCCCGAACGCGCGGAAGTGCTCGGCCCCCTTCATTGCCGTGTCCAGCATGTCGAGGCAGAACAGCGTCGCCAGCAGCCCGTAGAACCATTTCTGGCGGGTGTGGAAATAGTCCCGGTAGCTCGAATTCTCGCCGACCTTGTCCGGAAACAGGATGGCGCAGGTGAAGAAGAAGCACGCGGCGTAGAAGACCACCACGAAATAGATGGTGAAGGTCCAGCGCTCGATGCGGGCAAGACCGATCTCGAACCACCAGAAATGCATCACCGCCAGCAGCAGGAACAGCGCCCAGCCGATATGGACGCTGTAGAGATGTTCGCGCCGCGGGCTCTGCACCATGTTGGCGAGCCCGTTCAGCAGGCGTGCCACGCACAGGCCGGTGATGATGCCGATGAACACCCGCACATGCACGAAGCCGCCGGGATTGGGGACCAGTGTTTCCATCGGGCCGCGTTCTCCTCCTCTGTCTCACGGCGCCAGCCGGATCGCCGTGGTTTCCTTGCCGGTGCGGATCACGAACATCGTGTAGAAGCGCGCCACATTGGTCTCGTTGCGGAACAGACGTTCGCACAAGCCGTCGAATTCCTCCATGCCGGACAGCCGCAGCATCAGCACCACGTCGGCCTCGCCGCTGACGCTATAGGCCTGCACCACCGCCGGTTCGCTGTCCGCCAGCGCCAGGAAGCGGCGGGTGTGCTGCTCGCCGTGGCGCTCCAGTTCCACCGTCACGACGGCCTTCAGACCCTTGCCGGCGCGCACCGGGTTCAGGATCGCGACCGTGCGATCGATGACGCCGGCTGCCTTCAGCCGGCGGATCCGGCGCAGGCAGCTCGACGGCGACAGGCCGACCTCCTCGGCAAGGTCGGCATTGGTGCGCGCGGCGTCGTCCTGCAGCAGGTTGAGAAGCTTTCTGTCGATGCGGTCCATGGTGCCTCCGGAGGTCGCGGCACTATGCAATAAAATTGCACGAACTTGCAAAGTTTGACCAAAAATGCCGCGCGGCTGCGGTATCGCTAGCGCAGGAAACTGTTGGAGTGACTCGAATGTCGATCCGTGCGCGGCTGATCCAGCGAAACCGCGAAACCCTTGGGATCTATTGGGAACTGGTGCGCATCATCGTGCCGGTCATGGTGATCGTCGAGATCCTGGCGCGCCTTGGCGCCATCCGCGCGATGGCTCCCTATTTCGAACCTCTGATGCAGCTCTACGGCCTGCCGCCGGAGATCGCGCTCGCCTGGCTCACCGGCCTGCTGATCGGCATCTGGGGCGCGATCATCATCGTCTTCGCGCTTGTGCCGGTGTCCGAGCTCACCGTCGCCGACATCACCGTCTTTTCGACGCTGCTGCTCTTCGCCCATGCGCTGCCCATCGAGCAGCGCATCATCCAGCGTGCCGGGCCGGGCTTCTGGATCACCACCGTGCTGCGCATCGCCGGTGGCCTTGCCTGCGCCGCGCTGCTCCACCAGCTCTATTCCGCGACCGGCTGGCTCGCCACGCCGCTGTCGCCGGTGTGGATGCCGATGGAGGAAACATCGACCTGGACCGGCTTTGCCATCGGCCTCGGCAAGACGCTGGTGATGATGCTGGTGATCCTGTTCGGCCTGTGCTGGCTGATGGACATTCTCAAGGTCACCGGCATCATGGACCGGCTGATCCGCGCGCTGGTGCCGCTGTTCCGCCTTGCCGGCATCGCCCCGCCGGCGGTGCCGTTCGCCTCCGTCGGCCTGCTGCTCGGCATTTCCTATGGCGGCGGGCTGCTGATCCGCGAGGCGCGGGAGGCGCGGGTCGATCCGCGCCAGGTGTTCCTCGCCAGCGCCTTCATGGGCTTTGCCCACAGCCTCATCGAGGACACGCTGCTGGTCGTCGCGGTGGGGGCGGATTTCGCCAGCGTCTTCTTCGGCCGGCTTGCCTTCGCGGTGGTCGCGACCGCGCTGCTGGCAAGGCTCGTGTCGCTGATCCCGGACTGGATCCTGTTCGCCGAACCGGCGCGGGCGCGCGCCATGCTGCGCGAGGCGAAGGCCGAGACGCGCTGAGCCGGGCGCCTGATGCTCGCGGCACGGGGCCGCGCCGCGAGCTGTTGCCGCAAGACTAGCGGGCGGCGGTGCGCTTGCCGAGCGGGCGGATCACCAGGAGGTCGATCGCCAGCATCACCAGCAGCGAGGCGCCGACCAGCGGGAAGACGATGCCGCCGACGATGAGGATCGCCAGCAACCCGCGGAACACCTTCGGGTCCGTCGGCATCGGCGGCACGCCGAGGCTCCCCGACGGCCGCCGCTTCCACCACATCACGCCGGCTGAGACGGCCAGCATCACGATGGCCAGGCACACCACCACCAGCAGGATCTGGTTGGCGAGGCCGAATTCCTGGCCCATATGCACGTTGATGCCGAATTCCAGCCATTTGCCGAGCGGGCCGTAATCGGCATAGGTCATGTCGACCAGCGGCTTGCCGCTATACTGGTCGAGATGCACGACGCGCTGCTGCGAAAGGTCGTCCGGATAGACCGAGGCCGAATAGACGCCGGTCGGCGAGGTGGGCAGCGCCAGCGCATAGCCCCGGTGCAGGCCGAGCCCGTCGACGATCTCCACCGCCCGGTCGATGCCCATATCGCGGGCCTGCGGCGCGGCGTCGGTCGAGTTGGGGATCCGCGCCTGTTCCAGCGACCAGGCGGTCTGGCCGGTCTCGGCGAGCTTCACGTCCGACATCGGCACGTCGACGCGCACGCCGGATGGATAGCCGAAATTGTTGCCGTTCGCCCATTCGTTGACCTTGGCGCCCCAGTTGCCGGACCACGGCATGCCGGTGATCGCCAGGAAGACGATGAAGGCGCCGACGAAGATGCCGGTGACCGCGTGCGTATCGCGCCAGAACATCCGGTTCTTCGGCGTGCCGCGCACGCTGGTGACGCCGCCGCGTCCGCTTTTGCGCGGCCACCACAGGTAGACGCCGGTGCCGACCAGCAGGATCGCCCAGCCGCCGACGATCTCGATGACGCTGCGCACGGTGGGTCCGAAATAGCGCAGGCTGTGCAGGTAGCGCACCGTCCACATCACCGTGCCGCGGTCGGGCAGGGCGCCGAGCACCGTCGCGTCATAGGGGTCGACATAGACGGCGAGCCGCTGGCCCGTGTCGGCCTTGACGGTGATCTCGGCCGAGGCGTTGGCGGCCGGCGGATCGGTGTATTTCACCGCAGTGCCGGGATGGGCGTCGAGCGCGGCCGCAATGATGGCGGAGGGCGCGGCCTTGGCGAGGGTCTCGCGGATCTCCACCCGCTTCAGGTCCGCGTGCAGGATCGCGTCCAGCTCGTCGCGGAAGAGATAGAGCGCGCCGGTGACGGCGAGGGTGATCATGAAGGGCAGGACCAGCAGGCCCGCATAGAAGTGCCAGCGCCAGACGGCGCGGTAGAGGTCGGAGTTGGAGGCCGGGGAGGCGAACGCCCCCGTTCCGGCTCCAGGCGCGGTGGTATCGGTCATCGATGGATCTCCAGGCGGGAGGGCGCGCCGCGCCGCGCGTGTCACTGCGGCGGCGGGACGGCCCAGGTGCCGTTTGTTGAGTGGATCCGGTGGCGCCGGCCCGAAAGCCTCGGCCGGCGCCATGCCGGGATCAGTGGGTGCTGTGGTCGGTCTTCTTCGTCTCGCCGTGACCATGGCTGCCATGGTCATGCGCCTTGCCGCCGGCGCCCATCTTGTCGGCCGCCAGTTCGACCTCGATGTCGCCGCCCTTCTCGAAGGTCAGGGTCAGCGGCACCATGTCGCCCTCGGCGATCGGCTGCTTCAGGCCGATCAGCATGACGTGGAAGCTGCCGGGAACGAGTTCCACCTTGGCGCCGGCCGGCACCTCGAGGCCGTCGGCGAGCGGACGCATCTTCATGATGCCGTCGACCACTTCCATCGTGTGGATCTCGACCTTCTCGGCGACCGGCGAGGACCCGCCGATCAGCCGGTCGGCGGTGCCACCCTCGTTGGTGAAGGTCATGAAGGCGCCGGCGACCTTGGCGGCCGGCGGCGTCGCGCGGGTCCAGGGGTGGCCGATCTTGATTTCGCCGATCCGGTAGCCGTGGGCATGGGCGCCGGCGAGCGCGACGAGCGTCAGGCCGAGCGCGAAGACAATCTGCAGGATACGCATGAGAAATGCTCCATAAGTCGCAAAGGTGCGAACCGGCGGCCATCGGGCACGGCCGGTCGTCATTCGGTTGATTGCGTCAGATGGAGGCGAGGGGCGGCGCGCGCGCCGGCGGCGGCGGCCCTTGCGGACGCTCGCGCGTCGCCGGGGCCGGGGTGGGTGCCCAGGAGGCGGCGTCGGCCGCCGCTTCCAGATCGGGCAGAGGCGTGGCGGCGGGGGCCGCCAGCGTACCGCCGACGCAGGCGAGCTTGCACAGCGTCGAGCAGCAGTCGCGGGCGAGATCCTTGAGCGGATGGTCGTCGCCCGGATCGGCGATCGCCGTCGGCGAGCACAGGATATAGGCTGGGCTGGTGCCGTCGGCGGCCATCACCGTGCGGGCATGGGCGGCGACAAGACCCTGCAGCAGCATGGCAAGGACGATCGTCGCGGCCATCGACCACGTCAGCAACCGGTCCTTCAGGAGTTGCCTCATGCTGTGCATCCCTCGTCTCTAGCCGTGTCGCGTGCGTCTGTCACGAGGGGAAATCTACGAAGGCAGGAAAGCGTCCCTCCGGGGAAATCTCGACAGGTGGGATGGTCCCACAGGGCGCGCACTTCTACAGTGGCCGCATCCAGTCCGGCGCACGGTGGCCGGGCACGGCGGGGAAAAGGCGGGCAGGTGAACGGCAGCGAGAACGCGAAAGGGGCAACCGGCATCGGCGCTCTGGTCGGCGCGGCGGTGCGGCGCGAGCGCCTGCGCGCCGGCCTGTCGGCGAGCGAACTGGCGCGCGCGGCCGGCCTTGCCAAGTCGACCCTGTCCCAGCTCGAAGCGGGCAGCGGCAATCCCGCCATCGAGACCTTGTGGAGGCTCGCCGATGCGCTGGGCGTCAGCGTCGCCGCGTTGCTGGAGGAGCCGCGCAAAGAGATCGAGGTGATCCGCGCCGGCGAGGGGCCGGCGACCCGCTCCGACCATGCCGACTATCTCGCCCGGCTGCTGTCTGCGGCCGGTCCCGGCACGCGGCGCGATCTCTATGTGATCGAGGCGGCGCCCGGCGCGCCGCATCTCTCTGCGGGCCATCTCTCTGCGGCACATGGGCCGGGCACGCGCGAGCATGTGGTGGTGATGTGCGGCCGCGCGCGTCTGGGGCCGCGAGGCCGCGAGGTCGAGCTTGCCGCCGGCGACTATGCCGCCTATCCGGCGGACGCCCCTCACACCTTCGAGGCCTTGGTGCCCGACACCCGCGCCGTGCTGATCATCGAGCACAGCTAGGGCCGGCAGATCATCCCTCTATCGCATGGCGCAGGGCGGCGAGCGCCAGCAGCCGCGTCGAATCGAGCGTCGGCAGCGGCGAATTGCCGTCATTCATCAGCAGCGGGATTTCCGTGCAGCCGAGCACCACGGCATCGCATCCGTCCTCGCGCGCCATGCGGCCGATGACCTGCTGGAAATAGGCCTCCGCCGAGGGTTCCAGCCTGCCGCGCACCAGTTCGTCCATGATGATGCGGCCGATCTCGGCCCGCTCCGCCCTTGTCGGCAGCACGGTCGCGATGCCCTGCCTGCCGAGCGCCTGCGGGTAGACGTCGCTCTCCGTCAGCCACACCGTGCCGGTCAGCGCCAGCCGTCGGAAGCCGCGCCGCGCGGCCTCTTCCGCCACCACCTCGGCGATATGGAGAAAAGGCAGGGGCAGGCGCTCCGCCACATGGGCCAAGCCCTGATGGATGGTGTTGTCCGGGCAGATCAGCAGTTCCGCGCCGGACGCCTTGAGCCGCCGGGCGCTGTCGAGCATCAATTCGCCGACGAGATCGGCGCGCCCCGCCTCCAGATGACGGACATACTCAGTGAGCGGCTGCATGTGCAGGCTGACCGGCGGATTGCCATGGGGCCCAAGCAGAGCTTCGGCTTCCGCGCACAGGGTGCGGTAGCACTCCGCCGCCCCTTCCGCCGAACAGGCGATGATGCCGACATGCCGTGCCATTTCCGCGGTCCATCCATTTCTTCGTACAATAGTTCATTATATCGAACGATAGTACCGGTCAATGGGGCGGGGCGGATCTGCGCTCACACCTTCCGGGCGACAGCGCGGAAAACGAGTTCCCACAGGCAGGTGGCGCCGCTCGCCTGCCGCTCCTGGCGCAGCCGCTCGTCCAGCGTGTCCGGATCGGCGCTGGCCATGTCGGTAATGCCGAAGCGCTCGAGCCGGGGCATCACCGCGCGCACGATCATGCCGACCGGATAGCTGCTGTCCGGCGTCAAAAGGTTCGCCTCCGCCCGCAGGCTCTCGACGGCAAGGCCCGCCGCGCTCATCACCTCGTGCAGCGTCAGCCCCATGTCGAGCCGCGCGCCTTCCCGCCGCAGCATCTGCGCCAGCCAGTCGCGCACCTCGTCATGCAGGGGCAGGGGATGGCGCCCCGGCACCAGCTTCGAGGCGTCGTGCTCGTGAAAGGCGACGACCCCGCCGGGCTTGAGGGCGCTGCTGATCGCTTCGACCGCCGCGACCGGATCCTGCTGGTATATCAGCACCCTGCGGCCGACGACGGCGTCCAGCGTGCCGTGGCCGGGAAGCTCCGCGTCGAAGCCGCCCTCGATCACCGTGACGTTGGCAAGGCCCTCGTCCGCCGCCATCCGCCGGGTCATCTCCAGCATGGCGGGATCGCGGTCGACGGCCAGCACCCAGCCTTGCGGCCCGACGCGGCGGGCGATCATCCGCGTCACCGCGCCGGTGCCGCAACCGATATCGACCACCGTCCAGCCGGGCGCGATGCCGGCCTCGTCCAGCAGGCGCTCGGTCATCAGGTCGACGGGATTGGTGCTCATGCGGTCGGCTCCTGCGGGGCGGTGCAGCAGGTATCGTCGGCCGCCGCCGCGATATCCGCAAGGCCGACCTCGGCCAGCGGCATGTGCAGGCGCAGCCGGCGCGCAGGCACTCCCGCCTCGTGAATGCCGATCACCGTCTCCACGTCCGGGCAGCCGTCCTCGCCGCAGGCAAGCTCGCTGACCGAGATCACCGCCTCCGCGCCGGGTGCCAGCACCTGACGCACCGCCTGCTTGACCCGCTCGCGCAGGGCGTGCCGTTCCGCCTCCGCCTCCGCGCTGTTTGCGGCCGCTGCGGCGTTGGCGGGGCGCACGCCCTTCGGGGCGAACGGATTGACGAAGAGGCGCATGCGGCGGGATCCTGATTTGTTATGTGATAACGTTTCATCATTGGCGAATGCGGAGGCGCGCGTCAAGCCGCTTGCGGGGGCGGGCGGGATAATGTATCCATATATCCAGAAGGAGAGATAAATGGATAAGTTGTCCGCACTCGCCGCGCTGGCCGCCCTCGGGCAGGAGACCCGGCTGGACATCTTCCGCCTGCTGGTCAAGGCCGGGCCGGAAGGCGTCGCCGCCGGCGAGGTCGCGACCCGTCTCGGGGCGGTGCAGAACACCGTCTCGGCCCATCTCAAGACGCTGGCCCAGGCCGGCCTGGTGCGGGCCGAGCGCGACGGGCGCAGCGTGCGCTACATCGCCGACATGACCGGCTTCCGCGACCTGCTGGCCTTCCTGATGGAGGACTGCTGCAACGGCGCGCCCGAACTCTGCCGCCCGGTGATCGAGGCGGTGACCTGCAATTGCTGATCGTCCGCCGGACGGAGAACGGGCGGACCAAGGAGGGACGAATGAGCGACCGCGTCTTCAATGTGCTGTTCCTGTGCACCGGCAACTCGGCCCGGTCGATCCTCGCCGAGGCGATCCTCAATCGCGAGGGAATGGGGCGGTTCAAGGCCTTTTCCGCCGGCTCGCAGCCCAAGGGCGCGGTGCATCCGCAGGCGCTGGCCCTGCTCGAAAAGCTCAACCACGACACGGGCTTTGCCCGTTCCAAGAATTGGGAGGAGTTCGCGCAGCCCGGTGCGCCGGTGATGGATTTCGTCTTCACCGTCTGCGACAACGCCGCCGGCGAGGCCTGCCCGGTGTGGCCCGGCCAGCCGCTGACCGCCCATTGGGGCGTGCCGGACCCGGCCGCGGTCGAGGGCTTGCCGAGCGAGATCGCGCTCGCCTTCGCCGACACCTACCGCATGCTCGCCAACCGCATCTCGATCTTCACCTCCCTGCCGCTCGCCTCGCTCGACCGCATGACGCTGCAGTCGCGGCTCACGGATATCGGCCGCGACCTGCCCCGGGCGGGTTGAACACTTCAGGACATCACCATGACGGATCATGCCATCGGGGCTGGCGCGCCTGCCGCGCCGCCCATCAGCTTCTTTGAGAAATATCTGACGGTCTGGGTGGCGCTGTGCATCGTCGCCGGGATCGGGCTCGGGCACCTGCTGCCGGGGCTGTTCAGGGTCATCGCTGCTGCCGAGGTGGCACAGGTCAATCTGCCGGTGGCGGTGCTGATCTGGCTGATGATCGTGCCGATGCTGCTGCGGGTCGACTTCGCCTCGCTTGCCCGGGTCGGCACCTTCTGGCGCGGGATCGGCGTGACGCTGTTCATCAACTGGGCGGTCAAGCCCTTCTCGATGGCGCTGCTCGGCTGGCTGTTCATCGGCTACCTGTTCCGGCCCTGGCTGCCGGAAAGCCAGATCGACTCCTATATCGCCGGCCTGATCATCCTGGCGGCGGCGCCCTGCACGGCGATGGTCTTCGTCTGGTCCAACCTGACGCGCGGCGAGCCCAACTTCACCCTGTCGCAGGTGGCGCTCAACGACGTGATCATGATCGTCGCCTTCGCGCCGATCGTCGGCCTGCTGCTGGGCCTGTCCGCGATCACGGTGCCCTGGGACACATTGCTGATCTCGGTGCTGCTCTACATCGTCCTGCCGGTGATCGTCGCGCAGGCGGTGCGGCGGCATCTGCTCCGGATGGGCGGCCAGTCGGCGCTCGACCGGCTGGTGCGCGTCATGCAGCCGATCTCGCTGGTGTCGCTGCTCGCCACCTTGGTGCTGCTGTTCGGCTTTCAGGGCGAGCATATCATCGCCCAGCCGCTGATCATCGCGCTGATCGCCGTGCCGATCCTCATCCAGGTCTATTTCAATTCCGGCCTTGCCTATCTGCTCAACCGGATGACCGGCGAGCGGCACTGCGTCGCCGGCCCGTCTGCCCTGATCGGCGCTTCGAATTTCTTCGAGCTCGCCGTCGCCGCGGCCATCGCGCTGTTCGGGCTGAATTCCGGTGCGGCGCTCGCCACCGTCGTTGGCGTGCTGGTCGAGGTGCCGGTGATGCTGTCGGTGGTTTGGATCGTCAACCGTTCGCGCGGCTGGTACGAGCGGGGCGCCGGAGCGGGCAGCGTGAACTGACGCCTGCGTCCCGCTACCTGCCGACGAAAGCCCTTGCGGGGCCTGCCTGACTGCCGTAAGCCTTGTTCGAGTTTTCTCGAACAAGGCTTACGGCTGATGACGGAGCGGCTGGAGCAGGTGGCGGCCCAATTGCTGGCGCTGGGCAATCCGCTCCGGCTGCGGATCTATCGCATGCTGGTGCGGGCCGGCGCCGAAGGGCTTGCCGTCGGTCGCATCCAGCAGCGGCTGGACATTCCCGCCTCGACCCTATCCCATCACTGCAAGCAGCTTGTCGATGCCGGCCTCGTCACGCGCGAGCGTCAGGCGACGACGCTGATCTGCCGCGCTCATTACCCCGCCATGCGGGCACTGCTCGGCTATCTCGCCGACGAGTGCTGCGCCGACGGCACCCGCCCTTCCGATCTTGCCGATGCGCCTCCCTCCTGCCGGGGCGCATCTGCGTCCGACCCCGCCACCTGACCCTGCCTCCCATCGTCCGGCCATTGTCCGGCGCGCTTTCACGAGGATGACAGAAGACATGTCGCAGCGCCTCCTTGGCGGTGATGCGCCGCCGGCCGCAGCCGGCTGGTTCATCACCGCGCTCGGCATCGCCCAGATCTGTTCCTGGGGCACGCTGTTCTACGGCTTTCCGCTGATCGCCGAGGCGATGCGCGCCGATCTCGGCTGGTCGAAGCCGGTGCTCTATGGCGCGGCGACGCTCGGCGTGGTGCTCGCCAGCCTTGCCGCCTATCCGGTCGGGGCGGCGATCGACCGGGGGCACGGGCGCTACATCATGGCGGGCGCCTCGGTGCTGGCCGGCCTGCTGCTGCTCGCCTGGTCGCAGGTGGAGGAGATCGCCGCCTTCTATGTGGTGCTCGCCGGGCTCGGCATGCTGCAGGCGGCGACGCTCTACGAGCCGGCCTTCGCCGTCATCGCCCGTCGCGTCGGCCCGTTGCGGGCGCGCGGCGGCATCACCACGCTGACCCTGTGGGGGGGCTTCGCCAGCACCGTCTTCATCCCGATCATCCAGCTCCTGATCGAGACGCAGGGCTGGCGCGGGGCGCTGATAGTGATGGCCGCCGTCAACGGCCTCCTGTGCGCTGCGCTGTATTTCGCGGCGATCAACCCGGCGCGCGATGCGCCGGCACCCGTGCATGAGGACGGCAGCGCGCCGCTGTCGGGCCGCCGGGCGGTGGCGGCGGCGATGCGCCGGCCGTCCTATTGGGGGCTGATGCTGGCCTGGGTCTCCTATTCGGCGGCGGTGTCCGCGCTGATCTATCATCTCTATCCGCTGCTGCTGGAGCGGGGGCTGGATGCGGCCGGGGTGGTCATGGTGATGACGGTGATCGGCCCGGCCCAGGTTGCCGGGCGCATCGCCATCCGCGTGCTGGCGCCGGGCGCGCCGGTGCGGCTGATCGGCTCGGCCGTGGTCGCCGTCTTTCCGCTCGCCATCGCCGCGCTTGCCTTCGCCCCGCCCTCGGTGCTGGTGATCGGCGCCATCGCCGCCCTCTATGGCGCGGCCAACGGCATGATCACCATCGTGCGCGGTCTCGCCGTGCCGGAAATGGTCAGCCGCGAGGCCTATGGCGCGGTCAACGGCTCGCTGATTGGGCCGATGAACCTGATGCGGGCGGGCGCCCCGCTGGCTGCCGCGCTGCTGTGGCAGGCGTCGGGCGGTTATGGCGCGGTGCTCGTCGCGGTCTTCGTCGGTGCGCTGGTCCTCTGCCTCGGCTTCTGGTTCGCCGCGCTCAAGGCCCCGCGCTGAAGCGCCTCACGCGTCGCTCCGCAGATCCTCGGCGAGAAAGTCGATCAGCGCGCGCACCTTCGGCAGCAGGTAGCGGCGCGAGGGATAGACCGCATAGACCTGCGTGTCCGCCGGCGCCCAGCCGTCCAGCACGGTCTCCAGCCGTCCGGCGGCGATGTCCTCGCGCACATAAGACGCCGGGATCAGCGACAGGCCGTAGCCGTCCAGCAGCGCCTCGCGCACCGCAAGGCTGGTCGACGCCCGGTAGCGGCTTGCGACCGGCAGCGTCACCCGTTCGCCCTCCCGTTCCAGCGCCCATTCGCTGGCATTGCCCGACAGCGAGAACTGCACGATCCGGTGCGAGGCGAGCTCTTCCGGACGGTGTGGCCGGCCGGCCCCGTCGAAATAGCTTGGCGCGCCGCAGATCACATGGCGCATCGCCATCAGCCGGCGGGCGACCAGGCTGGTGTCCTCCAGCTTCGCCGTGCCGCGGATGGCGACGTCGAAGCCGTCCTTGACGAGATCGACCCGCCGGTCGTCCAGGTGCAGGTCGATCTCCACGTCGGGATAGGCCTGCATGAAGGCGGTGATCGTACGCGACAGGCGGGTGACCGTGAGCGAGATCGGCGCCGCCACCCGCAACAGCCCGCTCGGCCGGTGGCGCAGCGGCTGCATCGAGCCGTCCGCCTCGGTCAGGTCGTCGAGGATGCGCGCCACCTGTTCATGGTAGAGCCGGCCCGGCTCGGTCAGGCTCATGCGCCGCGTCGTGCGGTTGAGCAGGCGCACGCCGAGATGCGCCTCCAGCTCGCCGATATTCTTGCTGATCGCCGCCGGCGACAGCGAGAGGCTACGCGCGGCACCGGCGAAGGAGCCCTCGTCGACCACCCGGCGGAAGACGCGAAGCGCGGTGAGTTGATCCATGATTGTTCACTTTTGGTTGCGAGTGATCGGATAAATAGCCGGATTATCGCGAGAATGGAACGGGAATATCTCTTGGGCACCGACGGGAGCACGGGCTCCCGGCCCACTCACGGAGAGATCCTCGTCATGAGCGCCACCGCTATCGCCACCGACATCGTCACCGTTCTGGAAAATCGCGTCTCGGCCAATCGGTTCGACCCCGACGCCCGTCTCGACCGCGGGCAGATCGAGGAGCTGATCCGCCTCGCCACCCGCGCGCCGAGCGCCTACAACCTGCAGAACTGGCGCTTCATCGCCGTCGCCTCGCCGGAGGCCAAGGCGCGGCTGCGCGCGGCGTCCTATGATCAGGCCAAGGTGTCGGAGGCCGCCGTCACCTTCATCATCGTCGGCAGCCATCCGGACGCAGCCAGCCTCGGCGACCGGCTGCGCCCCTCCGTCGAGGCCGGGTTCATGCCCGCCGACATGGCCGCCGGCTGGGTCGATGCGGTGGCCGGCACCTATGGCGCGGACCCGGTCGCCGCGCGCGACGAGGCCGTGCGCTCGGCGACCCTTGCCGCCTCCTTCCTGATGCTGGCGGCGGCCGCCAGGGGGCTTGCCAGCGGGCCGATGGTCGGCTTCGAGCCGGCCAAGGTCACGGCCGGGTTCGGCCTGGCGGACGGCGAGGTGCCGGTGATGCTGCTGGCCGTCGGCCCGGCCGCGCCCGGCAACTGGCCGCAGAAGCCGCGCCGCCCGCTCCCCGAGGTGCTCTCGCACGCCTGACCGTGCCGGGCGAGGGGCTTGTCTGCCCCTGCCGCTCCCGCCAAGATCGCCGGGCGGCGCGCCTGTCGTCCGGCCCGTTCCCGCCTTCCTCAAACGAGGCCGCCATGTTCCGCGCTTCCGACCTGCTGCTGACCGCGCTTGCCCCGATCGTCTGGGGCAGCACCTATATCGTCACCACCGAGCTGCTGCCGCCCGGTCATCCGGTCTTCGTCTCCGCCGCCCGCGTGCTGCCGGCCGGCCTGTTGCTGCTGCTGATCGTGCGCCAGATGCCGCGCGGGCAGTGGATCTGGCGCGCCTTCGTGCTCGGCGCGCTGAACTTCGCCATCTTCATGGTGCTGCTGTTCATCGCCGCCTACCGGCTGCCCGGCGGCATCGCCGCCACGGTCGGGGCGGTGCAGCCGCTGATCGTCATCTTCGTCGCGGCGATGCTGCTCGGCACGGCGATCCGGCCGCTGGCGGTGGCGGCGGCGCTTGCCGGGCTCGCGGGCGTTGCGCTGCTGGTGCTGCGCAACGAGGCGGCGCTCGATGCCATCGGCCTTGCGGCGGCGCTCGGCGGAGCGGTGTCGATGGCCTTCGGCACGGTGCTGACCCGCCGCTGGCAGCCGCCGGTCTCGCCGCTCGTCTTCGCGGCCTGGCAGCTCACCGCCGGCGGCCTGCTGCTGGTGGTGATGGCGCTGCTGCTGGAGCCGCTGCCGCCGGCGCCGAGCGCGCGCAACATGACCGGCTTTCTCTATATGAGCCTGTCCAGCGCGCTGACCTATGTGCTGTGGTTTCGCGGCATTTCGCGGCTGGAGCCCTCGGCGGTCGCCTCGCTCGGCTTCCTCAGCCCCACCACCGCCGTGCTGCTCGGCTGGGGGCTGCTCGGCCAGGCACTGGCGCCGTCGCAGATCGCCGGGGTGTGTCTCGTTCTTGCAGGGGTCTGGGCGGCGCAGAGGGCGGTGCGGCGGGCGCCGGCACGCGGGCCTGCCCCGGCCTGACGGAAAGACCGCGGGAAGAGACGGATAGAAGACGGAAAGAAGACGGCGGGTTCAGTCCGCCGTCTCGTCGTTCTCGCGCAGGAACTGCACGCCGATCTCGGTCGCCGTGCGCCAGCGCACCAGGGCGGCGACGGCGATCTCCTCGTTGACGATGCGCAGTTCGAACCGGTCGGGAATCTCGGCGGTGCTAGGCAGTTTCAGCAGGGCGCCATCGTCCGACAGGTTGCGGACGCGGCATTCGTGCACCTTCGCCCCGTCGTCGAGGACGATCCGGCCGCTTTTCAGGGTGCGGTGGCGCGGACTGCTCCGCCTGTCGCGAATCGGCATCTCATCCCACCTCCAGGCGCGCGAACTATGAGCCCACCTGCAGTGATTCTCCAAGCCGGTTGCGGCTTGAATTGGTCCGCAATCGGGTTTTTTGCGGATCGGGCGGGCCGGCGGCCCGTCGCCGGGCGACCGTCGCATTCCTGCAACAGTCGCGTCGCCTCCCGGCGGCTTGGCCCTGTGCCGCTTGACCACGCCGCGCGGGCGGTCAACCCTGCGCCGGAAAGAGGGAGATTCCAACGCCATGACCCTGCTCGTTCTGGGACTCGTCGTGTTCTTCGGCGTCCACCTGCTGCCGATGATGACCGGCCTGCGGGAGCGCCTGCGCGCCCGGTTCGGAGCGGGCACCTACCGGATCCTGTTCAGCATCGGCTCCATCGTCGGCTTCGTGCTGCTGGTCTATGGCTATGGCGCGGCGCGGGCGGAAGGCCCGGCGATCCTCTATTATCCGCCGGTCTGGCTGCGTCACCTGACCACGCTGCTGATGCTGCCGGTCTTCGTGCTGCTGGTCGCCTCCGGCGGACCGATCGGGCGGATCAAGATGGTGGTCAAGCACCCGATGGTGCTGGCGGTGAAGATCTGGGCCGTCTCGCATCTGCTGGCCAATGGCGATGCCGCCTCGGTCCTGCTGTTCGGCTCGTTCCTCGTCTGGGCGGTGGTCGACCGGATCTCGCTGAAGCGGCGCCCGGCGACGCTGGGCGGGGCGACGGCCGGCGTACCGTCGCTGGCCAGCGACATCGTCGCCATCGCGGTCGGCCTCGGCCTCTACATCGCCTTCGTGCTGTTCCTGCATGAATGGCTGATCGGCGTGCCCATCTTCTAAGGACAGCCGCCGTCCGGCAGCCAGGGGGCGCGGCGGGCGCGCGCCGGAGCGGACCCGCCGCCTGCCTCACTTGCGCCATGAAGACGCGCAAGGGGAGGGACGCAGAGCCGTCTCCGGCCGTCGTTCCGGGCTCCTGCCGCGCAACCCGTGTCGTTTGCCAGCAGAAGGGCAAATGGATATGGTGGCGCCGCGCCGCGCCGGCAGACCGGGCGGCGTATTGCTCAAGTATCGGGAATTCGCAGCGTATGTCCGACATTTTTCGCGAGGTCGACGAGGAGATCAGGCACGAGCGCTACAAGCGCCTGTGGAACCGTTTCGGCACCTACCTGATCGCCATTGCCGTCCTCATCGTCGCCGGCACGGCCGCCTGGCGCGGCTGGGTCTACTGGCAGCAGACCGCGGGGCGCGAGGCGGGCGACGTCTATGTCTCGGCGGCGCGGCTGGCCGACCAGGGCAGTTTCGCCGAGGCCGAGGCGCGGCTGGCGGAGCTTGCCCGCGGTCCCGGCGGCTATCCGCAACTGGCCGCCATGCGCGCGGCGGCGCTGAAGGCGCAGGCGGGCGATGCGGCCGGCGCCATCGCCGCCTTCGACCAGATCGCCGACGACGGGCGTTCGGAGCGGCTGCTGCGCGACATCGCCCGGCTGCGCGCCGGCTATCTCGCCCTCGACCTTGAAGATCACGCCGGCGCCACCAGCCGGCTCGAAGCCCTTGCCGGCGACGACAACGGCTGGCGCTTCCTTGCGCGTGAGGCGCTGGCGCTGTCGGCCTGGAAGCAGGGCGACACGGCCGCCGCGCGCCGCTGGATCGGCGGCATCGTCGAGCAGGAAGGCGTGCCGGGCGACGTCGCCTCGCGGGCCCGCACCCTGCGCGACCTGATCGACGCCGCCGAAGGCAAGCCGGCCGGGGAGGGGTCGTGATGACCGTCTGCCCGAGCCTTCGCCCCACATCTTTCCGGAGGTCCCGGATGACGTTTACCACCGTCCTGCGTGCGGCGACCCTGTCGCTGGCGGGGTTGGCGCTGGCCGGCTGCGAGACGGTCGCCGACCTCAACCCGTTCTCGAAGGACACGGTGCTGCCGGGCGAGCGCCAGGCGCTGTTCGACACCACGCTTCCGGGCACCGAAAGCGGCGGCCGCGCCGCCAGCATCGGCGCGGCGAGCGGCGTCGAGTGGCGCCAGGGCGGCGGTGATGCCGCCAACAATCCCGGCAATGTCGCGGCCAATGTCACCGGCGGGCGCGCCTGGCGCGCCTCGATCGGCAGTTCCGGCGGCGGCATGTTCTCCGGCAATGTGCGCATTGCCGCGCGCCCCGTTTCCGCCAATGGCCGGATCTTCGTCTACAACCAGAATGGCGAGGTCACGGCGCTGTCGACCAATGGCGGCCGCCTGTGGAGCCGTTCGCTGCGGCCCGAGGGCGAGAGCGGCGTGGCCTCTGGCGGCGGCGTCGCCGCCGAGGGCGGCCGCGTCTTCGTCGCCACCGGCTACAGCCAGCTCGTGGCGCTCGATGCCGGCTCCGGCGCGGTGCTGTGGACGAAGGATATCAATGCGCCGGCCCGTCAGGCACCGGCCGCGGCCGGCGGCCTCGTCGTCGCCGTCACCCAGACCGGCGAGGTCCATGCGGCCTCGCAGGATGACGGCGCCGAGCGCTGGACCTATACCGGCATCGCCGAGAACAGCGGCCTGCTCGCCTTCGCCAATCCGGCGATTTCCGGCGGCACCGTCATCGTGCCCTTCACCTCCGGCGAGGTGATGGCGCTCGACATGAAGAACGGCGAGCCGAAATGGGTTGAGGGCGTCACCCGCTCCTACCGCACCCGCGCCGTCTCCGGCTTTTCCGATGTCGCGGCAAGCCCGGTGGTCAATGGCGACATGGTCTTCGCCTCCGGCGTTTCCGGCCGTCTGGTCGCCTCGCGTCTGCGCACCGGCGAGCGGGTGTGGGAGCAGGATGTCGGCTCGCTGCACACGCCGATCGTCTCCGGCGGCAGCGTCTTCCTGATCGACATCGAGGACCGCATCGTCGCGCTGGAGCGCTCCAGCGGCAAGCCGCTGTGGCGCACCGTGCTGCCCAATGTCGAGGGCAAGAAGAAGAGCCGCATCAACTGGGCCGGACCGGTGCTCGCCAACGGCGTGCTGGTCGCGGTGTCGAGCGATGGCCGCATGGCGCGGGTGGATGCGGCGTCGGGCCGGATCCTCGGCACCTCGTCGACCTCGGAAAACATCTATGTGACGCCGATCGTCGCCGGCGACCGGCTGGTGACGATCACCGCCAAGGGCGACGTCGTCGCGTTCAACTGACGGGGCGCCGGCGCTCCCGCCGGCCCGCTCCCGCGTTTCCCGCATCCCGCGCCGTGCCGGCGCGGGATGCTTCATTTGATCCGGGCCCGCGGCGGGTGTATTCCGCCGGGGCCTTCGCCATTTCCGGGGTTCCAGGACGTGCCTGCCAAGATCGCCATCATCGGACGCCCGAACGTCGGCAAGTCCACCCTCTTCAACCGTCTCGTCGGCAAGCGGCTGGCGCTGGTCGACGACACGCCGGGCGTGACCCGCGACCGCCGGCCGGGCGATGCCCGTCTCGGCGACCTGCGCTTCACCATTCTCGACACCGCCGGCCTCGAGGAGGCCGACGCCGCCAGCCTGGAGGGGCGCATGCGCGCCCAGACCGAGGAGGCGATCGCCGATGCCGACGCGGTGCTCTTCGTCGTCGACGCGCGCGCCGGGGTGACACCGAGCGACAGCCATTTCGCCAACATGCTGCGGCGCGCCGACAAGCCGGTGATCCTGATCGCCAACAAGGCGGAGGGGCGCTCGGGCGAGGGCGGGCTCTACGAGGCGTTCGGCCTCGGCTTCGGCGAGCCGGTGGCGATGTCGGCCGAACATGGCGAGGGCCTTGCCGATCTCTACCAGGCGCTGCGGCCGGTGGTCGACGCGGTCGATGAGCGCGAGGCCGCCGCCGCGGATGCGCAGGTGCGCGCCGCCGAGGCGGCGCTGGCGCCGGCCGAGGTCGCCGAGACCGATGTCGATCTCGCCACCGACGAGGATGGCGAGGTGGTGGAGGAAGAGGACAAGGGCCCGGCCGCCGGCAGCGCCCAGCGTCCCTTGCGCGTGGCCGTCGTCGGCCGTCCCAATGCCGGCAAGTCGACGCTGATCAACCGCTTCCTGGGGGAAGAGCGGCTGCTGACCGGCCCGGAGGCCGGCATCACCCGCGATTCCATCTCCGTCGACTGGGTCTGGCGCGACCGGCACGTCAAGATGTTCGACACCGCCGGCATCCGCCGCAAGGCGCGGGTGCAGGAGAAGCTGGAAAAGCTCTCCGTCGCCGACGCGCTGCGGGCGATCAAGTTCGCCGAGGTGGTGATCGTCACGCTGGACGCAACCATTCCCTTCGAGAAGCAGGACCTGCAGATCATCGATCTGGTCGCCCGCGAGGGCCGCGCCCTCGTCATCGCCATCAACAAGTGGGACCTGATCGAGGACCGCGCCGAGGCGATGCAGCGCATCTCCGATGCCTCGGAGCGCTATCTCAACCAGATCCGCGGCGTGCGCATCGTCACCCTGTCCGGCCTGCACGGGCGCGGCCTCGACAAGCTGATGGAGGCCGCCTTCCAAGCCTATGACATGTGGAACCGGCGCGTCTCCACCTCCCGGCTCAACCGCTGGCTCGACGGCGTTCTCGTCCACCATCCGCCTCCGGCGGTGGCCGGCCGGCGCATCAAGCTGCGCTACGTCACCCAGGTGAAGGCGCGCCCGCCGCATTTCGTCGTCTTCTGCTCGCGCCCCGAGGCGCTGCCGGAAAGCTACACGCGCTACCTCGTCAACGGCTTGCGCGAGACCTTCAACATGCCCGGCACGCCGATCCGCCTCAGCTATCGCAAGGGCGACAACCCCTATGCGGCGAAGGCGAAGAAGCGCAAGATCCACTGACGCCGGATCGCGGCATCCGGATCGCCGGTTGCATCACGAAGTTGCGGCTGCATCTTCCATTGCGTGTCCGGGCGACCCAAATAAGCGCCAGTGCGCGGGGGCGGCCTGCGCACGACCCGTTGCCCGTGCCGTGCGGCGCGGGGACAGCCATCGGCATTGCGGAGACCGGCGACGACAGGCCGGAGGGGTGAGAACATGACAATCAGCGCAAGTCTGGTCGCCGCCGAGGTCATGGAATGGCTGCATGGCGACGCGGTGCGGGTCGAGGAGATCTCGGTGCTGATCGAGATGCTGGCGCTGCGCCTCAACGAGGCCGGCGTGCGCATCGACCGGGTGGTGACCGGCATCACCGTGCTGCATCCCAACGTGCGCACGGAAGGCGTCACCTGGACCCCTGAGAAGGGGCTCGAGCTGCGCCGCTACATGGAAACGCCCGAGAGCCTCAAGGCCTATGACAACAGCCCGTTCAAGGTGGTGTTCTCCGAGCGCCGCAGCGTCCGCATCCGCCTTGCCGCGGGCGGCGAGTTGCCGGACTACGGCATCGTGCCGGAGCTGCTGGAGGCCGGCTATACCGACTATCTCGCGCTGCCGCTGCCGTTTTCCGACGGGTCGGTGAAGGGCGTCACCTTCGCCACCCGCCGCGCCGGCGGCTTCACCGGCGCGCAGATCTCGCTGCTGGAGACCATCGCCCGGCCGCTGGGGCTGTTGTGCGAGCTCTACACCCTGAAGCGCATGAGCCAGACCCTGCTCGACACCTATGTCGGCCGGCGCGCCGGCGCGCGAGTGCTGGCCGGCACGGTGACGCGCGGCGACGGCGAGACGATCTCCGCCGTGGTCGGCTTCTTCGACCTGCGCGGCTTCACCGAACTCTCCAACGCCCTTCCCGGCGACAAGCTGATCAAGCTGCTCAACGCCTATTTCGACGCGGTCACCCGCGCGGTCGAGGCGCATGACGGCGAGGTGCTGAAGTTCATCGGCGACGAGGTGATGGCCGTCTTTCCCTATGGCTGCGACGACAGCGCCCGCACCGCCGCGCGCCAGGCGCTGCTGGCGGCGCGCGAGGCGAGCGCGGCGATCGCCGAGATGAACCGCGACTGCTGCGACGAGAAGCCGCCGCTGCGCGTCGGCATCGCCCTGCATGCGGGCGACGTGTTCTTCGGCAATGTCGGGGCGGAGGCGCGGCTCGACTTCACGGTGGTCGGGCCGGTGGTCAATCTCGCCTCGCGTCTTGCCGGGCTGACCCGCGACCTCGACCAGGAGATTCTCGTCTCCGAGGCCATCGCCGACCTGATGGGCTGCCACGCCGGCGCCCTCGGCCGCTACCGGGTGAAGGGGTTCGAGGCGCCGGTGTCGGTGTTCATGCCGCCGGCCGGCTCGATCGGCGCCGACGGGAGCTGGTGCAGCGAGGCGGCCAGCGCCCTTGCCCGCGAGGCGAACTGACGGCGCACCAGCACGCAGACGACGAAGAACGTCGTCGCCATGAAGACGCGCGGGTCGATGAACCAGCCGAGATAGCCGACCGAGAAGAAGAAGGCCCGCTGGCCGCGGTTGAAGTGGGTGCCGGCGAGCACCATGATCCCGGCGGCGCGCTCGGCGAAGGCGTCGCGGTGCTCCCGCGGCGCGTTTTCCTCCGGCATCGCGCCCATCAGGATCGTCGCGTAGTTGAACAGGCGATAGGCCCAGCCGAACTTGAAGAAGGCATAGGCATAGATCAGCGTCAGGCCGATCACCTTCAGCTCCCAGACGGCCGGGCTGCCGCCGCCCTTCAGGCCGAGGTCGCTCATCATCTTCAGGATCGATTCGGTCGAGGTCAGCAGCGCGAAGCAGCCGCCGATCGCCAGCAGCGAGGTGGAGGCGAAAAAGCCGGTGCCCTGCTGCAGGCCGGCGGCGATGCCGACATCCATGATCCGCACCGGGCGGCGGCTCATCATCTCCATCCAGCCGCGCCGGTGCAGGTTCATCTGGTGCGACAGCGTGCGCGTCTTCAGCGGCGACAGTTCGACGACGACGTTGAAGCCGAGCCAGGCGGCGACGAACCAGGCCAGCGCCGCCAGATCCGTTCCGGCCAGATCGATCATCATGCGGGCCCCTTGAGCTTTCCGTTGCGGTGAGGAAGTCTGGCCCCGCGCGCGGCGCCGATCAACTGCGCCGGTGCCGTGGTCCACTGCTGGCCGCGGGTGCGGAACCTTGCCGGTCGGGCTTCCGGTCCCGTTCGCGATCCCGCTCGAATGCCGAAAACAAGGTTCTTATACGGATATTACCTTACTACTTGGATGTATTTTCATATTGTTTCCTACGTAAGGTTGACGATCGTACTTATTGGATTAAGGTTTTTTAAAACCCTCCCAGGCATGCTTGCGGGTAGAGACCTGGGAGCATGGAAAATAATGTTCGACAATGGGAAGAAGGCGCTCATCGAGGCAATCGGCCGGTCGCAGGCCATCATCGAGTTCACACCCGATGGCACGATCCTCAATGCCAATGAGAATTTCCTGAAGGCGGTCGGCTATCGGCTCGACGAGATCCGCGGCAAGCATCACGGCATGTTCGTCAGGCCGCAAGACCGCGAGAGCGCCGAGTATCGCGCGTTCTGGGCGGGGCTGGCGCGCGGCCAGGCGCTGTCCGGAGAGTTCCGCCGCACGGGCAAGGAGGGGCGCGACATCTGGTTGCAGGCGTCCTACAACCCGGTCCTCGGCCGGGCGGGGCGCATCGTCCGGGTGGTCAAGGTCGCCGCCGACATCACCGAGGCCAAGCGCCGCGCCATCGAGACGGCCGGCGAAATCGCGGCGATCCGCCGCTCCCAGGCAGTGATCAGCTTTGCCATGGATGGCACCATCCTTGAGGCGAACGACAACTTTCTCAAGACGATGGGCTACCGGCTCGACGAGATCGTCGGCCGCAATCACAGCCTGTTCGTCGGCGAGGACCAGGCGCGCAGCCCCGAGTATCGGCGGTTCTGGGACGAGTTGCGGGGCGGGCGGTTCCAGTCGAACGAGTTCCGGCGGTTCGGCAAGGGCGGCAAGGAGGTGTGGATCCAGGGCACCTACAATCCGATCCTCGACGAGGACGGCAAGCCGGTGAAGGTGGTCAAGTTCGCCACCGATCGCACGGAGCAGGTCTCCCTGCGCAGGCACCGGGAGGCTGTGCAGAAGCAGATCGACGCGGATCTGGATTCGGTTGCCGCGGCCATCGCCCAGGCGAGCGGGCGGGCGGTCGATGCCTCCGCCTCCTCGCTGCAGGCGTCCGGCAATGTCCAGGCGGTCGCCTCGGCGACGGAGGAACTGGTCGCCTCGATCAGCGAGATCACCCGGCAGGTCAACCAGGCCATGCAGGTGGCGGGCCGGGCGGTGGACGAGGCGCGCGAGTCCTCCGCCGTGATGAGCGAACTGGCGGCGAATGCCGGAAAGATCGGCGAGGTGCTGGAACTGATCGACAGCATCGCGGCGCAGACCAACCTGCTGGCGCTCAACGCGACCATCGAGGCGGCGCGCGCGGGCGAGGCCGGCAGGGGCTTTGCCGTCGTCGCGGGCGAGGTCAAGAGCCTTGCGGCGCAGACCTCGAAGGCGACCGAGGATATCAGTGCGCGCATCGCCCTGGTGCAGGGGTCGTCGTCGCAGGCGGAAGGCTCGATCCGGTCGATCATGACGATCATCGAGGAGATCAGCGACATTTCGTCGAGCGTCGCCACGGCGATCGAGGAGCAGTCGATCGTCACCCGCGACATTTCGAGCAACATGCAGCAGGCCCATGCGGGCGTCGCGGCGATCAGCTCCAACATGCAGTCGCTGTCGCAGGAGACCGAGCGGGTCGAGCAGGCGACGGTGAAGGTGCGCGAGGCCTCCCGCTCGATCGCGTGAGGCGGCCGGCGGGCCGGTCCGTTCGCGGCCGGCCCCGGCACTTGTCCCCGTTGGCTGCATGTCTCATCGACTGTTTGTCTGCGCCGGCGCTTATCCCCGTTTTCGGCGGCGATGCCGGGTTGCGATTTCGAGACGGGAGTCTCGAAATTTCTCAAAATTTGAGACGGATTTCGGCGAATTTTGAGAGGCTCGTCGCAATTTTCCGGCGCGGTTTCTCGCAAAAATCCCGAGAGGATTGGGGCGGTTCATCAAACTGTCATGCGTGACGTGCAGGTCAGCTTGTCCTTTTTTTGCGCTTGCGAAATTATTGCCAAATCGTTAAATGCCGCCTCGGACCGAACGTGAGCGCGGGGGGCAAACACGCGCCGCAACACTCGGACAACAAGGAACTTCATGGACGAACAGGTTCAGAAATCCTGTTGGGGCGTAACGGCTTGGGTCGTTCTCCTGGCGGGTGGCGCACTTGCGCTGATGTATGTGTTCGGCGGGGATGTCACGCCCGCGACGGTGGCCATCGTCCAATAGGACATGCTGCGCCCGCGAAGGCGGAGGCGCCGGACGGCCACATGAACTGCGAAAATCAAACTGCAGAAATTGCCAGGGGCGCGGAGACATCCGCGCCCTTTCGCGTTTTCCGCCGACGCTTTCGCGCCGCCGCGCGCGGGGACAGGGCTTGTCATTTGCGCAGGGCCCGGCAAACAATGGCGGCCTTGCCGGCGAGCGGCCGGACTGCGAGGAGAGCGCGATGACGGGACGGATCATCAGGGGATACAAGGCCTTGCTCGCCGAGGCCGAGGCCGTGGTCGAGACCCTGGAGGTCGGCGCGGCGGTGGCGCTGCATGGCGATCCCGGCACCGTCTTCGTGGATATCCGCGACATCCGCGAATTGGAGCGGGAGGGGCGTATCCCCGGCGCGGTGCATGCGCCGCGCGGCATGCTGGAGTTCTGGATCGACCCGGAGAGCCCCTATTTCAAGCCGGTCTTCGGCGAGGACAAGCGCTTCGTCTTCTTCTGTGCCGCCGGTTGGCGCTCGGCGCTGGCGACCCGCGCGGTGCAGGAGATGGGGCTGGCCCCGGTCGCCCATGTCGGCGGGGGATTTTCCGCCTGGCGGGAGGCGGGCGGCCCGGTCGAGCTTCCCGGCAGCGCCCCCAAACAGGCAGCCGCATCAATCGGCTAGCGTCTCGACGCCGGGATAGGAGCGGGGCATGCCGGGCGCGCGCGGCCGGGAGCGCGGGGTGAGGGTCTGAAACATCATCTGCCGCAGCACCGGCACCCCGGAGGGGGTGCTGGACAGCAGGCCGCCATAGCTTTCCGGGCTCGTCTCGAAGAGGACAAGCGTTACCGGGCCAAGGTCCGGCCAGATCACCTCGGCGCCCCAGGTGGGCACATCGGCCGCCGTGGCCTGGCCGGACAGGGCGATCGCGTCGTCGCGCGACAGCGCCGTGCCCGTGCCCTGCGGCCAGTCTATGCGCGCGAGCCCGTCCGGAATCTTCCACAATTTCAACCGCGTACCGATGTCGAGCAGCAGGTTCTCGCCGGTCTTGCACAGCGAGATATGGACGATGCGCTGGTCGAGTTCGCCCGGTGTCGCCGTGACCCCGTCGGGCGTGCGGGTCAGCACCGCGGTGTTGGTGACGCGGAACGCCTGGGCGTCGGCGGCGGCGGGGACAGGTTTCGCCAGCGCCGCCGTCAGCGACACCATCAGGGAGAGGGCGACAAGCAGCGCGTAGCCGACCGAAGCCGGTCTGGAGGCTTGCAACGAAACGGCGATCATCGGACCTTGTCGGGACGGGGGGTGCGGGGAGTAAGTGACGAGTCTAGCCCTGTCAGATTTACGAAGGGTTACGTTAGGTCGGCGTTATTTCGCTGTTTTGTACGGGAGCGCATGAATGAGACTGGTGATCGGCAACAAGACCTATTCCTCCTGGTCGCTCAGGGCCTGGGCGGCGGCGAAGCTTTCCGGGCTTGACTTCGAGGAGGTGCTGGTGCCGCTCGACACGCCGGAATTCGCCAGTCGGGTCAAGGCGATCTCTCCGGCGGCGCGGGTGCCGGTGCTGGTCGATGGCAAGCTCGCCGTGTGGGATTCCCTTGCGATCATCGAATATCTGGCCGAGCGGGCGCCGGCCGGTCGGTTGTGGCCGCTGGACGGGGCGGCGCGGGCGCGGGCGCGCTCGCTCTGCGCCGAGTTGCATTCCGGCTTTCCGGACCTGCGCGGGCATTACCCGATGAACCTGCGGCGCACGCCGGCGCCGCATCCGCGCTCGCCCGATGCCATGCGGGACATTGCGCGGATGCGGGAGATCTGGCGGGACTGCCGCGCCGACCATGCCGGGGAGGGGGATTTCCTGTTCGGGCCGTTTTCCGCCGCCGACTGTTTCTTCGCGCCCGTCGTCACCCGGTTTCTGACCTACCTGCTGCCGCTGGGCAAGGTCGAGCGCGCCTATGCGGAGGCGGTCATGGCGCATCCGATCCTGGCCGAGTGGCGGGAGGGGGCGGCGAGCGAACCCTGGGTCGTCGACGCCGACGAGGTCGATTGAGTGAAAAATAACATAATGAAATAAAAGAGAAATACGGATGGTATTGACTAAAACGTAAGCGTCATTCACTGTCCCGCTCAGCAAGAAACCGACAGGTCGGGAGCGGCGATATCCGTCTCATCCCGACAGCAACCGGGGGGATAACCAGGTGGCGATCCTGCGCAGCAATTCCACGACCCACGGGCCGGAGGTGGAGGCGAACCGCGCCGCCTGGGCCGAGCTTCGCGCCGACCTCTTGGGCAAGCGGCATGCGGCGGCGCTCGGCGGCCCCGAGCGGGCGCGCCAGCGGCATCTGGCGCGTGGCAAGTTGCTCCCGCGCGAGCGCGTCGCCCGGTTGCTCGATCCCGGCAGTCCGTTCCTGGAAATCGGCGGCCTTGCGGCCCATGGCCTCTATGACGACGCGATCCACGGGGCCGGGCTTATCACCGGCATCGGCCGGGTTTCGGGCCGCGACTGCATGATCGTGTGCAACGACGCCACCATCAAGGGCGGCACCTACTATCCGCTGACGGTCAAGAAGCACCTGCGGGCGCAGGAGATCGCCATGGAGAACCGGCTGCCCTGCATCTATCTGGTCGATTCCGGCGGCGCCAACCTGCCGAACCAGACCGAGGTGTTTCCCGACCGCGACCATTTCGGCCGGATCTTCTTCAACCAGGCCAACATGTCGGCGATGGGCATCCCGCAGATCGCCGTGGTGATGGGCTCGTGCACCGCCGGCGGGGCCTATGTCCCTGCAATGTCTGACGAAACCATCATCGTGCGGCAGCAGGGCACGATCTTTCTGGCCGGTCCGCCCCTCGTCAAGGCGGCGACCGGCGAGGAGGTTTCGGCCGAGGATCTGGGCGGTGCCGAGGTGCATACCCGCATCTCCGGCGTCGCCGATCACTACGCGGTCGACGACGATCAGGCGCTGGCCCAGGCGCGCCGCATCGTCGCCAATCTCAACAGCAGCAAGGCGCCGGATCTGGCGCTTGCCCCCGCGCGGGCGCCGGTGGTCGATCCGCGCGATCTCGACGCGGTGGTGCCGGTCGACCTCAAGAAGCAATATGATATCCGCGAGGTCATCGCCCGCATCGTCGACGGCTCGGAGTTCGACGAGTTCAAGGCGAATTACGGCACGACGCTGGTGACGGGCTTCGCCCGCATCCAGGGTATCCCCGTCGGCATCGTCGCCAACAACGGCATCCTGTTCTCGGAATCGGCGCTGAAGGGCGCGCATTTCATCGAACTGTGCTGCCAGCGCCGCATTCCGCTCTTGTTCCTGCAGAACATCACCGGCTTCATGGTCGGGCGGGAGTACGAGGCCGGGGGTATCGCCAAGGACGGCGCCAAGCTGGTGACGGCGGTCGCCTGCGCCCGGGTGCCGAAGGTGACTGTGATTGTCGGCGGCTCCTATGGTGCGGGCAATTACGGCATGTGCGGGCGCGCCTACGCTCCGCGCTTCCTGTTCATGTGGCCGAACGCGCGGATATCCGTGATGGGCGGCGAGCAGGCGGCGAGCGTGCTGGCCACCGTCCGGCGCGACAATATCGAGGCCGACGGCGGCAGTTGGAGCGCCGAGGAGGAGGCCGCCTTCAAGGCGCCGATCCGCGAAAAATACGAGGCGGAGGGCCATCCCTATTACGCTACGGCGCGGATGTGGGACGACGGCATCATCCTGCCGGAGGAGACCCGCACGGTGCTCGGCCTTGCCTTCTCCGCCGCGCTCAACGCCCCGGTTCCGGAGACCCGTTTCGGCGTCTTCCGCATGTAATCCCCGTCGCGGGCCGCGCATCCGGCCCCGCGCTCGCCTGCCCTTTCAACGAGGACCCACCCCATGCTGGACTCGGTGCTGATTGCCAATCGCGGGGAAATTGCCTGCCGCATCATCAAGACCGCGCGCCGTCTCGGCCTGCGCACCATCGCCGTCTATTCCGAGGCCGACCGCGACGCGCTGCATGTGCGCATGGCGGACGAGGCGGTCGCCATCGGTCCCTCGCCGAGCTCGGAGAGCTATCTGGTGGTAGCGCGCATCCTGGAGGCGGCCAAGGCGACCGGGGCGGCCTCGATCCATCCCGGCTACGGCTTTCTGTCGGAAAACGCCGCTTTTGCCGAGGCTTGCAAGGCCGCCGGCATCGTTTTCGTCGGTCCGTCGGCGGCGGCGATCCGCGCCATGGGACTGAAGGACGGGGCCAAGGCCTTGATGGAGAAGGCCGGCGTGCCGGTGGTGCCGGGCTATCACGGCGAGCGGCAGGAGGCCGAGTTCCTCAAGCAGAAGGCCTATGAGATCGGCTATCCGGTCTTGATCAAGGCGGTTGCCGGAGGCGGCGGCAAGGGCATGCGCCGCGTGGACAAGGCGATCGAGTTCGAGGCCGCGCTCGCCTCGGCGCAGCGCGAGGCGAAGTCCGCCTTTGGCGATGCCCGCGTGCTGATCGAGAAATTTGTCCTCAACCCGCGTCATATCGAGATCCAGGTGTTCGGCGACGGCAAGGGCAATGCTGTGCACCTGTTCGAGCGCGACTGCTCGGCGCAGCGCCGCCACCAGAAGGTGCTGGAGGAGGCGCCGGCTCCCGGCATGACGCAGGAGACCCGCGCGGCGATGGGCGCGGCCGCGGTCGCGGCGGCCAAGGCCGTCAACTATGCGGGCGCCGGCACCATCGAGTTCATCGCCGACGGCTCGGGGACACTGCGCCCCGACGGGTTCTGGTTCATGGAAATGAACACCCGGCTGCAGGTCGAGCATCCGGTGACGGAGATGATCACCGGCCAGGACCTGGTCGAGTGGCAATTCCGCATCGCCTCCGGCGAGGGCCTGCCGCTGTCGCAGGAGGAGATCACCATCAGCGGCCACGCGGTCGAGGTGCGGCTCTATGCGGAGGATCCGGATACAGGATTTCTGCCCTCCACCGGGCGGCTCGATCTGCTGGAACTGCCTGAAAGCGAAGGCGTTCGCATCGACACCGGCGTCGAGACCGGGGCGGAAATCTCCGCCTTCTACGATCCGATGATCGCCAAGCTGATCGCCTACGGCCCCGACCGGCAGACGGCGCTCGCCCGGCTTGCCGCACAGTTCGACCGTTCGCTGATCGCCGGTCCGAAGAACAATCTCGCCTTCCTGGCGGCGCTGGTCGCCCATGAGGATGTGCGCCGAGGCGGCTTCGATACCGGGCTGATCGACCGCGACCTTGCCCGGCTGACGACCGGGCGGGTTGGCGAGGCGACGATCGAGGCGGCGGTGGCGGCCCTGGTGCTGCCTGAGACGGCGTCGGACGCGCCGGCCGACACCGCCGGCTGGCAGGATCCTTTCGCGGCGACCAGCGGGTTCGAACTGGCCGGCATCCGGCGCATCGGCGTCGGCGTCGAGGTCGACGGCGAGCTGCGCGAGGTGACGATCTCCTGGTGGGGCGGCGAGGCGAGCGTTTCGGGCCCCAGCCATGACGCCCCCCGGACGGGAGCCGGCCGGGTGGTGCGCAGCGACCGGGGCATTTACGCGGTGGAGGGCGGGCGCGCCGTGCTGGTGACCTTGGTCGACCATCTCGCCCGGGTGGCGGAGGACGCGGAAGCCGCGTCCGCCGTCAAGGCGCCGATGCATGGCAAGGTCATTGCCGTCGATGTCGCGCCCGGCGACCGGGTGGAAAAGGGCGACCGGCTGGCGGTGGTCGAGGCGATGAAGATGGAACACGCCATCACCGCGCCGCGCGACGGTACGGTCGAGGCGGTCTTCGTCACCGAAGGCGCGCAGGTCGACCAGGGCGCGCCGGTGGTGGCGCTGGCCGACGAGGACTGACACCAAGCGCCCTGATCGGACCGGCGCATCGCCTGTGCATAGCGGGCAAGGCCGGCGCCTTGCGGGTTTGCCGGCGCGTGCTGAGCCCTATAACAGGGGATCATGTCGCTTCATCTGCTCAAGCTCTGCGTCGGCGTCGACGCCATCGAGGATCTCCAGGCCTGGATCGATTTCCGCCTGGAGGAGAAGCGGACGCGCGGCGAGCCGGTCGAGCAGTATCACACCACGCGGATGATCCCGACCCGGCGCGACGAGCTGCTGGGCGGCGGCTCGCTCTACTGGGTGATCAAGGGCACGATCCAGGCGCGCCAACACCTCCTCGACATCCGCCCCTTCACCGACACGTCCGGGGTCAAGCGCTGCCATCTGGTGCTGGAGCCGGTGCTGCATCCGACGCGGCCGCAGCCGCGCCGGCCGTTCCAGGGCTGGCGCTATCTCACCGACGAGGACGCACCGGCCGATATCCGCCGGTTGTCCGGCGGCGGCGACATTCCCGAGGCGATGCGCCGGGAACTCGCCGAGCTCTGCCTGATCTGATTGGTTTTCTTGCGAAACTCGCAGTCCGCTCAGGCCCAGCCCGAGGCCGGGCGGGCGACCGCCATGTTGTCGATCAGCCGCGTCGAGCCGAGCCTTGCGGCGACCAGCAGGCGGGCGCTGTCGCTCTGCGGCCCGACGGGGGCCAGCGTCGCGGCGTCGCGCAGGTCCAGATAGTCGACGGCAAAGCCGCTTTTGGCGAGCTGCGCCGTGCCCTCGGCGAGCACCGGTGCCGCCGGCTCGCCGGCCTCGATGCGCGCGATCGCCTGCGTCAAGACCTGCGGGATCAGCGCGGCCGTCCGGCGGGCGCCGGCGTCGAGATAGCGGTTGCGCGAGGACATGGCGAGCCCGTCCGCCTCGCGCACGGTCGGCGCGCCGAGAATCTCGGTCGGAATGCCGAGATCGGTGACGAAGCGGCGCACCACGGCGAGCTGCTGGTAGTCCTTCTCGCCGAACACCGCGACATCGGGGAGGGCGGCGAGCAGCAGCTTGGTGACGACGATGGCAACGCCGTTGAAGAAGTGCGGGCGGGTGACGCTTTCCAGCCCCTGCGAAGGACCGCCGACAGTGACACCAGTGGCAAAGCCTTGCGGGTACATCTCTGCCACGGAGGGCAGGAACACGCCTTCCACCGAAAGATCCGCGAGCATGCGGATGTCGGCCTCATTGTCGCGGGGATAGGCGTCGAAATCCTCCGTCGGGGCGAACTGGGTGGGATTGACGAAGATCGAGACGACCACGTGTTCGGCCCGCGCGCGGGCGGCGCGCACCAGCGACAGGTGGCCCTCGTGCAGGGCGCCCATGGTCGGCACCAAGGCGATGCGGCGTCCGGCGGCGCGCGCCGAGGCGATGCCCTGGCGCAGGTCGGCAACGGTCTCGTGAACCTTCGGCCTGGTCATGTCTTGCGGTATCCTCCAGCCTTCGACGCCGCTCCCGTGCCGGCGCCGGATACGGTGTTTAGCGCCTTTTGCGGTTGGCGTTTGGATTTTTCCGCAATGGGCGCCATATCAATTGCGACTGACTGAAATGCATGGCGGAACCGTAAGGAGCACTGGTGGACGAGGACCGCAGGATCGAGGCGACACGCAGCCGCAGCCCGGCCGGAACGAGTGAGGGCAAGGCCCCGGCGACCTCCGCCAAGAGCGCGATTTCCGCCTTCCTCGGCGCGGCGCAGGCGACCCGCAACGTCGCCACCGCGGGGCGGCTGGTGATCGCGCTGGACGCGACGATGAGCCGCCAGCCGACCTGGGACCGGGCCTGCGCCATCCAGGCGGAGATGTTCACCGCCGCCGGCAAGGTCGGACGGCTTGCCATGCAGCTCGTCTATTTCCGGGGCTTCGGCGAATGCGCCGCCTCCAGATGGGTCGACGACGGCGAGACGCTCGCCGGGTTGATGACGCGGATCGACTGTCGCGGCGGCCAGACCCAGATCCGCAAGGTGCTGCGCCATGCCATCGACGAGACCCGCCGGCGCAAGGTGCAGGCGCTGGTCTATATCGGCGACTGCGTCGAGGAGGATGTCGACGCGCTCTGTGCCAGGGCGGGGGAACTCGGCCTGCTCGGCGTGCCGGCCTTCATCTTCCAGGACGGGGCGGACGCCCATGCGCAGACCGCCTTTCGCGAGATCGCAAGGCTGACGCGCGGCGCGCATTTCCGCCTCGACGGCTCGTCGGCACGGGAACTCGCCGAGTTGCTGAAGGCGGCGGCGGTCTATGCGGCGGCGGGGCGCGAGGGACTGGAGCGGCTGACGCGCGGCGGCGACGGCGGCGCGAAGCGGCTGCTGCGGCATATGGGGTGAACCGACGAGTATGAGGCGGTGGGGCGCTCGTTTGCCGCCTCGGAGGGGTACGACCGGCTCTTTACAGTGCCGATGATTGCACGATTTGCGAAGACGGGGACTGGTATGGGATTTCTGCTGCTCGGCGTGGGGACGCTTGCCCTGCTGCTGGCGCTCGCGCACTACATGACACGGGCCAATCCGGGCGATCTTGCCCGCCAGCTCAAGACGGCCGGTGGCGTCGCCCTTCTGGCGCTGGCGGCGGTGCTGCTGGTGGCGCGGCGGATCGACCTGGCGCTGCTGGCCGGCGGATTAGGGCTGACGCTGCTCGGGCTGCGGCAGGCCCATGGCTTCAAGCCGGCGGGCGAGGGGCAGAATGGGGAAAGCGGAGCGACCTCGACGGTGCGCTCCGCGTTCCTGGAGATGCGCCTCGACCACGATAGCGGGGCCATGGCGGGCGAGGTTCTGGTCGGCCACTTCGAGGGGCGCAGCCTCGACAGCCTGTCGCGCGGGGAGCTTGCGACGTTGTATCGGGAGCTGTCCGGCGACGCGGACAGCCGCGCCTTATTTGAGGCTTATCTCGACCGCCGGGAGCCCGGCTGGCGTGTAGACTTCGAGGCGGATGCCGCAGCGGGGCATGGAAGCCCGCCGGGCACGGGCGCCATGACCGAGCAGGAGGCCTACGAGATTCTGGGGCTTGCGCCCGGCGCCGGCGAGGCGGAAATCCGGGCGGCGCACCGCAGATTGATGAAGCGCGTCCATCCCGATCAGGGGGGGAGCGGATTTCTCGCTGCCAAACTCAACGAGGCGAAGGCCCTGCTTCTCGATCGTCATTGAACTCACCAGTACGCGTAACAAGTTGATCTGGGTTTCAGACGGTCCGTCCCACTACTGATACACGGCGTAGCAGTTGAACCGCTTCTGCTTCAGGTCGCGGCAGGCGTTCCAGGCCGCGGTCTTGGTCTCGAACCCGACGAAGCGGGCGCGATAGAGGGTGGAGCCGCCGGAATCGACCGGCTCGGTATAGGGGTCGTAGCCGCGCAGCTTCGGCCCGAGCGCGCCCTGCGCCCGCTTCAGCATGGCGACGGCGGCATCCTCGCTTTCGGCGGCGGCGATCTGCACCTGCCAGCCCGGCGCCGGGTCGGCGGCGTTGTTGGCGGCGACGGTCACCGAGGAATTGGCCGGCGCGTCGGGCAGATCGGCGGTCACGGCTGCCGGCGCCGGGTCGGGCAGGGCGGTGGCGACCACCTCGTCGCCGAGCGCGGCAACGCGGATGGTCTGCGTGCGCACCGTGCGCACGGCCGGTGTCGGCGCGGGAACCGCCGGTTGCGATGCGACGACTTGCGGAGCCGAGCCCTGCGGAACCATGTCGGCGGCGGCCACTTCCATCGCCTTGCGGTGCAGGATCGCCTTGAGGTCGGGCTTCTGCGGCACCGGCGCGATCGAGCCGGTGACGATGTCGGCGCTGGCGTCGGAGGCGCGGGCAGCCGGAACGGCAGGCGCAGCCGCGGGAGCTACTGCAGGGGCGACGCGGGCGGCGGGCGCCGCCACCGGTACGGCGCGGGTGGCCTGGCTGAGCGCCGCCACCTGCATCACCTGTTCCTGCGGCTTCAGGCCGGGCACGGGCACGTTGCGCAATTCGGCGAAGGCGAGCGGCTTGGGCGTGACCTTCGGCGTGGCGGCAGCCTGGCCGCGAGGTGCCGGGGCGCTGGCCGCCGGAGCGCTGGCGACCAGCATCGGCGCGGTGCGGTTGCCGCGGGTCGCCTTGGGCAGGTACTGGGCGATCAGCTTTTCCATCTGCGCATTGCGCGAGGCGCCGGTGCGCCCACCCATCACCACGGCGACGATGTGGCGGCCATCGGTGTTGACGTTGGTGACCAGGTTGAAGCCGGAGGCGCGGATGAAGCCGGTCTTGATGCCGTCGACGCCCTTGACCCGGCCGAGCAGGCGGTTGTGGTTACCGTAGCGCTGGCCCTTATAGGTATAGACCCGGGTGTTGAAGTATTTGTAATACTTCGGGAAACGCTCCTGGATCGCGCGGCCGAGCAGGGCCATCTCACGGGCCGTCGTCTTCTGCGCATTGTCCGGCAGGCCGGACGGGTTGCGGAAGGTGGTGTTCTTCATGCCGATCTGGCGGGCGGTGCGGGTCATCCGCTGGGCGAAGGCCGGCACGGAACCGCTGACATTCTCGGCGATGACCACGGCAACGTCATTGGCCGACTTGGTCACCAGCGCCAGGATCGCGTCCTTCGCGGTGATGGTGCTGCCCGGCTTCAGGCCGAGCTTGGAGGGCGGGCGGCTCGCGGCATATTGCGAGACCTTGAGCGGGGTCTGCAGCGACATGCGGCCGGCCTCCAACTCCTCGAACAGGACGTAGAGCGTCATGATCTTGGTGAGCGAGGCCGGATAGCGGGCCGTGTCGGCCTTGTAGCTGTACAGGGTCCGCCCCGACTTCACGTCGACGACGATGCCCGAGTATTTCGGATTGGCGAAAGCAGGAGCGGACAGCATCGCGGTCAGCGCCAGGGCCATGGCGGCCAGAAGCAATCCACGGGATCCGATTGCAAGGGCGCACCCGACGCGCCGCACACCTTTACTCAGCACAATTTCACCCCACTCGGGTCCAGGTGTTTCGTTTGCGGTGCGATCCGGATCCCCGCCAGCCCCGGCCGGATGTCCCGCGTGTTGCCTCATGATGCCCGAAATACGGTTACGAATGTCCAAACGCAGTCGTACAGCGAAACCGATTTTCGAGATTTTTAGCCGCGTTGTCGTCGGCTTTCACGGTAACGAAGAGTCGCAAAAGGCGGTTAATGCGCCGTTACCGAGCGTCTCCACCCTATGGCAAATGTCGTGGGAAACGGAAGCGGCGAGCTGCGCCTGGCAAAAACGCAAGGCGGCGCGGGGACTTGCCCCGCAAGGACCGGATCGGGCCTGCCGCTGCGGCAGGCCGAGGTCCTGCGCCGGCTATGTTGCACTGCAAAATGACTCTTGACAAAATTTGTGCATTGCATATATCTCAAACTGTTATTGCAAGGCTCGACGTTGTGGCGTGCTTCGGGAAAGTCCCTGATGGATCTTCCTCTGAACGCCCGGACATTCGGGCACATCGCAGCCGGAACCGGCACGCCCGGTCCGGACCGGAGCACCGGGGCAATCAAGAGGCCGCAAGGCCGCAAGGCAAACGTTCAGGGAACACCATCATGAACAATTTCGAAGACATCCAGAAGCTCGGCAAGGACAACATGGACGTCGTCATGCAGAGCTTCGGCGCCATGACCAAGGGCTTCCAGGCGATCGCCTCGGAAGTGGCCGACTACCAGAAAAAGTCCTTCGAGGAGAGCTCCGCCGCGGTGGAGAAGCTGGTCGCCGCCAAGTCGCTCGACAAGGCTTTCGAGGCCCAGAGCGAATTCGTCAAGACCGCCTATGAGGGCTTCGTCGGCGAAGTCACCAAGATCGGCGAGATGTACAGCGACCTGGCCAAGGACGCTTACAAGCCTTACGAGGCCGCCTTCTCCAAGGCCGGCAAGTAAGCTTTCGTCTCCCAAGACGATCCCGGCGGCGTGCCGCCGGGCTTTCGACCCGCGGACCCCGTCCGCGGGTTTTTGCGTGCCTGCGCCGTTCCGTCGCGGCTGCGGCCGTTTCCGGCAGCAGGTCGCGACTCTCCCTCCCAACAATTCGGCGTGTTGCGCGTGCGAATGCACATCGCCGCCATTGAGCTTGGCGCAGGATGCCATACATTAGATGGACGCGCGGGCAGGTCGCCGAAACGGCTGTCCCGAGGGGCGGCGTGCCCGGGCTGTCGCGAGGGGTGGCGTGCTTGGGGCGCAGCGGCCGTGCCGCGGTCGTCGCAGGGGCCATCTCCCAGCAGGACTGCAGGCGCTCGCCGGCCGAACCTTGCGGGCCAGACGTTGCTGGTCAGGCCGTTCGGGCCAGACCTTGCGGCTTTCCGAGGGACAGGTCCGCCGCAGGACAGGCGATTGCGGAACAGGCGGTTGCGAAACAGCCGATTGCGGGACAGGGCGATGGAGAGCCAATGACCAAGGGACCTCAGCGCGGCAACGGCGACGACACGGGCAACCTGGTCGTTACCAAGACGCGGACTGTCGCCAAACGGCCGAACCTGTACCGTGTCCTGTTGCTGAACGACGACTACACGCCGATGGAATTCGTCGTGCACGTGGTGGAGCGGTTCTTCCAGAAGAACCGCGAGGAAGCTACGCGCATCATGTTGCACGTCCATCACCACGGCGTCGGGGAGTGTGGTGTTTTTACCTATGAGGTGGCGGAGACCAAGGTCACTCAGGTCATGGACTTTGCCCGCAAACACCAGCATCCTCTGCAATGCGTGATGGAAAAGAAATAGGGGTCGCCCGTGCCGTCATTCTCCCGAAGCCTTGAAAAGGCCCTGCACCAGGCGCTCTCGTTCGCGAACGAGCGTCAGCAGGAATACGCGACCTTGGAGCACCTGCTCCTCGCGTTGATCGACGACCAGGACGCCGCCGCGGTGATGCGTGCCTGCAATGTCGATCTCGACGTGCTGAAACGCAATCTCGTCGAATATATCGATACCGAACTCGAGAACCTGGTGATCGAGGGCGACGACGATTCCAAGCCGACGGCCGGATTCCAGCGCGTCATCCAGCGCGCCGTGATCCATGTCCAGTCGTCGGGCCGGGAGGAGGTGACGGGCGCCAACGTGCTCGTCGCCATCTTCGCCGAGCGGGAAAGCCATGCGGCCTATTTCCTGCAGGAACAGGACATGACCCGCTACGACGCGGTCAACTACATCTCCCATGGCATTGCCAAGCGCGCCGGCATGTCCGAAGCACGTCCCGTTCGCGGCGCCGACGAGGAAGCGGCGACGGAGGAAGGCGTGGAAAAGCCTAAGCAGAAGACGGATGCGCTTGAGGCCTACTGCGTCAACCTCAACGAAAAGGCCAAGTCCGGCCGTATCGATCCGCTGATCGGACGCGATGCCGAGATCTCGCGCACCATCCAGATCCTGTGCCGCCGGTCGAAGAACAACCCGCTCTTCGTCGGTGATCCGGGCGTCGGCAAGACCGCCATCGCCGAAGGGCTTGCCAAGCGGATCGTCGACGGCGACGTGCCGGAGGTGCTGCTGGACGCGACGATCTTCTCGCTCGACATGGGCGCGCTGCTCGCCGGCACCCGCTATCGCGGCGACTTCGAGGAGCGGCTGAAGCAGGTCGTCAAGGAGATCGAGGACTATCCCGGCGCGGTGATGTTCATCGACGAGATCCACACGGTGATCGGCGCCGGCGCCACCTCGGGCGGAGCGATGGACGCCTCGAACCTGCTCAAGCCGGCGCTCGCCTCCGGGACGATCCGCTGCGTCGGCTCGACCACCTACAAGGAGTATCGCCAGTTCTTCGAGAAGGACCGCGCCCTGCTGCGCCGGTTCCAGAAGATCGACGTCAACGAGCCGACCATCTCGGACACGGTGGAGATCCTCAAGGGGCTGAAGCCCTATTTCGAGACCTTCCACAAGGTCCGCTACACCAATGAGGCGATTAAGACGGCGGTGGAGCTGTCGGCCCGCTACATCAACGACCGCAAGCTGCCGGACAAGGCCATCGACGTGATCGACGAGTCCGGCGCCTCGCAGAAGCTGGTTCCCGAGGGCCGTCGGCGCAAGACCATCGGCGTCAAGGAGATCGAGACCACGGTCGCCTCGATGGCGCGCATCCCGCCGAAGTCGGTGTCCAAGTCCGACGAGGAGGTGCTGTCGAACCTGAACGCCACCTTGAAGCGCATGGTCTACGGCCAGAACGACGCCATCGAGACGCTGGCGAGCGCCATCAAGCTGGCCCGTGCCGGCCTGCGTGAGCCGGACAAGCCGATCGGCAACTACCTGTTCTCCGGCCCGACCGGCGTCGGCAAGACCGAGGTCGCCCGTCAGCTCGCTTCCTCGCTCGGCGTCGAGCTGCTGCGCTTCGACATGTCGGAATACATGGAGCGCCACACCGTCTCGCGGCTGATCGGCGCGCCTCCCGGCTATGTCGGCTTCGACCAGGGCGGCTTGCTGACCGACGGCGTCGACCAGCATCCGCATTGCGTGCTGCTGCTCGACGAGATCGAGAAGGCGCATCCGGACCTGTTCAACATCCTGCTGCAGGTGATGGACCACGGCCGGCTGACCGATCACAACGGCAAGCAGGTCGACTTCCGCAATGTCATCCTGATCATGACGACCAATGCGGGCGCCTCGGACATGGCAAAGCCGCCGATCGGCTTCAACCGGGTCAAGCGTGAGGGCGAGGACCAGGAGGCGATCAACCGCCTGTTCACGCCGGAGTTCCGCAACCGTCTCGACGCGGTCATCGCCTTCGGCAGCCTGCCGATGGAGGTCGTGCACCGCATCGTCGAGAAGTTCGTCATGCAGCTCGAGGCGCAGCTTGCCGACCGCGGCGTGACCTTCGAACTGACCGAAAACGCCGTCGCCTGGCTGGCCGACAAGGGTTATGACGAGCGCATGGGCGCCCGCCCGCTCGCCCGGGTGATCCAGGAGCACATCAAGCGGCCGCTGGCCGACGAGGTGCTGTTCGGCAAGCTCAAGAAGGGCGGCACGGTCAAGGTGTCGGTGTCGGAGGACGCGGCCGGCCTGCTGCTGGAGACGGTCGAGGACACGCCGGTCAAGCCGAAGGCGGAAAAGCCCAAGGCCGCCCGCCCGAAGCGGCGGCGCAAGCCGGCGGCGAAGAAGGTCGAGGTCGCCGCTCCGTCGAAGAAGGGCGGCTCGGCCAAGAAGAGCCTCGTTCCGAAGGTGCCGCTGGCCGACTGAGGACCGTGGACGATCCTTGCCGCGCCTGCGCGCGGCCTCGCGGAACGGCGCCCCTGCGGCGCCGTTTTGCATTTTTGCCTCGACCTGCTAGGTAGGAAGTCCCCTGGCCGGCCCGCCTCCCTGTGGCCGGCGCCCTGTCTTGCGGTTTCGTTTCATGCCGACGCCCCCGTCCGCACCCCCCGAACCTTTGCCCGGCCATCACCCGGACGGCGGCGATCCGCTGCCCTCTCGCGTGTGGGTTCTGCGCGGTGTCCGGGCGGCGGTTTCCATCCCCGCGCTGATCCTTGCCGCCGCCTTTGTCGGCTATGCCGGCCTTGCCCGCGAAAGCGGCTTCACCCTCGGCGAGACGCTGGCGATGGCTGGCCTCGTCTGGGCGCTGCCAAGCGTCGTCGTGCTGACCGGTGCGATCACCGCCGGCATGGGCCTGGTGCCGGCGGCCATCGCCGTGGCGCTCGCCTCGGTGCGCCTGATGCCGATGACCATGGCCTTGATGCCGATCCTGCGGGTGGACGGCAAGACGCCGCGCTGGCAGTTGCTGATCGCCTCGCATTTCGTGGCCGTCACCGCCTGGGTCTGGGCCATGCGGCATCTGCAGGACCATCCGCGCGAGGCGCGGCTGCCGTTCTTCCTCGGCTTCGGCGCCAGCCTGACCCTCTTCGTCTTCGTCATGACCGGCGTCGCCTATCTGCTGGTGGAGGGCATGCCGGCGCTGCCCTCGGCAGCGCTGTTCCTGCTGACGCCAGTCTATTTCCTGTGCTCGCTGTGGGGCGCGGCGCGCATTTCCGCCGACAAGGCGGCGATGGCGGCCGGGCTGCTGCTCGGGCCGCTGTTCCACATGCTGCTGCCCGGCCTCGACCTGTTGTGGACCGGGCTGGTCGGCGGCACGCTCGCCTATCTCGGCACGCGCATCGCGCGGCGGGGGTGGCGATGACCGGCGCCGAGGCCTGGTGGTGGCCCTATGTGATGATCGTGGTGGCCGGCTGGCTCGCCACCGACATCTGGCGCTGGCTCGGGGTGCTGGCCAGCGGCCGGCTGCGCGAGGACAGCGAGGTGATGATCTTCGTGCGCGCCGTCGCGACAGCTCTAGTCGCCGGCGTCATCGCCAAGCTGATCCTGTTTCCCGCCGGCGCGCTGCAGACCACGCCGATGGCCTTGCGGATCCTGGCCGCCGCCTGCGGCTTTGCCGCCTTCTTCGCTTCCCGGCAGAAGGTGGTGGTGGGCGTTGCCGTCGGCGAGGTCGTGCTGATCGGCGGCTGGCTGCTGCTCGGCCTTGGCTGAGGACAACCCATCTGACAGGATGGGCTGCTGACACGAGGCTGTCAGCAGGGGGCTGCTAATCCACGGATGCGACGGCGCGAGACCGCGCCGCCGGTTTGACCTCAAGGAGACCGCATGTCCGACACACGTTCCGCCGACAAGCTGACGCTGCACTACGCCCCGCGCAGCCGCGCCAGCACCACCCGCGTGCTGCTCGACGAGCTCGGCGCGCCCTACGACCTGCATGTTCTGAACATGCGCGCCGGCGAGCTGAAGTCGCCCGACTATCTGGCGATCAATCCGCTCGGCAAGGTGCCCGCGCTGACCCATGGCGACACGGTGGTGACCGAATCCATCGCCATAGCGCTCTATGCCGGCGATCTCTTTCCGCAGGCGGGGCTGACCCCGGCCATCGGCGATCCGCGCCGCGGCGCCTATCTGCGCTGGATGGTGTTCTATGCCGCCAGTTTCGAGCCGGCGGTGGTGGACAAGGCGCTCGGCCACGATCCCGGCCCGCAGTCGCCCTATGGCACCTACGACAAGGTGATGGAGACCCTGGCCGAGCAGCTCGGCAAGGCGCCCTACATTCTCGGCGACAAGATCACCGTTGCCGACATCCAGTGGGGCTCGGCGCTGCGCTGGACGCTGATGTTCAAGCTGGTGCCGGACCTGCCGGTCTTCACCGACTATGCCCAGCGCATCACCGCCCGGCCGAGCTTCCGGCGCGTCCACGAGGACGAGGGCCGGCTCGACGCCGAGCACGAGGCCGCCGCCGCGCAGGCGAGCGGCGGCAACTGATCCTCAGCGTTCGCTCAGGCGAGGGCGGCGCGGATCTTGTCGGCATTGGCCGCCAGCACCGCCTGGTCGGCCATGTCGCCCGTGTGCGGGCGCAGCGCCACGCCGGCAAAGCGCGGGATGACATGGACATGGGTGTGGAACACCACCTGTCCGCCCGCGCTTTCCGAAAACTGCTGGATGGTGGTGCCGTCGGCGTCGAAGGCGCGCACCACCGCATGCGCCATCTTCTGCACGGTCTTCATCACCGCGTTGAGATCGTCCTCGGCGATGTCGAGGATGTTGCGCGAGGGCGCCTTCGGAATCACCAGCACATGGCCGTCGCCGCGCGGCATGATGTCCATGATGACGAGGGTCCTGTCGTCCTCGTACACCTTCTGCGCGGGCAGTTCGCCGCGCAGGATCTTGGCGAAGACATTCTGGTCGTCATAGGCGGCAGCTTCGATCGGCATGGTGGTCTCCGGTAGGGCCCTGGCGGGCAAACTTGGTGCCTTCTTGGCAGCACAGCCGCCGCCGGCGTTCAAGTTCAGAATCAGATTCAAGCTGAGAAATCGATTCAACGGCGGCTCGCGGGTGGCTCCAAGGCCGCCTGAGCCGGCCTCGCATCTCGATTCAACGGCGGCGAAAAGACGAGTCGGCAGAATCGCTTGGGCCAGGGTCTTCAGGCTTTCCTGAAGGGCGAATGCTCGTCGCGGATATAGGCGCCTTCCTGCTCCACCGCCCGGCGCTCGCGCGCCAGATAGTCGGCGACCGCATCCCGCAATCCGGGATGGGCGATATAATGGGCGGAGCGCGTCAGGCTCGGCAGATAGCCGCGCGCCAGCTTGTGGGCGCCTTGCGCTCCGGCCTCGACGCGGGGCAGGCCGTGCTCGATCGCATGGTCGATCGCCTGATAGTAGCAGACCTCGAAATGCAGGAACGGGTGCTCCTCGGTGCAGCCCCAGTTGCGCCCGAACAGGGCGTGCGAGCCGACGAGGTTCAGCGCGCCGGCGATGTAGCGCCCCTGGCGCCGCGCCATCACCAGCAGCACCCGTCCGCCCAGCCGCTCGCCGAGCAGCGAGAAGAAGCGGCGGTTGAGATAGGGGCGGCCCCATTTGCGCGCGCCGGTGTCCTCGTAGAAGGCATGAAAGGCGTCCCAATGCGCCTCCGTGAGGTCGCTGCCGGTCAGCCGCTCGATCTCGATGCCGCCGGCCAGCGCCTCGCGCCGTTCCTTGCGGATCTGCTTGCGCTTGCGTGAGGCGAGGTCTTCCAGGAACCCCTCGAAATCGGCATAGCCCCGGTTCTCCCAGTGGAACTGCTGGTCGGTGCGCAGCAGATAGCCGTGCTCGCCCGCAGCCCCCCACTCGTCCTCTTCCATGAAGGTGATGTGGGCGGAGGAGGCCTCGCGCAGCGCGCAAAGGTCCTGGAGCCCCTGTGCCAGCGCGGCGATGGCCGCCGGCCGGTCGATGTCCGCGCCGGTCAGGAAGCGCCGGCCGGTCGCCGGGGTGAAGGGCACCGCGCATTGGAGCTTGGGATAGTAGCTGCCGCCGGCCCGCTCATAGGCATCGGCCCAGGCGTGGTCGAAGACATATTCGCCCATCGAGTGGGACTTCAGATAGCAGGGCAGGGCGGCGACGGCGCGCCCCTCCGGGTCTTCCAGGACGAGGTGCTGCGGCAGCCACCCGGCGCGCCGGCCGACGCAGCCGGCTTCCTCCAGGATCGACAGGAAGTCGTGCGAAATGAAGGGGTTGAAGGCGGTTTGCGGAGAAACTGAGTCAGCGCCTGCAGAATCAGATTCAAGTGGGGCGGGCGACAGCTTGCCGCCCGGCTCCAGCCGCCAGCCGGGATTGGCGAGCGCGTCCCACTCTTCGCGCGGAATGTCGGAAAGCCCGCCGATCGCCTTCAGGCGGAACGTGCGGGTGTCGTCGTCGCATGCGCTCACTTGGCAGGCCTTCAACGCTTGCGGCCCGCGTGGGAAGAGGCGCTGCGGGCCGGGTGGGGAACTCGCCCGTCAAATCTAGTGCGCTGCACGCGTGCTGCAAAGGCGGCGTGTCAGGTGCCGCGTCAGGAGGAGACGGCGGCGTCCGGGTCGAAGCCTTCGAAGACGATCTGGTCGGCGAAGGCGCGGGCGCGGGCAAGATCGTCCGGGGTGCGCACCGTCCAGGCGATCAGCGGCAGGCCGAACGCCTTGCGCAGCACCGTCGGGGCGAGCGCCGGGAGGTCCTTCACCCAGTAGGAGACGAAGCTCGGCCGCGTGCGGACGCTGTGCAGAAAGTGGCGCAGGGCGAAGCGCTCGACGCGGCTGGCATGGCCCCAGTCCTTCAGGTCGCGGGCGCCGTCGCCGAGCGCGCCGCGCGGAATGTCGGGAGCGGCCTCGCGCATCAGGGCGAGCATTTCCGGGTCGAAGGACTTCACCGCGACCGGGCCGGAATAGCCGGCAAGGCTGGCGGCGATCGCGGCGATGAAGGCGCGCTCGGGCCGGCGGCCGAAGCGCGACTTGATCTCGATGCACAGGCCCGCCTTGCCGCCCACCTGGTCGAGCAGGTCGTCCAGCGTCCACAGCCGGTCGTCGGTACCGCGCAAGGCGATGCGGGTGAGCTCGGCGGCGCTGCGCTGGCGCACCGGCCCGCTTTCGAAGGTCAGCCGGTCGAGCGTGTCGTCGTGGAAGACGATCGGCACGTCGTCGGCGCTCTGCTGCAGGTCGACCTCGATGGCAAAGCCCTTGTCGACGGCCGCCTGCACGGCGCTCTGGCTGTTCTCGATACAGCCGCGCGATTTGTCGTGATAGCCGCGATGGGCAATGGGACGGCTGGTCAGCCAGGAAATGTCACGCATCGTGGTGTCCCCCGTCCCGCCACCGCTACTCGACCTCGAAGATCGCCTCGACCTCGACGGCGACGCCGAAGGGCAGGCCGGCGACGCCGACGGCCGAACGGGCATGGCGGCCGCGCTCGCCAAGCGCCTCGACGAGGAAGTCGGAGGCGCCGTTCATCACCTTCGGCTGGTCGCCGAAGTCGGGAGCGGAGTTGACGAAGCCGACGATCTTGACGAGGCGCACGACCTTGTCGAGGTCGCCGAGCGCGGCCTTGGCCTGGGCCAGCAGGTTGATCGCGCACAGGCGCGCCGCCGCCTGGCCGTCCTCGACCGAGGTGCCGGCGCCGAGCTTGCCCTGGAACTGGATGCCGTCCGGACCCATCGGGATCTGGCCGGAGATGAAGAGCTGGTTGCCCGTGCGCACGAAAGGCACGTAGTTGGCCGCCGGCGCCGCCGCCTTGGGAAGGGTGACGCCCAGTTCGGCGATGCGTGCCTCGATCTGACCCGACATTGCGGTCCTCCTTTGGATTGTCGGCGGCGACATTGGCGCAAATCCCGTGTGGCATCAAGCCGCCTGCCGGGCGGGAGGGGAGAAACGGGTGGATGATCGGCGCGGCCACCGCGCGCATGCGATAAATGGGTCTGGTCGGCGCGCGCCGGATCGGCAAGACTAGGGTTCGGATTGCTCCAAGGAGACAGGCTTCATGTTTCATACCCACTGGACGCGCCCGCTTCCCCTGGCCGGGCTCGGCGTCCTGCTGGCGCTGGCCGGAGCGCCTGCGACCGCGCTCGCGGGAGCGCCGCTGCAGCCGCACCGCGCCGTCTACGACCTCGGCCTGACCGACAGCGCGGCCGCCGCCGGCATGGCGACCGTGCGCGGGCGCATGGTCTACGAGTTCACCGGCAATGCCTGCGAGGGCTACAGCATCTCCTTTCGCTTCGTCACCCAGATGGCCGACGAGAGCGGCGGCACGCGGGTCACCGACCTGCAGACCAGTTCCTTCGAGGAGCCGGCCGGCAAGAGCTTCCAGTTCCTCTCCAAGACCTTCATCAACCAGCAGCTCAGCGAGGAAACGCGGGGCCGGGCCGAGCGGACGCCGCAGGCCATCGCCATCGACCTGAAGAAGCCGAAGGACCATGCGGTGACGCTGGCCGGCTCGGCGCTGTTCCCGACGGAGCATCTGATGACCCTGCTGGAGCGGGCGCGCGGCGGCGAGACGATCTTCGTCGCCGACCTGTTCGACGGCTCGGAGACCGGCGAGAAGATCTACGGCACCACGGCGGTGATCGGCCCGCGCCGGGAGGGCGCAGGCGATGTCGGCCGCGACGATCCGGCCGCCGTCGGGGCCATCGGGGCGGGCGCCCACTGGCCGGTGACGATCTCCTATTTTGACGAGAGCAAGGGCGACGGCGGCGAGGGCACGCCGATCTATCAGCTCAGCTTCCTGCTCTATGACAACGGCGTCAGCCGCCGCCTGGTGCTCGACTACGGCGATTTCGAGCTGCGCGGAAACCTTGTCGAACTGACGCCGATGCAGGCCAGCGCCTGCGACCGGTAGGCGGCGTTTCGAGGTGGGGGGTGCGGGCGGAAGAACCCGTCCGCACCCGGTTGCGTCAGCGGTCGATCAGCGGATCGGCGGAGCGAACTGGATGCCGCCCTGCGACCACAGCGCGTTGACGCCGCGCGGGAGCTGCATCGGGCTACCGGCGCCCAGGTTCCGGTCGAAGGACTCGCCGTAATTGCCGACATGGCGGACGATCCGGGCGACCCAGTCGTTGGTCAGGCCGAGGTTCTTGCCGAACTCGCCTTCCAGGCCGAGCAGCCGGCGGATCTCCGGATTGTCGCTGGTCTCGGCGATTGCGTCGACATTGGCCTTGGTGACACCGAGTTCCTCCGCATTGACCATCGCGAACACCGTCCAGCGGACGATGTCGAACCAGACGTCATCGCCCTGGCGGACATAGGGGCCGAGCGGCTCCTTGGAGATGACGCCGGGCAGCAGCATATGCGCGTCCGGCTCGGCCATCTTCAGGCGGTAGGAGACGAGCTGCGACATGTCCGTCGTCAGCGCGTCGCAGCGCCCGCTTTCATAGGCCTTCACCGTGTCGTCGATGCTCTGGAAGGTGACGAGCTGATAGGTCATGCCGTTGACGCGGAAATAGTCGGCAAGGTTCAGCTCGTTGGTGGTGCCCTGCACGGTGCAGATCGAGGCGCCGTTCAGCTCGCGGATCGTCTCCACGCCGAGATCGCGGCGCACCTGGAAGCCCTGGCCGTCGTAGTAGTTGACGGCGGTGAAATCGAGGCCAATGCCGGCATCGCGGCCGAGCGTCCAGGTCGTGGTGCGCGGCAGCACGTCGATCTCGCCGGTCTGCAGCGCCACGAGGCGGTCCTTGCTCGACAGCGGCACGAAGTCCGCCTTCTGCGGATCGTCGAAGATCGCCGCCGCCAGCGCCCGGCAGACGTCGACGTCGAGGCCGGTCCATTCGCCCTTGTCGTCGGCCATGCTGAAGCCGGCGATGCCGGTGCTGGTTCCGCAGACCAGCCGCCCGCGCTCCTTGACGATGTCGAGCGTGTCCTTCGCCAGCGCCGCATTGCCGAGCAGCAGCGTTCCCGCCACTGCGGCCATCGCCAGCCTGATGCCAGATGATGCCATTCCATGTTCTCCGGTTGGGTCGTATTTTCAGGTCAAGGACGCGGGCCTGTCCCGCGCCCTTCCGCTGGCGGCACGCGCTACAGGTCCATGACCTCGTAGCGGCCATGCGCCGTTGGCCTCGGTGTCGGGTCGTCGCTGATGGCGATGAGTTCCGCCGGTTCGGCGTGGGGGGCGGCGTCGCCCTCGCGCCAGATCCAGTAGTGGTTCTCGGGCAGTCCGTTGACCGCGACGACCTTGTGACCTCCCTGCGCGTCGATGGCGTGGATGGTGACGCGGCCGATCAGCCCGCCGACCAGCCGGCGCATGTCCTCGACCGCCTCGTAGACGGCGTCCGCGACCGAAAACCCCATCTTCATGTAGAGAACGACGGCCCGCGACGTGCCGGCGCGGATGGTCATCTCGCCAACGCCGGTGCAGGCGCAGGCGCCGAAGCGGCTGTCCGCATAGGAGCCGGCGCCGATCACCGGGCTGTCGCCAAGGCGTCCGGGATATTTCCAGCCCCAGCCTGAGGTGCTGGTCGCCGCGGCGATGTCGCGGTTGCGGTCCTGTCCGAGAAACACCGTCGTGTCGCGGCCAAGCTCCGGGTCGATCGCCTGCTTGCACAGTTCGCGCATCGGCACGTTCGGCCAGTTCCGGCGGTCGGCCTCGCCGACTTCGGTGGCGAACCAGCGCTTCCAGGCGTTTTGCGCGTGCGGCATCAGCAGCTCGCCGGCCTCCGCGCCGATCTCGGCGGCAAAGCGGCGCGCGCCGTCGCCGACGAGGACCTCGTGCGGCAACTGCTCCATCACCTGACGGGCGATGCTGACCGGATGCAGGAAGCCGGTGAGGGCGCCCACCGCGCCGGTGCGGAATGTCGTTCCGTCCATGACCGAGGCATCGAGCTCGACGGTGCCCAGAAGATTGGGCCAGCCGCCGCGGCCGACGGTGCGCACGCTCTCGTCCGCCTCGACCAGGCGCAGGCCCGCCTCGAGCGCGTCGAGCGCGGAGCGGCCCTCGGCCAGGAGCCGCGCCGTCGTCGGAATGCCGCACCCCCCCTCGTTGTTGGAGACGACGATCATGCCGGCCTTGCCTGTGTGTGAGCGGTCTGTTGACTCATTTTGTATCCAGTTATTTGAGAGCCATACGGCCTATTTTTTGGCGGTTTATCGCCGAATTTTTCAAGACTCGCCAGGTGCGAAGAGCGATAGTATGGCAGATTATCTGAGAGATTGGATTCAATTTTTTCGAGGGCGAAAGGCTGCTATCATCGCGGCGGGCGACGGGCTATGCCTTGCCCGACCGACACCGCAACAGAGGCGCGTTCTGCCGATGACATCGACTGCAGCATCAGGAACCCTGGCGGGGCCCGCATCGAGCGAAGCCTCGACCGGGCGCCGCAAGACGACGAGCGCCCAGGTGGTCGACCGGCTGCGCGAGCGCATCCTCAGCGGGGACCTGCCGGAGGGCGCGCAGTTGCGGCAGGAGAAGCTGGCGAGCGAACTCGGTGTCAGCCGCGTGCCGGTGCGCGAGGCGCTGCATCAGCTTGAGGCGGAAGGGCTGGTGACGCTGGTCACCCACAAGGGCGCGGTGGTCTCGGGGCTCTCGGTCGACGATCTGGAGGAGACCTACGAGATCCGCGCCCAGCTCGAAGGCTGGCTGCTGGAGCAGGCCATGCCGATCCTCAGCGAGCGGGACTATGCCCGCGCCGAAGCGCTGGTCGCGGAGATGGAGAGCGACCTGCGCGACGAGAGCTGGTCGGATCTCAACTGGCGCTTCCACGCGACGCTCTATGCGCCGGCGAACCGGCCACGCACGCTGGAGCTGGTGCATAAGCTCTATCGCAATGCCTATCGGCATTTTCCCTTGCCGATCCGGCTGACCGGCGGGCGCGAGCGGATGAGCCGCGAGCACCGGATGCTGGTCGAGCTGTGCCGCAAGGGCGATGTCGCTGCCGCCCGCGAGCATCTGACGACGCATATCCTGCTCGGCGCGCGGACGCTGATTTCCCGGCTGAAGGCCTTGCGGCAGAAGGAAGCGGCGGACGAGAGCGGCCGTTAGCGGTCGCGCTGGCGGCGCGGGTCGCCGGCCTTGGTGAGGCCGAGTTCGACCGCTTGGCTGCCGAATTTCGAGCGCAGCGCGTCGATGGCCCGCTCGGCCCTGGCGCGCTGGCCGGCGGCCGGGTCGACGAGGTCGTCCGGGTCGGCCCGCGTGCCGTCGCTCAGTTCCGACAGGCCGATGCCGATCAGGCGGAAGCGGCGGCCGTCCGCGGCGCCCTTCAGCAGCTCCTCGCCGGTGCGGAAGATCCGGTCGGCGAGCTGCGTCGGATCAGCGAGGCTGCGCGAGCGGGTGAGGATGCGGAAGTCCGGCGTCTTCAGCTTCAAGGTTACGGTGCGCCCCGCGAGATCCGCCGCCTTCAGCCGCGCCGAGACCTCTTCCGCGAGGCGCCGCAGGATGGCGCGCAGCGTCCCCAGATCGGAAATGTCGGTGTCGAAGGTCGTCTCGCTCGACACGCTCTTGGTCTCGCGGCTCGCCGAGACCGGCCGCTCGTCGCGGCCATGGGCAAGGCTCGCCAGCCGCAGGCCCATTGCGCCGTAGCGGCGGGCAAGGTCCACCGGGTCCATCATCTGCAACTGGCCGATGGTGGTCAGCCCGTCGGCGGCGAGCTTCTGCTGGAACACCTTGCCGACGCCCCAGATCAGCCCGATCGGCTGCCCGGCAAGGAAGCTTTTCGCCTCCGCCGCGCCGATCACCGAGAAGCCGCGCGGCTTGTCGAGATCGGAGGCGATCTTGGCGAGGAACTTGTTGGGCGCAAGCCCGACGGAGACGGTGACGCCGACCTCCTCCTCGATGGAGCGGGCGAAGCGGGCGAGCGTTTCCGCCGGGCTCGCGTGGTGCAGCCGCTCGGTGCCGGTCAGGTCGAGAAACGCCTCGTCGATCGACAGCGGCTCGACCAGCGGCGTCAGCGCCCGCATCCGCTCGCGGATGTCGCGGCCGACGCGGGCATATTTCGCCATGTCCGGCTTGATCACCACCGCGTCGGGGCACAGTTCGCGCGCCTTGAACATCGGCATGGCCGAGCGCACGCCGCTGATCCGGGCGATGTAGCAGCAGGTCGAGACGACGCCGCGGGTCCCGCCGCCGACGATCACCGGCCGGTCGGTCAGCTCCGGATTGTCGCGCTTTTCCACCGAGGCATAGAAGGCGTCGCAGTCGATATGGGCGATCGACAGGCTGTCGAGCTCGGGATGGGAGAGCACGCGCGGACTGCCGCAGGCGCGGCAGCGCAGAAAGCTGCCGCGCATTGCCGCCGGCGCCCGGGTCAGGCAGTCGCGGCACAGCACGGTGCCGGCGCGGGGGGCTTGCGCGCCGTCCGCTCGATCTCCCCCAACAGGCGCTGCGCCCGACATGTCCCGCGGCTCCGGTCCTTCGGCGGCGGGGTGGGCTCTCAGCCGCCGATCACCTGGCGAATATACGTTGCCGCCGTGTCCCAGTCATGGGTCTTGAGGCCGGTTCCCTCGATATCCTCCGCCCCGGCGAAGAAGCGCCTGTCGGCGATGAAATGCACCAGCGTGCTGCCCGCATGGCTGTCGCGCACCGAGCGGATATTGGCGGGGCTGTCGTCGATGAAGACGACCGGCGCGCTGCGCCCGGCGGCAAGCGCTGCCACCGCGCCGCCCTTGGGGCCGGAATTGGTGATGAGCGGATAGGTCATGCCGTGGCTGGTGAGGGTGCGGATGCGGCCCTCGCGGTTCCAGGCGCCGGGCAGGTTGGTGAGGAACACCACGTCGGCGGCGCCGGCAAGGCCGGCCAGAGCGTCGGCAGCGCCCGGCACCGGCTGTTGCCGCTCGACCCATTCGTCGAAGAAGGCCTGGATCAGCGCCCGCACCACCACCGCCTCCAGCAGCGTGCCGGCGGCATCGGCGATGTTGCCGGTGAGCTTGTAGTCGTGGCTGAGGAAGCGGTGGCCGGAGCGGCCCATATGCTCCTCCAGATGGACGAGGAACAGCAGCGCCACCTCGTCGACATCGCAGATGACCAGCGGCCGGGCAGGGCGCGCGGGCTGTGCCGCGTGCAGCCGGCGGATCTGGTCGAGCGTTGCCGGCAGCACCGGGGTCGGCGCGCTCATGCGCCGCCGTCCCCGAATCCGTCCCCGAAGCCGTCCCCGCCATGGGCCGTGTCGAGCGCGTGGCGGGCGGTGGCGATGGTGGTCGGGCGCAGCCCGCGCGCCTCGCAGAAGGCGAGCAGCAGGGCCTCGTGGCCCATGTAGAATTCCAGCACGCCGATCAGGAAGCCGGGCTCGTTTGCCGCCTGGCGCAGCTCCGCCGGACCGATGCCGGCGAGAGCCAGGAAACGGCCGAGATGCTCCATGTCGGAGGCGAGATAGCCGAGCGCGTCGGTGGCGACCGCCTCCGCCTCCTCGGGTCCCAGCCGGGATGAATGCCGCGCGATCATTCGCGTTTGCCTTTCCGAAACGAATTCCCTCTACGATATATGGTACCTATCGTGGGTAAGGGGCCGACGCCAGTCACGCTCTCGCCAAGCCGGCACGGGTCTCGTGCCGGCATGTGAGCCGCGGGTAGGCCGGGCGCGGGGACGAAGGCGAATACTATGGCTAAAACCGTGCTGATTGTTGAGGATAACGAACTCAACATGAAGCTGTTTCACGATCTTCTCGAGGCGCATGGCTATCAGACGCTGCAGACCCGCACGGGGATGGAAGCGCTGGAGCTGGCGCGCGAGCATCGTCCGCAACTGATTCTCATGGACATCCAGTTGCCGGAGGTCTCCGGCCTCGAAGTCACCAAGTGGATCAAGGAAGACGACGACCTCAAGGCGATCCCGGTCATCGCCGTCACCGCCTTCGCCATGAAGGGGGACGAGGAGCGGATCCGCCAGGGCGGCTGCGAGGCTTATATCTCCAAGCCGATCTCGGTCGCCAAGTTCCTGGAAACCGTTCGTTCCTATCTGGGCGACTGACCGACGGACGGGGGCCAACGGGCGGGCATGAGCGGGCGCATTCTCGTCGTCGACGACGTCAAGGCGAATGTGAGGCTTCTGGAAGCCCGGCTCGGCGCCGAGTATTTCGAGGTCCGCTCCGCCGTGAGCGGCGCCCAGGCGCTGGAGATCCTCGCCGGCTGGCCCTGCGACATCGTGCTGCTCGACGTGATGATGCCCGGCCTCGACGGGTTCGAGGTCTGCCGGCGGATCAAGACCGACCCGCGCAGCGCCCATATCCCGGTGGTGCTGATCACCGCGCTGGACGGGGCCGAGGACCGGATCCGCGGCCTGCGCGCCGGGGCCGACGAATTTCTCACCAAACCGGTCAACGATGTCGCGCTGGTGGCACGGGTGCGCAACCTGATCGGCCTCAAGCGGCTCAGCGACGAGTTGCGCCTGCGCGCCCAGACCGGATCGCACTTCGGCCTTGCCAGCGACTTCGACCCGGCCGGCGAGGCGCCAGCCTGCGTGCTCGTCGTCGATGACCGGCCCGCCTCGGCCGAGCGGCTCGCCGCCGCGCTCGCGCGCGACTACGACGTGGTGGTCGAGCCCTCCGCGCCGCAGGCGCTCTTGGGCGCCGCCGATGGCAGCTACGACACGATCCTGATCAACCTGCGCATGGCCGGCTACGATGCCCTGCGCCTCGTCTCGCAACTGCGGTCGCTGGAGCGCACGCGGCTGGTGCCGATCGTGCTGATCGCCGATGCGGACGACACCGCGCGGGTGACGCGGGGGCTCGATCTCGGCGTCAACGACCATGTCGCGCGGCCGATCGACAAGACCGAACTGCTGATCCGGGTGCGCACCCAGGTCAGCCGCAAGCGGGCGATGGACCGGCTGGCGGCGGATGTCGAGCAGACCCTGGCGATGGCGGTCACCGATCCGCTGTCGGGCCTGCGCAACCGGCGCTATCTGGAGACGCATCTGGCGAGCGAGTTGCGCCAGGCGGCGGAGGCCGGTCTGCCCTTGGCCCTGATGCTGGTCGATATCGACCATTTCAAGCGGATCAACGACCTGCACGGCCATGACGCCGGCGACAGGGTGATCCGCGACGTGGCGCGGCGGCTGCGCTCGCACACCCGCAGCCTCGATCTCGCCTGCCGGTTCGGCGGCGAGGAATTCGTCATGCTGATGCCGGAGACGGACCTGGACAAGGCCGCCGGCATCGCCGAGCGGCTGCGCAAGGTCATCGAGGCCGAACCCTTCCATCTGCCGTCCGACGACGAGATGCTGGTGACCGTCAGCATCGGCGTCGCCAGCTATCGGGGAACCGGCGACAGCGGCCCGAAGATGCTCAAGCGCGCCGACCAGGCGCTGTACCGGGCCAAGGGCGAGGGGCGCAACCGCGTGGCGCTGGAGCAGGCCGGGGAGCAGTCCGGGGAGCAGACCCGAATGGAGCAGGCCGAGGCGCAGACCCGAATGGGGCATGCGCCGGCCGGCCGTCCCGACAGCGCTCCGGCGGGCGAGGCCGCTCCGGCGCCGTCGTCCGGCCGCGGCGCCCGCACCGGCTGAGCCCCAGGCGTCCTCCTAGCGGTAGCCGGGGATCGTGCGGCGGGCTTCCTCCTCCACCTGCCACCTGGTCGCTTCATAGTCGCGGCGCCGGTCGTTCAGCTCGAAACGGGCTTCCTGGATGTTGAAGCGGGCGTCCTGCACCTTCTGGCGCAGGTCGTTCTGGCGGTTGCGGCAGGTGGTCAGCTCGTCGCCCGACTTGTCGCTGCAGTTGACCCGGCCAAGGTCGGCGTTGAGGCGGTCGATCTCGCGCTGGCGCTCGTCGATGCGCCGTTCCAGACTGGTGAGGCGGTCGCGCGAGGACCACAGCCGCTGGCCGAGCCGGTGGGCGCGCTCGGCCTCGCCGGCAAGGTTCGGCGGGCAGATCGGCGACAGGCTGGTGTTCTGCTGGCCGAGGTTGAAGCCGTTCAGCGGGGTGCAGTAGAGCAGCACGCCTTCGCTCCAGCCGCTCATATAGGCCTGCGGATCGGGGGTGACGCCGTGGCGGCCGCAATCCTTGGTCACGTCCTCGAAACGCGAGGACGGGTAGCCCTGGGCGGCGTGAGCGCGGCCGATCTCGCTCCAGTCGCCGGCAAGGCATTGTTCCTTGGAAACGGTTTCGCAGCCGGCGAGAAGGCCCGCGCCGAGCAGCAGCAAGGCTGCGTGAAGAACATATTTCATGACATGCACCCGTGTGAGCCAAGACGTGCCGACCGGGTGTTTGCCCCCCCAACGGCATGTTCTCCTTACAGGACCGGGCGGGGCGGGCGCAACGGCCCTGAGGCTGCGACCCGCCGCCGCTTCGCGTCACGCCCTTCTGCTGGTGCCCCCGCCGCACCCTGCCGCTGCTTCGCTTACCCCCTGCCGCTGCTTCGCTCACCCCCCTCTCGGGCGTCTTCCCGGACGGCGCGCCAGCGCCGAGCCGGGATCGGGGAGCTGAGGGCGGTTGGGGAGCATCCGAGCGGCCCCCGCCGCACCCTGTTGCCGCGCGTCGCCGTGCCGCCCTTGACCCGCCTCGTCGGAAAGGTCATTTGACAGCGGCCATAGATTTGAGGGATCGTCCCGCGTCAGTCGCGCAGGCCGTATCCGTTGCAAGGCGCCGTCCAGACGGGTCGGCGCACCCGTTTTCCTGTTTGGGGTCTCATGAATATCGTCATTGTGGAATCGCCGGCCAAGGCCAAGACCATCAACAAGTATCTTGGCTCGGATTATCAGGTCCTCGCCTCCTACGGCCATGTCCGCGACCTGCCTCCCAAGGACGGTTCCGTGCTGCCCGACGAAGATTTCGCGATGACCTGGGATGTCGATGCGAAGTCGCAGAAGCGCCTCAACGACATCGTCCGCGCCGTCAAGGATGCCGACCGCCTGATCCTCGCGACCGACCCCGACCGCGAGGGCGAGGCGATTTCCTGGCACGTGCTTGAAGTGCTGCGGCAGAAGAAGGCGCTGAAGGACAAGCAGGTCCAGCGCGTCGTCTTCAACGCCATCACCAAGAAGTCGGTGCTCGACGCGATGGCCAACCCGCGCGAGCTCGACGAGCCGCTGGTCGATGCCTATCTGGCCCGCCGCGCGCTCGACTATCTCGTCGGTTTCACCCTGTCGCCGGTGCTGTGGCGCAAGCTGCCGGGCGCCCGCTCGGCCGGCCGGGTGCAGTCGGTCGCCCTGCGCCTCGTCTGCGACCGCGAGGCCGAGATCGAGCGCTTCGTGCGCCAGGAATACTGGTCGGTGCTGGCCAATCTGACGACGGCGGGCGGCGCTGCCTTCCAGGCGCGCATCGCCGCCTTCGACGGCAAGAAGCTCGGCCGCCTCGACATCGCCAACGAGGACCAGGCGAACAAGATCGCCGCCTTCCTGCGCGCCGCCTCGCTGAAGGTCGCGAGCGTTGAATCGAAGCCGCAGCGCCGTCATCCGGCCGCGCCCTTCACCACCTCGACCCTGCAGCAGGAAGCCTCGCGCAAATACGGCTTCGCCGCCGCCCGCACCATGCAGATCGCCCAGAAACTCTATGAAGGCGCCGATATCGGCGGCGAGACCGTCGGCCTCATCACCTATATGCGGACCGACGGCGTGCAGATCGCCGGCGAGGCCATCGCCTCGGCCCGCAAGGTGATCGGTAAGGACTACGGCGACACTTACGTTCCGGAAAAGCCGCGCCACTACTCCTCCAAGGCGAAGAACGCCCAGGAGGCGCACGAGGCGATCCGGCCGACCGATCTGACCCGCCGCCCGCGCGACGTCGCCCGCTATCTCGATCCCGATGCCGCCCGGCTCTACGAGCTGGTGTGGAAGCGCACCATCGCCTCGCAGATGGAATCCGCCGTGCTGGAGCGCACCACGGTCGATATCGACGCGAGCGGCGCTGGTGGGTCGGCGACCCTGCGCGCCACCGGCTCGGTCGTGCGTTTCGACGGCTTCCTCGCGCTCTATCAGGAGGGCCGCGACGACGAGGAGGACGAGGACGCCCGCCGGCTGCCGGCCATGAGCGAGGGTGAGAAGGTGGAGCGCCAGTCGATCGAGACCGCGCAGCACTTCACCGAGCCGCCCGCCCGCTTCACCGAGGCGACCCTGGTCAAGAAGATGGAAGAGCTCGGCATCGGCCGTCCCTCGACCTATGCCTCGACGCTGCAGACCCTGCGCGACCGCGACTATGTCACGCTCGACGGCAAGCGCCTGATCCCGCAGGACAAGGGCCGGCTCGTCACCGCCTTCCTGGAAAGCTTCTTCAACCGCTATGTCGAATACGACTTCACGGCGGAACTGGAGGAAAAGCTCGACCGCATCTCGGCCGGCGAACTGTCGTGGAAGGATGTCTTGCGCGATTTCTGGAAGGACTTCTCCCTCTCGGTGCACGACACCAAGGACCTGCGCGTGTCGCAGGTGCTGGACGCGCTGAACGAGATGCTGGCCGCCCATGTCTTCCCGGACACGGGCAATGGCGAGGATCCGCGCAAGTGCCCGGTCTGCGGCTCCGGCCGCCTGTCGCTGAAGGTCAGCCGCTTCGGCGCCTTTGTCGGCTGCTCGAACTACGACAAGGACAAGCTGGAGGGCAAGGTTCCCAACGAGAACCCGCCGCATTGCGGCTACACCCGCCAGCTTTCGGCCGCCGGCGGCGGCGAGGAGGGCGATGCGGAGATCGCCGACGGGCCGAAGCTGCTCGGCCAGGACCCGGCGAGCGGCCTCGACGTCACCCTGCGCTCCGGGCGGTTCGGCCCCTATGTCCAACTCGGCGAGGAGGCCAAGCCGAAGCGCGCCTCGCTGCCGCGCGGCTGGCAGGTCGCCGACATGGACCTCGACAAGGCCTTGCAGCTTCTGTCGCTGCCGCGCGAGGTCGGCCCGCATCCCGAGGACGGCAAGATCATCTCCGCCGGCATCGGCCGCTACGGCCCCTTCGTGCTGCATGACGGCACCTATGCCAATCTGGAAAGCGCCGACGAGGTGTTCTCCGTCGGCATCAACCGCGCGGTTGATGCGCTGGCCCAGAAGCGCGCGAAGTCGACGCGCGGCGGCGCTGCCGCCGCTCCGCTGAAGGAGCTCGGCGCGCATCCGGACGGCGGGCCGATCACCGTGCAGGACGGCCGCTACGGACCTTACGTCAAGTGGGCGAAAGTCAACGCCACCCTGCCCAAGGGCAAGGACCCGATGACGGTGACGCTGGAAGAGGCGATCGAGATCGTCAATGCCAAGGCCGGCAAGTCGGGGGCCGACAAGTCGGGCAAGGGCGCCAAGAAGGCTGCGCCCAAGAAGGAGCCCGCCGCCAAGAAGGCACCTGCGAAGAAGCCCGCCGCGAAAACGACAGCGGCCAAGAAGCCGGCCGCCAAAAAACCGGCGGCGAAGCCGAAGAAGGCGACTGCCGCCGCGGATGGCGCTTCTTGAGCACCAAGGCGCCGAAACGTCCGCGCGCGGCAAAAAAGGGCGAAAAGACCAAGGGCACGGCGGAACTGCCGGGCCGTGACGCGATCATGGCCTTCCTCGCCGACAATCCCGGCATGGCCGGCAAGCGCGAGATCGCCCGCCATTTCGGCATCACCGGCGGCGCCCGCATCTATATGAAGCGGCTGCTGCGCGAGATGGCCGACGACGGGCTGCTGGAAAAGCGGCAGAAGCGCCTGTCGCGCCCCGGCGACCTGCCGCCGGTGCTGGTCGTCGTCGTCACCGGGCGCGACAGCGACGGCGAGTTGCTGGCCGAGCCGGCAAGCTGGGACGAGGACGAGCACGGGACGCCGCCGCGCCTCCTGGTGCTGCCCGATCCGCACAAGTCCGACGTGCGCGTGCCCGGCCTCGGCGACCGGCTCCTGGTGCGCGTCACCGGCGATCCGACGGGGGACGAGGCGTCCCGCGCGGGCCGCATCATCAAGCTGCTCGAACGCCAGTCCTCCAGCGTTCTCGGCATCCTGCGCCAGGCGCGTGGGCGCACCTTCCTGGAGCCGATCGACCGCAAGCAGAAGGAACTGGAGATCGACACCAGCGATCTCAAGGGCGCGGTAGACGGCGATCTCGTCGGCGCCCAGGTCACCAAGGTCGGCCGCTACGGGCTGCCGCGCGGGCGCATCGTCCGCCGCATCGGCGCCATGCATTCGGAAATGGCGGTCTCCGAGATCGCCCTGCACACCCACGGCATCCCGCATGACTTCCCCGACCGGGTGATCGAGGCGGCGGAGGCGGCGACGCCGGCGACCCTGTCGGGCCGCGAGGACTGGCGCAAGCTGCCGCTGATCACCATCGACCCGGCCGACGCCAAGGACCATGACGACGCGGTGCATGCGGTCGCCGACGACGACCCGGCCAACGAGGGCGGCTATATCGCCACCGTCGCCATCGCCGATGTCGCCTATTACGTCCGCCCCGGCGAGCCGCTCGACCGCGAGGCGCATCTGCGCGGCAATTCGGTCTATTTCCCCGACCGGGTGATCCCGATGCTGCCCGAGGCGCTGTCCAACGGGCTGTGCTCGCTGAAGGAGGGCGAGGAGCGCCCGGCGATGGCCGTGCGCATGGTCTTCGACGGGGAGGGGCGCAAGCTGCGCCACAGCTTCCACCGGGTGATGATGCGCTCGGCGCTGAAGATCTCCTACGACAAGGCACAGGCGGCGATCGATGGCGAGCCGGGCATCGTCGCCGACGCGGTGCTGGACGATGTCCTGAGGCCGCTGTGGGCCGCCTATGCCTGCCTGAAGCGCGGCCGCGAAGCGCGCGAGCCGCTCGACCTCGACCTGCCCGAGCGCAAGATCCGCCTGAAGCCGGACGGCACCGTCGACGGCGTCCATGTGCCGGCCCGCCTCGACGCGCACAAGCTGATCGAGGAATTCATGATCCAGGCCAATGTCGCGGCGGCCGAGACGCTGGAGAAGCACGGCGTTCCGCTGCTCTACCGCGTCCACGACGCGTCGAGCCCGGAAAAGCTGGAGGCGCTGAAGGAGTTCCTGGGGACGCTCGGCATCCGCCTTGCCTCGAGCGGCGGCATCCGCCCGTCGGCCTTCAACGGCATCCTGCGGAAGGTCGAGGGCACGCCGGAGGCCGAGCTGGTCAACCAGGTGATCCTGCGCAGCCAGGCCCAGGCGGAATATTCGCCGCAGAACATCGGCCATTTCGGCCTCAACCTGCGCCGCTACGCCCATTTCACCTCGCCGATCCGCCGCTATGCCGATCTCATCGTCCATCGCGGGCTGATCCGGGCGCTGAAGCTCGGCGACGACGGGCTGCCGGACGGCATGGAGGGGCGGCTGGAGATGATCGGCGCCGACGTCTCGGCGGCCGAGCGGCGGGCGATGCTGGCCGAGCGCGACACGATCGACCGGCTGATCGCCCTGTGGCTGGCCGACCAGGTCGGCATGCGCTTCGCCGGGCGGATCTCCGGCGTCGTCAAGTCGGGCCTGTTCATCCGCCTCGACGACACCGGCGCGGACGGGTTCGTGCCCGCCTCGACCCTTGGCGCCGACTATTACCATTACGACGAATCGTCGCATTCGATGAGCGGGCGAACCACCGGGGAAACCTTCGCTCTTGGCGACCGGGTCGAGGTCCGGCTGGTCGAGGCGGCCCCTTACGCGGGGGCGCTGCGGTTTGAACTTTTGAGCGAAGGTCACTATCACAAGCGAAGGAATGCGCGTGAGCGCACCATCGCGCGCAGCCGCAAGCACAAGAGCGGCGGTGCCGGTGTCCCGGGCAAGACCGGGCAGCCGCCGAGGGGGCGGCCATCGAAAGGACGGCGCACATGACAGTCACCTATGCAGGATCGCCCGAGCTTGTGGGCACCGCCGCGGCCAGGGCCTCCCTGGACGCCAAGCCCAAGCGCGAGGTCGGCCGCGCCATGCTGCTGGGTGCCAAGGGGCGCTGCCCGGCCTGCGGAACGGGGCGCCTTTACGGCAAGTATCTCAAGGTCGAGCCGGTCTGCGCCTCCTGCGGCGAGGAGCTCCACCACCACCGCGCCGACGACGCGCCGCCCTATTTCACCATCTTCGTGGTCGGCCACGTGGTGCTGCCGATCGCGCTCGCGGTCGAGGTGATGACGGTGCCGCCGATGTGGGTGCACATGGCGCTGTGGCTGCCGCTGATCGTGCTGCTGACGCTGGTCTGCCTGCCGCCGATCAAGGGCGCGCTGATCGGCCTGCAATGGGCCAATTACATGCACGGCTTCGACCCCAACGCCATCGGCGACGACCAGCCGGCCTATGATTTCGGCGGAGACGGCACCCGTTCATGAGCGAGTTTCTGGTCCGCCGGCTGTCGGAAGCCGAGCGCTACATGGACAATCCCAACCTGCGGCCGAAGGATGCGGCGACGCTCTTGGTGCTCGACCGCAGGGACGACGGCAATCACCGGGTGCTGATGGGCCGCCGCCACATGCGGCACCGCTTCATGCCCGGCATGTTCGTGTTTCCCGGCGGCCGGGTCGACCCGGCCGACAGCCGCGTGCCGGTCGTCGGCGACTACCATCCGGTGGTCGCCAGCAAGCTTGCCCATGCGATGAAGGGACCGAAGACGGACGCCCGCACCCGCGCCTTCACCGTGGCGGCGATTCGCGAGACCTATGAGGAGGCCGGCCTGTTGGTCGGCTCCCGCTGCGACATCGACTGGCAGGGCGCCGGCGACATGGCCGCGTTTTCCGAGCGCCATCTGCTGCCGGACCTGTCGCCGGTGCGGCTGATCGCCCGCGCGATCACTCCGCCGCGCCGGCCGCGCCGCTTCGATACGCGCTTCCTCGCCGTCTTCGCCGATGCTGTGGCCGACCGTCTGCCCTCGGGCACCGGCCCCTCCGGCGAGCTGGAGGAGGTGCATTGGCTGACCCTGCAGGAGGCCAAGGCGCTGGAACTGCCGACGATCACGCTGACGGTGATCGAGGAGCTGCAGGCGCGGCTTGCCGAGGATCCCGAGCTCGATCCGGCCCATCCGGTGCCGTTCTACTACTGGCGCGGCAAGGGCTTCGTGCGCGAGGAGATCTGAGGCGCGGATCGGGGCGCGAAACCGGGAGCGCCGCGCGCCTTCCCGCTTGACTTTGGGCGCGCGAAACGTATGGTGCGCGCTCAGTTTCCCAGAACAACCGGTGGAGCGTCCTCTCCGAACAGCGGAGGCTCCGACGTACGGCCGGACACAAGTGCAAGGACAAGAACGATGGCCAAGGCAAACACCATCAAGATCAAGCTGCTGTCGACGGCCGACACGGGCTTCTTTTACGTGACCAAGAAGAACTCCCGCACCATGACCGACAAGATGGTCAAGCGGAAGTACGATCCGGTCGCGAAGAAGCACGTCGAGTTCCGCGAGACCAAGATCAAGTAAGACCTCGCGCGCAGCGCATCGGTCCCGCCGCTTCAGGCCCCTTCGGGGGCCTTTTGCGTTGCGGCGCGGCCGGCGGCGCAGGCCCGTCCGGACGCCTGCCCGGTCTTCCACCAGACAGCCTTCGACCAGACAGCGTTGGGCCCGGCAGCGTCTGGGTCTTGCGGAATTCGCGAGATGGGATGGCGCAAGGGGAGGGCAGGCGATCGGCGTCCCGGCCGGGACACGAGGAGGCCACTCCAAACCCGGGGGACGCCGATCAAGCCCACGGGTGTCAGGAGATGCGGCGGACCTGAACGTGCCGTGGGTCACCCTGCCGGTCGGAGCCGAAAGCGGCGGCCGGCAGGAACAGGCGGCGACGGTTCGGTTGGAGCGGTCGCGGCCGGTTTCCGAAGACTACTCGAAAGCTTCGACGAATCAACACGCTCGCCGGCTTCGCTAAGAATTTCTTTCATTTTTATGTAAATGAGATCGGTTAATCCGCCGGCCTCGCAAGATTGTTGCGTTTCCCGCGGATTTGCGGATCGATTCCTCCTCGGCTCTCCTTCTCTCCGCCTTCTTCCGGACGCCGGTCCTCTCTTTTTTGCGCGTCCTCCCGCGCGCAGCGCAGCAGTCCTTCGGTGTCCTCCTGCCCGCTCACCCCTCGCCGGGTCCTCCTGGACGTAGCATCCCCTTTTGCCCGCCACCCACGCACCGGCCCCTCCTTGCGTCCTCCCGCACGAAGCGCCACCTACGCACCGGCCCCTCCGGCGTCATCCCGCACGAAGCGAAGCGGAGATGCGGGACCGGCGAGCCGAGGGCCTGTCGGACACGCTCCCCGAACGACGCCACACGCACCGTGGCTCTCCGGTTCCGGCGCGCGGCTGCGCCTTGCCCGGGATGACGCAGGGAGAGGCTGGAGCAGCGAGAGGGGACAACGCCAGCGCCTTCCGCCTCATGCCCGCCAAGGGCGCCAATGGTTCCCGGTTCTGCGCTGCGCTTGACCGGGACGACGTCCGAGAGGGAGGCGCGGCCCCGCATCCCCGCCGCCATCGTCCCACGCTCCAGCTATTGTTCCGGCACGTCAGGCGCCCGCCGTCCGGACGCTGGCGCGCTGGCACGGGGCCGACCGGAGGCAAGGTCCGTAGAACTGCGCAAGTTGCGGGTACGGCACGCGAATATCACGTCATCAGCTTGCCAGAGATCGTTTTTGACGTGTACTATGATTGTATAAAATCAATGGTTGTGCAAACCTTCCATGCCGCCTCGACAAGCCAACAACCGGGTCACACAATGCCGATAGATGCCCATAACGACCGCTCTGAGGCCGCCCGCTACTGCGCCCAGATTTGCCGTGAACTGAGGGACCTTGCCTCGAATAACGAATTGGAATTCCTCGCATATTTGCTGGAGATGGCGCGGGTGGAGGCTTTCGACAGGCATGTCGAACTGGAGCGGCCGGGAGCGGAGAAAGCGGGCAGGCGCTGATCCTTATCATAGGTTGTATTCCAACATATGCATCTATTCCGCAACCCCTGTGCTTCTCTTGGTTGAAATTTAGGTTGTGGTTGTTGCGGGCTGCAATTCGCGGTGATCTTGGCCCTGCCGGCGGGAATGAGCCGCTCGGCCGACCGCCTCCTGCGCCTCTCGGGGATGGGGATCGCAACAGCGGAGCCGCTCTCTCCGCAGCGTGGCTGGAGCGCTCTTTGAACTCTCCCCCAACTCCCCCGAGGCACCCCCACAGCGCCGGTGGGACGCTCCTGGAGCCTCGCAGAGGGCGCCGGCCGGCCGCCTCAGCGGCCGTCGATCAGGCTGATGCGCTGGCCGCGATGGCGTTCCAGCCGGCCGGCCAGTTCCAGCTCCAGCAGGATCACGTGGACGATGCGGGCGGAGAGGCCGGTGTAGCGGATCAGCTCGTCGACCTCGACCGGTGCCGGCCCCAGCGCCGAGAGCACGCGGCTGCGGTCGCTGTCGCCGACATCCGGCGGGGCGATCCGCCGTCCGTCCGCGTCCGGTTCCTCGATGTCGAGGCCGGGGATGTCGTCGGCGATGCGGCGCGGCCCGAGGCTTTCCAGCACATCGGCGCCGTTTGCGACCAGCGTCGCGCCGTCGCGAATCAACCGGTTGCCGCCTTCCGAGCGCGGGTCGAGCGGTGAGCCCGGCACCACGAAGACCTCGCGGTTCTGTTCGGCGGCGAAGCGCGCCGTGTGCAGCGAGCCGGAGCCGCGCGCCGCCTCGATCAGCACCGTTGCCAGCGCCATGCCGGAGATCAGCCGGTTGCGGCGCGGAAAGTCGCGGGCGCGCGGCTTCCAGCCGAACGGCATCTCGCTGACGATGGCGCCGCGCGCGGCGATGTCGTGATAGAGGTCGCGGTTTTCCGGCGGGTAGATGATGTCGATGCCGCCGGCCAGAACCGCCGCCGTGCCGCCGGTCAGCGCGGCCCGGTGCGCCGCCGCGTCGATGCCGCGTGCCAGCCCCGAGATGATGGTATAGCCGGCCGTCGACAGGTAGCCGGCGATTTCGCTGGCGATCTTCTGCCCGGCCAGCGAGGCGTTGCGCGCGCCGACCATGGCAATGGTGGCGCCGTCTGCCAGCCGGTCGTCGGAGCCGAGCACGGCGATCAGCGGCGGCGCGCCGTCGACATGGCGCAGCAGCGGCGGGTAGCCGTGTTCGCCGAGTGCCCTGAAGCGCCCGCCGATCCGCGCCAGCGCCTCGATCTCGCGTTCCGCCTCGTCTTGCGAGGCGATGCGAATGGCGCGCTTGCCGCCGCGGCGGGAGAGTTCGGGCAGGGCGGCGAGCGCCGCCTCGGCCGAGCCGGTGTGGTTGATCAGCTCGCGAAAGGTGACCGGGCCGACATTCTCGGAGCGGATCAGCCGCAGCCAGGCGAGGCGCTGGCGCTCGGAAAGGGCGCGACCGCGCCCGGTCGCGCCTGCGCTCATCCCTTCTGGCCGATCCGGCCTTCGGTGCCCTTGATCAGGCGGCCGATATTCTCGTGATGCTTGGCCCACAGGATCACCGAGAGCAGCGCCATCAGTTCGGCCACCTGCGCCCGGTCGAAGACGGCCCACAGCAGCACGGGGGTGGCGAGGCTCGCCGCCAGCGCCGAGGCGGAGGAGTAGCGGGTGACCACGGCGACAGCGACCCAGATCGCGGCAAAGGCGAGCGCCGCCGGCCAGTAGAGGCCGAGCAGCACACCGAGATAGGTGGCAACGCCCTTGCCGCCGCGAAAGCGCAGCCAGACCGGAAAGAGATGGCCGAGAAAGGCGCCGAGGCCGGCGATCACCGCCGGGTCCGGGCCGCCATAGTGGCTCGCCACCAGCACCGCCGCCGTGCCCTTCAGCATGTCGCCGAGAAGGGTCAGGGCGGCGAGATGCTTCTTGCCGGTGCGCAGCACATTGGTGGTGCCGATATTGCCGGAGCCGATCTTGCGGATGTCGCCCTGGCCCGCCAGCCGGGTGATGATCAGCCCGAACGGGATCGAGCCCAGCAGATAGCCGAAGGCGAGGGCGGCAAGGTAATAGGGCCAGACGAGACCCCAACTGATCGGATCGGGCAACGTGCAGCCTCCGGTTGCAACAGCGAGGTAACTCTAAAGCACAAGGAGGGAAAGGCAAATCCGCTTTTCCCAAGGGCAGGACCCTGGAGCGTTTGACGCCTTCAGGGCGTGACGATCTTTCCTGCGACGATGGTGTGCAGCACCTGGCCGGTAAAGCGCGCATCCTCGAACGGGGTGTTCTTGGAGCGCGACTTCAGCCGGCTCTTGTCCAGCACCCAGGGCCGGTCGAGATCCAACACCACCACATCGGCCGGGGCGCCCGCGGCAAGGCGGCCGGCCTCCAGGCCCAGCCGGCGGGCTGGGTTGCAGGTCATCGCCGCAAGCAGGGTGGCAAGGCCGATCTCGCCGGAATGGACGAGGCGCAGGCCGGCGGCCAGCAGCGTCTCCAGCCCGATGGCGCCGTCGGCGGCCTCGGCGAAGGGATGGCGCTTGGTCTCCACGTCCTGCGGGTCGTGGCCCGAGACGATGACATCGATGGTGCCGTCGGCGAGCGCGGCAATCATCGCCTGGCGCTCGTCTTCCGAGCGCAGCGGCGGCGACATCTTGAAGAAGGTCCGGTAGGGGCCGATGTCGTTCTCGTTCAGCGTCAGATGGTTGACGGTGATGCCGCAGGTAACGTCGAGCCCGTCTGCCTTGGCCCGGGCGATCGCCCGGGTGCTCTCGGTGCAGGAGACGGACTGCGCGTGGTAGCGCCCGCGCGTCAGCGCGGCGAGCCGCAGGTCGCGCTCGACCATGATGATCTCGGCCTCGCGCGGGCTTGCCGGCAGGCCCTTCCAGCTTGCCGACAGGCTCTCGTTGACGACGCCGGCGCCGGCCAGTGCCGGGTCTTCCGTGTGGTGCACGACGAGCGCGCCGAAGTCGCGGGCATAGGTCATCAGCCGGCGCATGATGCCGGCATGGGTGACCGAGCGGTGGCCGTTGGAGAAGGCGACGGCGCCGGCGTCCTGCAACAGGCCGATCTCGCTCATCTCCTCGCCGGCCAGGTGCTTGGTCAGCGCGGCGAAGGGATGGACGTTGACGCAGGCCGTGTCGCGGGCGCGGCGCAGCACGAAGTCGACCAGCGCCGGATCGTCGATCACCGGATCCGTGTCGGGGGAGGTGACGATGGTGGTGACGCCGCCGGCCGCCGCCGCCTGGCTGGCACTGGCCAGCGTCTCGCGGTGCTCGGCGCCGGGTTCGCCGACGGTGACGCCGATGTCGACGAGGCCGGGGGCGACCACCGCGCCGGCAACGTCGATCATCTCAGTTCCCTCTGGCGCACCCTGGTTGTGAGCGGCCGGTCCGGCGGCGGTGATGCGTCCGTTCTCGATCAAGACGCTGCCGGGCGCATCAAGGCCGCTTGCCGGGTCGATCACCCGGGCATTTGTGAGGAGGATCGGGCTCTGCGGGTTTGCCATGGCCGGGCTCCTCACTTGTTCGGCAGATGGGCTGCGAGCGCCTCGAGAACGGCCATGCGCACGGCAACGCCCATCTCGACCTGCTCGCGGATCAGGCTTTGCGGCCCGTCGGCGATCTCCGGGTCGATCTCCACGCCCCGGTTCATCGGGCCGGGATGCATCACCAGCGCGTCCGCTGCGGCCGCCGCCAGCTTGTCGCGGTCGAGGCCGTAATAGCGGAAATATTCGCGCACCGAGGGGATGAAGGCGCCCTGCATGCGCTCGCGCTGCAGGCGCAGCATCATCACGATGTCGGCGCCGGCCAGCCCCTTGCGCATGTCTTGGAACACCTCGACGCCCATCTGGGCGATGCCGCTGGGCAGCAGCGTCGAGGGGGCGACGACGCGCACCCGCGCGCCGAGCGCGTTCAGCAGGATGATGTTGGAGCGGGCGACCCGCGAATGCAGGATGTCGCCGCAGATCGCCACCGTCAGCCCGGCGATGCTGCCCTTGTGGCGGCGGATGGTCAGCGCGTCGAGCAGCGCCTGGGTCGGGTGCTCGTGCGCGCCGTCGCCGGCATTGACCACCGAGCAGCCGACCTTCTGCGCCAGCAGGTGCACCGCGCCGGCGGCGTGGTGGCGCACGACGATGATGTCGGGATGCATGGCGTTCAGCGTCGCCGCCGTGTCGATCAGCGTCTCGCCCTTCTTCACCGAGGACGAGGCGACCGACATGTTCATCACGTCGGCGCCGAGCCGCTTGCCGGCGATCTCGAACGAGGACTGGGTCCGCGTCGAGGCCTCGAAGAACAGGTTGATCTGGGTCCGGCCGCGCAGCACGGCCTTTTTCTTCTCGACCTGCCGGCTGATTTCGACGGCGGCTTCCGCCTGGTCGAGCAGCGCAACGATCTCGTTGGGCTGCAGGCCCTCGATGCCGAGGAGGTGACGGTGCGGATAAAGCTCCGCGAGGGGGGGATGATGAGCGCTCATTAAAGCCAACCCTATAGGCGCTTCCCGGCGCGGGCTCAAGCGCGGCGAGGCGTTCTCCACCGGCGGGGGGCATTGAGCCGAAACGCGCGCCCGCGTGACAGATCGAAACGCGCTCCCACGAGCCAGATAGTGTGGGTTTCGAGAACCGGAGCGCAGCGTACATTCAGGTACGTGAGCACCGGAAGCGCAGAAAACCGCACTAGATGGCCGTGAGAGCGTGTTTCCTAATGAGCGAGCAGCAGGGCCAACGGCATGGTAACCGCCGCCAGCACCGTCTGCAGGGTCAGGATCTCGGCCATCAGCGGTGCGTCGCCGCCCATCTGGCGGGCGAGCAGATAGGCATTGCCGGCGGACGGCACCGCCATGGCGATGATCACCGCCGAAAGCGCGGCGCCGTCGAGGCCGAGCAGCAGCGCGAAGGCGACGCCGAAGACCGGCATCACGACGAGCTTCAGCACCGTGGCGGTGGCGAGCGCGGGACCGGGGCGGCGCAGGGCGGCAAGGTTCAGCCCGGCGCCGACGCAGACGATGCCGATCGGCAGCGCCGCATTGCCGAGGATCTGCAGCGTCGCATCGGCAAAGCGCGGCAGCGGCAGGCCGGTGAGGTTGAACGCCAGCCCGGCGCCGGTCGACCAGATCAGCGGATTTTTCAGCAGATCCAGCGCGATGCGGCCGGCGCCGGGCGGGGAACCGCTGGCAAAGCGCGCCAGCACCAGCACGTTGATGACATTGAGCAGCGGGATCATCGCCACCACCGCCACCGCCAGCAGCGCGACGCCCTCGCGGCCCAGCAACTCGTCGGCGATGGCCAGCGCGACGAAGGTGTTCCAGCGCGTCGCGCCCTGGAAGATCGAGCTGAAGCGCGGCCCGGTGATGCCGAACCGCGTCGCCAAAAGCGGTTGCAGCGCCAGCGTCAGCGCCGACATCGCCAGGATCGACAGGATCAGCGCCGCGCTCATGCCGAAGGCGGGGATCGCCAGGAAGTCGGTCTTGGCGACGGTGCGGATGATCAGCGCCGGGAACAGCAGGAAATAGGCGATCTTCTCGATGCCGCGCCACTGGTCGCCGGTGATCAGGCCCATGCGCGCGACGATGTTGCCGGCGGCGATCACCAGCAGCACCGGAATCAGCGCGTTGAAGACGCCGTTCATGGCTGCCCGTCGTCGGGTATGCCGCCTGGCCCATAGTCCGGCCCGTCGTCCTGCTCGTCGAGGCTGCCATAGGTCAGGCGGTCGAGCAGGCCCTGCAGGATGTAGGAGGCGGCCATCTTGTCGACCAGCTCGGCCCGGCGGGCGCGGGAGCGGTCGGCCTCGATCAGCGTGCGGGTGACGGCGGCGGTCGACAGGCGCTCGTCCCAGGCGGTCATCGGAATGTCGGTCAGCGCCGCGAGATTGCGGGCAAACGCACGGGTCGCCTGCACGCGCGGGCCTTCCGTGCCGTCCATGTTGAGCGGCAGGCCGAGCACCAGCCCGCGCACCTCGTGTTTGGCGCAGATGTCGAGCAGCGCGGCGGCATCGACGCCGAATTTCTTGCGCCGGATCGTCTCCAGCGGCGAGGCGATGCCGCGCCCGAGATCGGACAGCGCAAGGCCGATGGTCTTGGTGCCGAGATCGAGACCGATCAGGCGTCCGATGCGGGGGAGGCGCGCCGCGAAATCTTCCAGCGCAAGGAGAGGGTCTGTCGCCATTCAGCGGCTTTAGCACGGCATGGCAGGGGCGAACAGCTCCGGGATTGCCGTTTGCCGACAAGTGGCTAGATTCCGGCGGGAGAGTTCCAACCAGATCCGAAGGCAGCCATCATGAAGCTCACCTATCTCGGCCATTCGGCGTTCCGCGTCGAACTTCCCGGCGCGATCCTCCTCATCGACCCGTTCCTTAGCGGCAATCCGTCCTTTCCGTCCGACATGACCGTCGAGGAGGCCAGCGCGGGCGTCACCCACATCCTGCTCAGCCACGGCCATGACGACCATACCGGCGACGCCGTCGCCATCGCCAAGGCGACGGGCGCGCAGGTCACGGCGAATTTCGAGGTCTCCATGTGGGTCCAGTCGCAGGGCCACGAGAACATCAACCCGATGGGCTGCGGCGGCACGGTCGATGTCGGCCCCTTCGCGGTCTCGCTCACCCAGGCGCACCACACCTCGTCCTCGCTCGCCGGCGGCTGGCCGCCGGTCTATCTGGGCCAGCCGAACGGCCTGATCGTGCGCGCCAAGGGCCAGCCGACGCTCTACCACATGGGCGATACCGACATTTTCGGCGATATGGCGCTGATCAACGAGCTCTACGCGCCGAAGGTCGGCATCGTGCCGATCGGCGACCGCTTCACCATGGGCGCGCGCACCGCCGCGCTCGCCTGCCGCCGCTTCTTCGATTTCGACACGGTCATCCCCTGCCACTTCGGCACGTTCCCGATGCTCGATCAGTCGGCGGATGCCTTCGTGCGGGAAATGGGCGACCAGGGCCCGCGCGTGAAGGTCACCGCCCCCGGCGCCTCGCTGGAGATCTGAGGGAGGCACGGCCTCGCGCTCCTCCGCTGCTGCGCGCGGGCGCTTGGGACGGGTGGGCGCTTTCCTACCCCTCCGAGGTCACACCGGGCGCGCGCTAGCGCGACCCGGTGCCCATTGGCTGCCAGAGCGGGCGCGAGGGCACATCGGCGGGGCGCGCTCCCGGACGACCCCGCAAACGCCGTGGCTCTCCGGTTCCGGCTCGCGCTTCGCTTTGCCGGAATGACGCATGGGGAGGTTGGAGCGAAGAACACCTGCCGGGGTTGCCAATGGCTCCCGGCTCTCCGGCTTCGCCTGCGGCCGGGATGACGTCGGAGGGGAGGCGCGGCCCTGGCTTCCCCTCTGCCGTCACCCCGGCCGCGCGCAAGCGCGCGCCGGGGCCCATTGGTTGCCAGAGCGATGGTGGGGACACGTGCCGGCCGTCTGCTGCCGAACCCCATGGGCAGTCACTTATTTACTTAGGGTTTCGGCGGGCGTGTCGCAGAGACCTTGTTACCAATTTGTCCTCGCCACATTGGGAACACTGGCTATGCGCCCGCTCAAAGTCCGTTGTCAGGCCGAATGACCTGGCAATAACATTCACCTGCTGGCGTGGAGATATATCCGCCAAGCCTGCCAGGCAGTCGTCGCACAACGGCTTGGGTGTGCGTTCTACCAGTACGGTATGAATACGCTGCGGGTTGTCCATACGGGTAAGGATAGATCAACCTGGTAGAGAATTCGACGGCAGTTTCGCTGTCGGTCGGGATTCGGCTCCGACGGGGCGCTGCCCTCTCCGGCGAGACCACTGGACACACGCAGAATGTTCTCGTAATGTTCTCGTCAGTCCAGAACAGGTGCCGCCATGACGACTGCCCTTCCGCTTCGCTCCCGCCTGCGCGTTTCGCCGTTCCGCGGCCGGCTTGACGACTATCTGGTGTCGCTGGCGCGCGGCGATCTGCTCGGCGCGGCGCGGGCGCATTTCGCCCCCGATATTCGCCTGTTCGACAATGGCGCGCTGGCGGCCGAGGGGCTGGAGGGGGTGCTGCGCAAGCTGCAGCCCGTTGCCCGCCGCTTCGCCATGCTGCGGGGCACCATCGACGGGCTGGTCTGCGACCGGGCGGGCGAGACGGCGGAGTTCTCCTGCCGCTTCGACGGGGTCGAGATCGACGGCCGCGTCTTCCGCGAGACGGTATCCCTCCGTCAGCGCTGGCATCTCGGCCGGATCATCGAGGAGGAGCAGTGGCGCGGGCTGGCGGCCTCCGCTCTGGCCTCCGCCCATGCCCCCGCCCATGCCTCAACCGGCAGGCATGCGTCTGCCGCTCCGGGCTCCGGCCTGTCGGCGTCGCGGCCCTCCGCCGCCGCCTGTTCCGCGCTCGGCCCGTCCGCCTGCGGGCAGGGGGCTGCCGCCTGATCGGGCGAAGGCTGGCCTAATTGATTTGCGCGCCGGCTGCGGCTTGCGGGGCGAAGGATGCGGATGATATAGCCCGGTCAAGCGGGTGTGGCCCGCCGGCATTGTTGCCGGCCGGGCTTGCCGGCATTGCGGCGGGCCTGTCGTCACGGAGGGGCCACGTTCGCAAGGCCCGCACCCTTTCAGGCCCGATCTGTTGGAGAATTCGCATGTCCGTCGATGTCGATACGGTGAAGCGCGTCGCCCATCTGGCGCGGATCAAGGTGACGGATGAAGAGGCTGGCCGGATGACCGGCGAGCTCAACACGATCCTGGCCTTTGTCGAGCAGCTCGACGAGGTCAATGTGGACGGCGTCGAGCCGATGACCTCCGTCGTCCATCAGCAGATGAAGAAGCGGGCCGACGTCGTCAGCGATGGCGGCTATCCGGAAAAGGTCGTGGCCAATGCCCCGGCCTCCGACGACAATTTCTTCATGGTTCCCAAGGTGGTGGAATAGGCATGTCGGTCCGGGTGGGCATTGAAAGCCCGCTGACCGACGACATGCGGGCGCTGGTCGGCGAGTTGAACGCCGTGCTGCTCGAGCTCACACCGCCGGAATTCTGCTTCCACATGAGCGTGGAGGAGATGGCGGGATCGCAGACCACCGTGTTTGTCGCCCGCGATCCGGCCTCCGGCGAGGCGCTGGGCTGCGGCGCGCTGTTGCGCCACCCCGACGGGGTCGGCGAGGTCAAGCGCATGTACACCCGGCCGCAGGCGAGAGCGCGCGGCATCGGTCGGGCGATCCTGGAACGGATCGAGGCCTTGGCCGAGGCCGAGGGGGTCGCCGAACTGGTGCTTGAGACCGGCGACCGGCATCCTGCGGCCTGGCGGGTGTATGAACGCGGCGGTTTTGTTCGGTGCGGCCCGGTTCTCGACTACCCCGACAGCAGCTATTCCGTCTTCTACCGAAAGGCGCTGACCCGTCGCACTTGACGCGGGCCGCGCGGGGCGCGAGACAGGCTCCCAAGAGAGGGCGCCGAGCGCCGTGCCTCCCAGACCACCAGCGAGATCCAGTCCGAGCGAGACCCCGATGACCGAGCTGACCAAACTGACCCTGGCGGAGGCCCGCGCGCGGCTCGCCGCCCGCGAGATCACCGCGAGCGAGCTGACGCAGGCCTATCTTGCGGCCATCGAGGCGGCCAATCCGGCGATCAACGCCTATGTCGCGGTCACCGCCGAGCGGGCGCTCGAGATGGCCAAGCGCTCCGACGAGCGGCTGGCGCGCGGCGAGGGCGGGGCGCTGGAGGGCATTCCGCTCGGCATCAAGGACCTGTTCGCCACCGAGGGCGTCCACACCCAGGCCTGCAGCCACATCCTCGACGGGTTCAAGCCGCCCTACGAATCGACCGTGACGGCGAACCTGTGGGCCGATGGCGCGGTGATGCTGGGCAAGCTCAACATGGACGAGTTCGCCATGGGCTCGTCCAACGAGACCTCTTACTACGGCAACGTCGTCAACCCCTGGCGCCGCGAGGGCTCCAACGAGGCGCTGGTGCCGGGCGGCTCGTCGGGCGGTTCGGCCGCCGCGGTCGCGGCCTGGCTCTGCGCCGGCGCCACGGCGACCGACACCGGCGGCTCGATCCGCCAGCCGGCGGCGCTCACCGGCACGGTCGGCATGAAGCCGACCTATGGCCGCTGCTCGCGCTGGGGCGTCGTCGCCTTCGCCTCCTCGCTCGACCAGGCCGGCCCGATCACCCGCACGCTGCGCGACAACGCCATCATGATGCGCTCGATGGCCTCGGTCGACGCCAGGGACACGACCTCGGTCGACATACCGGTGCCGGATTACGAGGCGGCCATCGGCCGTTCGGTCAAGGGTTTGAAGATCGGCATTCCGGCCGAATACCGCATCGACGGCCTGCCGGCGGAGATCGCCGCGCTCTGGCAGCAGGGCATCGACTGGCTGAAAGCGGCGGGCGCGGAGATCGTCGAGATCAGCCTGCCGCACACCAAATACGCGCTGCCGGCCTATTACATCGTCGCCCCGGCCGAGGCTTCGTCGAACCTTGCCCGCTACGACGGCGTGCGCTACGGCTTGCGGGTTCCGGGCGAGGATATCGCCGACATGTACGAGAACACCCGGGCCGCCGGCTTCGGCGCCGAGGTCAAGCGCCGCGTGCTGATCGGCACCTATGTGCTCTCGGCCGGCTACTATGACGCCTACTACCTGCGCGCCCAGAAGGTCCGTAGTTTGATCAAGCGTGATTTTGACGAGGCCTTCGAGGCGGGCGTCGACGCGATCCTGACGCCGGCAACGCCGGATGCGGCCTTCGCGCCGGGCGCCTTCAGCGGCGACCCGGTGCAGATGTACCTCAACGACGTCTTCACCGTGACCGTGAACATGGCCGGCCTGCCGGGACTGGCTGTCCCCGCCGGGCTGACCGGCTCCGGCCTGCCGCTCGGCCTGCAGCTCATCGGGCGGCCCTTCGGCGAGGAGACGCTCTACACCCTCGGCACCGTCATCGAGGAGGCTGCCGGCCGCTTCGAGCCGGGCAAGTGGTGGTAAGGCCGATTTGAGAGGGTTTGCGCAAAATTTCGCGATTTTGGCGCGCGATTTTGCAAAATCCGTCTCAATTTTTGCAAGCCCGGCGCCCGGCGCTAACCTGTTCGGGCGCCTTGCTTTTTTGCCCCTGGGCTGGTGATTTCGCGCGATCGCCGCGCAAAATCGCCTTACAGCTTGTAGGCGGTGCGGAAGCCGCCCCAGTGGCGGCCGGAGACGGTGATAGGTGCGTCGATCTCGCGCATCCAGATGATCGTGCCGTTGCCCATGTCGCGGGGATAAGTCTGCACCAGGAAGGGGCGGGTGTTGCGCGCCGCGCTCAGGCCGGCGCGGTCGTCGAAGATCCGTCGGTTGCGGCAGTTGGCGGCGTTCCAGGCCGGGTCGTCGGGGCGCTGCGGCTGGGAATAGGCGGCATTGTGCACCGGCAGATAGGCGTTGCGGTCGACCGCGACGCAGAAGACGAGGCCGCTGCCCTTGGCGCGGGCGAGGATATCTTCCTGGATCGGCGGCAGGATCCGCTCCAGCACTTTGAGCGCGCGGTTCGAGACCTGGCGCGGATTGGTGTCGGGGATCGGCTGATAATCGATGTCGAACAAGGCGTCGAGCGTCAGCTCGCGCTTGGCCACCGCCTGCTCCATCGCCTCGATGACCCGGCGGGCACCGTCCTGGGCTCGCTCGATCGACGGGGACAACTCGTCGCGCACCCGCGCCAGCACCTCGGCAAGGCGGGCGACGAAGGCCTCGTCCGGCCGCTCGAAGGCGCAGTGCATGCCGAGATCGGTGACCGCGACGATCTGCAGCGCCGTGCGGCCGAGACCGGAGAGATCGACCGTTGCCGGGCCTTCTTTGGCGCGTTCCTCGCCCTGTTGCGGGGCGAGAAGAACGCCGCCGGTCGACAGGTCCAGCGTCTTGATGCGGTAGTCGCGGCCCGACTGGGTCAGGGTTCCGGACAGTTCCGCCGGCAGCCGGTCGTCGCGCCGCCGGTCGCCGATCGCCGTCTGGCGGATCATCATCGTGAACCGGCCGCTCAGACTGTTCCCCAGGGCGAGCATCGAGCGGGAGGCCTCGCCGGCGGCCTCGCCGGCGCGCTCGGCGCTGTCCGTCGCCTCGGTGATCGTCGAGACTTTCTCGGTCACCGCCCGCACGAAATCGGCGGTTTCCCTTGCGGTTTCGCCGACCGAGCGGGTGGTTTCCAACTGTCGGCCGACGGCTTCGGCGACGGCGGCGAAGCTCGGCCGGATCTCGCCGATCACGCCGATGATGCGGTCGACGGCAAGAATACTCCCCTCGGCCGAGCTCTGCAGGCGGGCGATGTTGGCGACGATCTCGTCGGTGGCGTTCTGGGTCTCCACCGACAGTGCCTTGACCTCGCTGGCGACCACGGCGAAGCCCCGGCCGGCTTCGCCCGCGCGGGCGGCCTCGATGGTGGCGTTGAGCGCGAGCAAGTTGGTCTGCTTGGCGACGTCGGAGATCAGCCGGACGACATTGGCGATGGCGTCGATGGCGCTTTTCAGCTCCTGGATGCCGGTGTTGGCGGTGTCGGCGACCTGGCGCGCTTCCTCGGCCAGACGCGAGGAATTGCGGACCTGTTCATCGATCTCGTTGCTCGCCGCGACGAGCTGCTCGACCGAGGCGGAGAGGCTGTGGGCGGTCTCGTCGGCATGGCGCGTTTCGCTGTGCAGCGCCTGCGAGTGACCGCGGATATCCGAAAGCTGCTGCAACTGCTCGCCGACCCGCGCGCGCAGGTCCTGCGCGCCGGTGCCGATGCTGCTGGCGGCGGCCCGCAGATCGGATTCGATCAGGTCGAGCGTCAGCGCCGTCTGCTGATCGCGCGCCAGCGACAAGGATGTCTCGGCCGACGTCGCGGCAGGTTTGTCCGTCTCGGTTGCGTGGATCTCTTCGCTCCGGACCGTATTGGAATCGTCGGTGATTTTCGGTCTCGCTGCCGCGAATAGACGCATGGTTGGATCTCCGGTTTCCGCCCTATCCCAAAGGGTTATGCAATAATTTTCTGGTAATAGTTTTGCATGATTGCTTGAATTGTTGGTTAACGCAGCGGTAGTTTTTGTCTCGGATTGCTGCTCCCGCAAAACGTGTGAGGGCGTGCCGGCGCGGCGCATGTCGCGGGTTCTTTGCCTTGCGCGGTTCCCATGCTAAACCCGCCGGGCACGGTCGGCGGCAGGCGCCACGGCCGCGGGACCGACGCGGAACGACGCGGAACGACGAACGGAACGGGATGAGCGATCAGCTTAAGAGACAGGCCGCCGAGGCGGCGCTGGAAGAGGTGACGCCGGGGATGCGTCTTGGCATCGGCACCGGGTCCACGGCGGAGCAGTTCGTCCGCGCCCTGGCGGAAAAGGTCCAGGGCGGGCTGTCGGTGATCGGGGTGCCGACCTCGGAGCGCACGGCGGCGCTGTGCCGCGAACTCGGCGTGCCGCTGGCGACGCTGGAGGATTGCCCCGAGCTCGACCTGACCGTCGACGGGGCGGACGAACTCGACCCGAAGCTGCGGCTGATCAAGGGCGGCGGCGGCGCCTTGCTGCGGGAAAAGATCGTCGCGACCGCCTCCCGGCGCATGATCGTCATCGCCGATGCCAGCAAGAAAGTGGCGCGTCTCGGCGCCTTCGCGCTGCCGGTCGAGGTGGTGCCCTTCGGTCTTCGCGTCACCCGCAACGCGGTCGCCCGGGCACTTTCGAACCTTGGCTATGATGCGCCGATCCTGCTGCGCGGCGGGGACACGCCGTTTGTCACGGATGGCGGCCACCATATTCTCGACATCGATTTGCGCGAGATCACCGATCCGGAGGCTCTGTCGCGGTCATTGCTCGACATTCCGGGGGTGGTGGACCACGGGCTCTTTCTCGGCATCGCCGATGCCGCGTATCTGGCCGGGGCCGATGGAGTGGAGCGCCTGCTTCCCGTCGCCGACCAGCAAAACTGACCTTCAAGGACCAGCCCGGCGAAGGCGGCCGGGCACCCGATCACTTGCTCATGGAGTATCCGATGTTTGATTTCTGCCGGAAATCCGCGACGGCCGCCGCCACGGCGGCGGCGATGCTGCTGTCCCTCGCCCAGGCGACCCATGCCCAGGAGAGCTTTTCCGAGGAGCACATCACGGCCGCGCGCAACGCCGTGCAGGCGGCGCAGGCGATCCGCGCCTTCGACGATGTGCTGCCGCTGATGGCGGAGCGGACCCGCAGCCTGTTCATCCAGAACGATCCGGCGAACACCGGGATGATCGACGAGGTGGTGACCGATGTGGCCCTGTCCCTCGCCGGGCGCCGTCCGGAGCTCAACCGGGTGGTTTACGAGGTCTGGGCGCGCCGCTTTACCGTCGAGGAATTGAACGAACTGGCGGCCTTCTACAACACGCCGCTGGGCCAGAAGTATTCCGCCGTCGAGCCGGAGCTGCGGGCGCTGTCGATCGGTGCCGCCAAGCAGTGGGGCGATGCGATCTCGACCGAAATGGTGACCCTGGTGCGCGAGGAAATGATTAAGCGCCAGGAGGCGCAGGAGACTCAGCCGACGGAAGCCCCGGCGCAATAATCAGGGCCGAGAGGGCTCCAGGCATGAGCGATTTCGACTTCGACCTCTTCGTCATCGGCGGTGGTTCGGGCGGCGTGCGCGCGGCCCGCATCGCCGCGACCCATGGCGCGCGCGTGGGCATCGCCGAGGAATACCGCTACGGCGGGACCTGCGTGATCCGTGGCTGCGTGCCGAAGAAGCTGATGGTCTATGCCTCGCGCTTTTCCGAGGAATTCGAGGACGCGGCCGGCTTCGGCTGGCAGGTGGGCGAGCGCCGTTTCGACTGGGAGCGGCTCATCGATGCCAAGGACCGGGAGATCGCTCGGCTGGAGGCGATCTACCGCCGCAACCTGGAGCGCTCCGGCGTCGAACTGTTCGACACGCGGGCGGTGCTGGAAGACGCCCACACGGTACACCTGCTGACCGACGGGCGGCGCATCCGCGCCGAGCGGATCCTGATCGCGGTCGGCGCGACGCCCAATGTCGACGCCGGCCTGCCGGGCGGCGAGCACGTCATCACCTCCAACGAAGTGTTCCATCTCGCCGACCTGCCGAAGCGCATTGTGGTGGCCGGCGGCGGGTATATCGCGGTCGAGTTCGCGGGGATTTTCGCCGGGCTCGGCGCGGAGACGACGCTGATCTATCGCGGGGAAGAGATCCTGCGCGGCTTCGACGATGACCTTCGTGCGGTCCTGCACGAGGAGATGGAGAAGAAGGGCATCCGCGTCCTGTGCGGCGACGTGTTCTCCTCCATCGAGAAGACCGGGGAGGGGCTGGTCGGCCACACCCGCAAGGGCGAGACGCTTGTCGCGGACAAGATCATGTTCGCCATCGGCCGGCGGCCGAATACCGCCGGTCTCGGCCTCGACAAGGCGGGGGTAGAGCTGGCGTCTTCGGGGGCGATCCTCGTCAACGAGGCGTCGCAGACCAACGTGCCGTCGATCTATGCGGTCGGCGATGTCACCGACCGGGTCAACCTGACGCCGGTGGCGATCCGTGAGGGCCATGCCTTCGCCGACAGCGTCTTTGGCGGCAAGGAATGGTCTGCCGATCACTCGATGATCCCGACGGCGGTGTTCTCGCAGCCGGAAATCGGCACGGTCGGCCTGACCCAGGCGGAGGCGCTGGAACGCTACGGCGCGGTCGACGTCTACAAGGCGCATTTCCGTCCGATGAAGCACACGCTGTCGGGGCGCGACGAGAAGATGCTGATGAAGGTGCTGGTGCGGCCGGAGACGGACCGGGTGCTCGGCGTGCACCTCCTCGGCCATGACGCCGGCGAACTGGTGCAGGTGCTCGGCATCGCGCTGCGGATGGGCGCCACCAAGGCGGACTTCGATGCGACGATGGCGGTGCATCCGACGGCGGCGGAGGAACTGGTGACGATGCGCGAGCCGACCGAGCGGCTGCGCGCCTGATTGACCCGCAAGAGACCCGAAGCGACGACGGGGAGGCACTGCCTCCCCGTTTTGTTTGCGGTTTGCGGTTGCAAGCGGTGGGCGAAGCCCCGTCAGTTGGCCGCCGCGCGGCGCCAGCCGAGCGCCAGCAGGCCGGCACCGATCATCAAGGTGCCGCCGCTGCGGTTGATCCAGCGCCGGACGGAGGGGCGGCGGATGCGCGTGCGCACCAGTGAGGCCATCAGCCCGTAGGCGGCGGCATTGAGCGCGGCGAGGATGACGAAGGTCGCCTCGAGAATCACCGCCTGCTGCAGCAGCGGGCGCGCCGGATCGATGAACATCGGCAGGAAGGCGATGAAGAAGACGATGCTCTTGGGATTGAGCGCCGTCACCGCATAGGCGTGCAGGGCGATGCGCAGCATCGGCGCGCGGGTCGGGGCAGATGCGGGGCCAGGGGTGCCGTCCGCCATCTCCTGCGGCGCCGTGTCGGCAACGGGCGCGCGCCAGAGCTTCAGCCCGAGCCAGATCAGATAGGCGGCGCCGATCCACTTCAGCACCGTGAACAGGGTCGCCGAGGTGGCGAGCAGCGCGCCGAGGCCGAGCAGCGAGGCGGTCATCGCGGTGAGGTCGCCGAGCGCCACGCCGATGACGGTCGCCGAGGCCACCGCCCGGCCATGGGCGAGCGCATAGGAGACGACCAGCAGGATCGTCGGGCCGGGGATGGCGAGCATTACGAAGGAGGCGGCGGAAAAGGCCAGCCAGGTTTCGAAAGACATGGAAGAACTCCGGCAGGTGGGACGTCGATCTGCCCAGCAATCCACAACCGATGGCATTTGAAAAGAGGCAAACACCCGCATCGAGGCCGCCGCCGCGGCGCGGGGCGCGGCGGCGGCGGGGTTTCAGCGATTGTCCAGTTGCGAACGGACCCGCAACAGCCCGAGACGGGTGATACGGTAGGGGCCGGACTGGGCGGAGGCGATGAGCCGGCGCCGCTTCAGCTTGCGAAAGAGGTCAAGCGTCAGCCCGGTGTTGTGCCAGCCCTCGCGGGTGACGATGGCGAGCTCTTCGATGCGGCCGCGCTCGTCCTTTTCGACGAGCACATGGCCGCCTTGAGCGAGCAGGTGCAGGACCCGCTGCTCGGCCTTGGAAATATCCATTTTCGGAGTGTCCGGAGATGCAGTTCACACGCGCACGTCACCGCCGCCCGCAACGCAAGCGGTCGTGCGTGGGTTTGTTGCCCGGTCTGTTCTCGATGGACCGGGCTTTACCGGGTCTCGAGCTGGCTGCGCATAAGCTCTCCGAAGTTGACGCGCCACAGATAGGCGTTGAGCGCCCGCCGCGCAAGGCAGCGCGGGCGGTGCCCGGTCGGGGCGGGCCAGTGTCGTCGATCCGTGTTGCGGAAATGTCGCGCTCGCGTGAAGGCGCGCGGGGGCGCGATTGCAGTTCCCTTTTGTGTCCCGCGATCCTAAAACAGCGGCATGAGCCCGACCGAATCCCTGCCGCTGCTTTTCGGCCTTGCCGGCCTGTTGAACCCTTTCGCGCTGCTGATCGGGGCGGCGCTCGGCTGGTATGCCGACGCGCGCGCCAAGCTGATCATCGCCGGCTTCGCGGCTGCAGTGATCAGCGTGCTGATCGACGTTTCGCTGTCGGCGAGCGGCGTGCGGGCGCTCGGCGGCTATGACGGTGGGCCGCTGGCCGTGCTGCCGTTCCGCTTTGTCGGCGCGCTGGTGCTCGCCGCCATCGTGCACGGCATCCGCAAGCGGGCACAGCGCCACCGCCGCTGAGGCAGGGGCCGAGGCCTGCAGCACCGTCTCTTGCGCACGCCCGAAGCCGCGCGGCGAAGCAAGGTCGCAGCCTAGTTGCCGGAACGGCCCGTCCAGGCGGCGAACAGCTCGCCATTGGGGCAGAATCCCGGCGCGTGGGCAGCGCCGTCGGCGTGCTCTTCGAGCCAGTTCGCGCAGTCCTGCGGCCGTTCGCAGCCATGCAGCGGGCGGCGGCTGTGCGCATCGTGCTTTCCAGGATCATGCCGGACGGCAGCGTGTCGTCGGCGCCAACCGTGCGCATCATCCGCCCCATCAGCCCGGCACGTTCGTCGAGGCGCTTCATCAGTCCCATGGCAGCCCGTCCTCTGTTCGCGGCGCCGGTGCGGCGGCCGCTGCCCGGTTACTGTAGGATCGTTGCGGAGGAAACTATTTGACGGAAATCAAACGGCAGACCGCTCCATAAGCGGGATCGGCGGGATTTCGCGAATCTGCTAGGCTCACTCACCGTCGGCGCGAGGCTGGACGGCAGCACGGCGAGGCCCCGCGCATGATCTCTCGCGTGACATCCCAGAGCAACCAGAGCGGCGTCGTCGCGGTGCGGCCGGTGAGCCGCGTGCCGATGCTGAATGTCGGCGACGTGATCGCCGTGCGCGTCGCCAAGCACCTGACCGACAACGTCATGCGGCTGATTGCAGGGGGCGGGGCAGGGGCGGGCGGTTTTCAGCTCGATGTCGAGGGGCAGGAGATGCTGCCGCTCGGCACGCGCGCCACGCTGAGCGTCGAGCGCGGCCCAGACGGCCCGCGCTATCAGGTCAGCGCCGCACCGCAAAACGCCGGCCAGGGCGCCCCGCAGGGCGCATCCAGTGCGGCCTCCGGCGAGGCGGCGGCACTCGCCCGCATCACCGCGCTCGCCACCTCCCTTGCCGCCCGCCAGGATGGCTTGTCGCCGCTCTATGGCGGCCTTGCCGCGACGCTGGCCGCAGCGCCCGCCGGGGCGGCGGGCGGCTTGCTGCCGCCTGCGGTGACGAGCGCGCTGGCGAGCCTGCTCGGCTTCCGGCTGGATCCTGCCGGAACCCGGGAAGGCCGGCTGGATGGCCCCGCGCTCAAGGCGGCGCTGGAGGGCGTGACGGGGCGCGGGGCGGCGAGCGGGGCTCCCAGTCTCGACGAGGCGTTGAACGGGCTCCTGCGCGTGCTGAAAGGGGCGGCCGGGGGGCGCGAGGCGCCGGCCCGGCAGGCGACCCCGCCGCCGCTGCCCGGCATTTCCCGGCATCCGCGCGGCGAAAAGCCGGCCCGCGCCAGCGGCGAGCTGATCTCGGCCCTGCTGGCGCGCGACGGCGAGGAAGCCGCCGCCATCCTTGCGGCCAAGACCGAGGCGGCGCTGGCCCGGCTGCGGCTCGCTTCGCTGGCCTCGCGCGGGTTGCTGGCCGATGGCGAGGGCGCGGGCGATGCGGCGCTGTTCGACCGGGTGCTCGACCTGCCGCTGGTGGTCGGCGGGCAGAGCGCGGTGATCTCGCTGCAGATCGGCCGCGACGACACGCCCGGCCACGACGGGGAGGGCGCGCATCCCGCCTGGCGGCTGCGCTTTGCGCTCGACACGGAGGCAACCGGCGCGGTGGAGGCGCTGGTCGGGCTCGACGGTCCCCGGCTGTTCGCCAGCCTTTGGGCCGTGCGGGAGGACATCGCCGCGGACCTCAACGAGCGGCTGCCGCGCCTTGCCGCGACGCTTGCCGAACAGGGGCTGGAGGTGGTCGATCTCAAGGTGACCAGCGGACTGCCGGACGATCCGCCCGCGCCATCCGGCCAGTTCGTGGACGTGGTCTCATGAGCGAGGAGCAGGACCCGCGCCGCCGGCTGGCGGTGGCGCTGCACTACGACCATGCCGGCGCACCGCGCGTCACCGCCAGGGGGCGCGGCGCCATCGCTGCCCGCATCCTGGAACTGGCGGCCGAACACGGCGTGCCGGTGGAAGAGGACGCGGCCCTGGCCGAGGCGCTGTCGCAGATCGAGCTCGACCGGGAAATCCCGGTGGAGCTCTACGAGGCCGTCGCCGCCGTGCTGCGCTTCATCCTGATGGCGAGAGGGCGGTAAGGGGGCCGGTAAGGGGCGGAGTGTCGCGGCCCGAGGCGACGAATTGTCTTGCCAAATCCCTGCCGAAATGGGAGGTCCCTTCCGTGACTGGCCGCTATCGCACCCTTGCGAAAACAGACAGTCTTGCAGGCGAGTTGGTACCTCAATTCCTCCATGGGGGGCTCGCTCCCGGATTGGATAGATATTGGTGAACACTGACTGCCGTCCGGCGGAAAAGCCGCGCTCCTGGAACGCCTCGCTGGCCAAGTATCGCAAGCCGAGCACGGGGCGTAGCGTCTTCGAGATCCTCGCCAGCCTGCTGCCCTTCGCGGCCCTGTGGGCAGCGGCGGCGGTGCTGGTGAACCACGGCCAGTGGTGGGGCCTCGTCCTGACCGTGCCGGCCGCCGGCCTTCTCGTGCGCCTGTTCATGCTGCAGCACGATTGCGGGCACGGCTCGCTGTTCTCGCAGCGCCGGCTCAACGACTGGACGGGGCGCGCGCTCGGCGTGCTGACCTTCACGCCCTACGACTACTGGCGGCGGAGCCATGCGGTCCACCACGCCTCGACCGGCAACCTCGACCAGCGCGGCATCGGCGACATCGACACGCTGACGGTCAGGGAGTACCAGGCGCTGCCCTGGAGCGGGCGGCTGCGCTACCGGCTCTACCGGCATCCCCTGGTGATGTTCGGGCTGGGGCCGGCATGGCTGTTCGTGTGCCAGTACCGCTTGCCGTTCGGCATGATGCGTGGCGGCCTGGAGCCGTGGCTCTCGACGCTCGCCACCAACCTGTGCATCGCCGGCATAGCCGCGCTGCTCATCTGGGCGGCGGGGCTCGGGCCTTTCCTGATGGTGCAGGGGCCGATCATCCTGATGGCGGCGACCGCCGGCGTCTGGCTGTTCTATGTCCAGCACCAGTTCGAGGAAACCCACTGGTCGAAGGCCGGCGAGTGGAACTTCCAGACCGCGGCGCTGGAGGGCAGCTCGCATTACGACCTGCCGCCGGTCCTGCAGTGGTTTACCGGCAATATCGGCATCCACCACGTGCATCACCTGTCCAGCAAGATCCCGTTCTATCGCCTCAGCGAGGTGATGCGCGATTTCCCCGAACTGCGCGACATGAACCGCATCACCCTGCGCCAGAGTTTTGGCTGCGTGAAGCTCGTCCTGTGGGACGAGGACACCCGCCGGCTCGTGACGTTCCGCCAGGCCCGCACGGCCAGCGCGGCGGCGTGAGGGGGGGGCTTCAATCCGCTTCCGGCCGACGGGTGGCGCTTCATTCCGAGGGCGCTGAGGGATGGCGTGTCGCCGTTGACACGCCTATCGCAGCAGCCCGGCCAAGTTGAGTGCAAGGCCGGCAAGCGCACATCCTGCGAGGACCGTGACCGGCCCGAGACGGAACCGGAATGTGGCGAGGAGAGCCGCGAGGACGAGCACTGCCGCAGCGAAATTGAGCGAGGACCAGACCGGAAGGTCGAGGTTGAGGCCGAGGGCGACGACGCGGCGCAACTCGTCGAAAACCACATGCAGGGCGAACCAGACGGCCAGGTTGAGGATCACTCCGACCACCGCCGCGGTGATTGCCGTCAGCGCCGCGGTCAGGGCGCGATTGTCGCGCAGGCGCTCAATGAAGGGCGCGCCCAGGAAGATCCACAGGAAGCAGGGTATGAAGGTCACCCAGGTGGTCAGCAATCCGCCCAGCGTTCCGGCCATCAGAGGCGATAGCCCGCCCGCCTCGCGATAGGCTCCCATGAAGCCGACGAACTGGGTGACCATGATCAGCGGTCCAGGAGTGGTCTCGGCCATGCCGAGACCATCCAGCATCTCGCCCGGGGCCAGCCAGCCGTAGTTCTGCACTGCCTCTTGCGCGACATAGGCCAGCACCGCATAGGCCCCGCCAAAGGTCACCACGGCCATGACGCTGAAGAAGCTTGCGATCTGGGCGAAGACGTTGGTGGGACCAAGGGCTGCGATCAGCGCGCCCACGGACAGCAGCCACAGGGTGAGGAACACGGCCGAGACGCGGAACGCATAGCCGCGATTGACTAGGGCGTGCTCGGGTATCTCTTCGCCGAGGATCGTCGCAGCATCGTCAACCTGAACTTGCCCGACCTTGCCGTGTCCGTGCCCGCTCCGGAATGCGGATAGACCTTTGCGGGCGCCGATGAGCCCGATCAGTCCCGCGAGCAGGATAATCAGAGGAAAGGGTACGCCGAAACCGAAGATTCCCACGAATGAAGCGGCTGCGATGCCGACCATCACGCGGTTCGTCAGCGCCCGGGTGCCGATGCGGATGACCGCCTGAACCACTATGGCGAGCACAGCAGCCTTCAGTCCGAAGAACACGGCCTCGACCGCGCCGACATCGCCATAGATCGCGTAGATCCAGCTAAGGCCCATGATCGCCACGACGCCGGGCAGCACGAAGAGGGCGCCTGCGATGATGCCGCCGACCGTTCGATGCATCAGCCAGCCGATGTAGACGGCCAACTGCATTGCCTCCGGACCCGGCAGCAGCATGCAGTAGTTGAGGGCGTGCAGGAAGCGCTTCTCCCCGAGCCAGCGCTGTTCCTCGACCAGGATCCGATGCATCAGCGCTATCTGCCCGGCTGGACCTCCGAAACTGAGGAGGCCGATACGTGCCCAGATACGGGTGGCCTCGGCCAGGGTAGGGTGTGGGGTCCGCATCATCCTGCCTTGGGTCTGTTGGTCGGCCAGTTGTGGGTTTCGTCGCCTGCGTCGCGTGCCCAGCGGTAGAAGGCGTCGTAGAGCAGCATTCCGGCATCGAGTTGTTCAAGGTCGTCGGAGTACATTCGTGACAGCCCGAGCGAGGCGGCCAGCAGGCCCGCGGCTTCAGGCGCGAGGTCCGGCCGCGCGGTGTCGGCGCCGCGGACGATCGCGGCGAGACGGTCGAGTGCCGGCAGGGACAGCCCGAATTCGCTCAGCATGACGTCGAAGGTGCAAAGGTCGCCTCGATGGCTCCAAAACACCTGCTCGATGTCGAAGGCGGCGGCGTTGTACCGTTCGGCGACGCCTGTCACCTCGGAAGAGGCCACGAACAGAACCACTGCACGTGGGTCGAGGAAGCGGCGGATCAGCCAGGGGCAGGCGATCCGGTCGATCTTCGGTCGCGCCCGGGTGACCCAGACGGTGCGATCCTGTGTGTCGCGCGCGGGCAGTTTCGCCGGATCGATCAGCGGTAGCCCGGCAGCGCTCCAGGCCTCGAAGCCACCTTCGAGATATTCGGACGGGATACCTTCCGCCCGCAGCCAGGCGGCCGCACCCTGGCTGCGATGATGTCCGGCATGGCAAATGGCGATCGAGGGGCTGCCGGCCAGGCGCTTTGCAAGGCCGGCAAGGTCCCGATCTCCGACGTGCAAGCTTCCAGGCAAAAGGCGCGGGTCGCTGGCATAGTCTTCGTCCGAGCGCATGTCGAGCAGAAGAGGGGAGCGGGGCGTGCCGATCAGGCGAGAGAGTTTTTCAGGCGAAATGGCATTGGGGGCAGGCATGCGCGTTCCTCCTTTTTAAGGATTTGTATGGAACGCGATCTTCGGCTGGCGCCTCGTGGGGAGGTCGCGGATCCCCATAGAGCCAGTTATCGGCGGTTGGACGAACGTGTCAAGAAATTGAGCGGCACTTTTCCAAGTGGACGTTCCTGCGCCGCGTTCAAAGCGGCGGGTTTTCGCTTCGTTCATCTTCCCACCCCACCTCCCCCCTTGCGGGGAGGGCAAAGACCCACTACCCACACACTCAAGCGTTCTGGCGCGCGTTTCGGTGCGCGCGGCACGCGTTCAGGACTAGTCCGCCCCCGGGCTTTTTCGCGCGTGCGCGGGAAGGGTTTGCCAGGGGCGGGCGACAGGCACGACACAACGGGCAGGACTTTCACGGCATGAGCATCGTCGACACCCGCACCCCCGATCCCAAGAAGTTCATCAAGGGCGCCACGGGCGACTGGGAAATCGTGATCGGCATGGAGGTGCACGCCCAGGTCACCTCGAATGCCAAGCTGTTTTCCGGCGCCTCGACCGAGTTCGGCAAGGACCCGAACGCCAATGTCAGCCTCGTCGATGCGGCGATGCCCGGCATGCTGCCGGTGATCAACGAGGAATGCGTCAAGCAGGCCATCCGCACGGGCCTCGGCCTCAAGGCGCAGATCAACCTCAAGTCCGTGTTCGACCGCAAGAACTACTTCTATCCGGACCTGCCGCAGGGCTACCAGATCTCCCAGTTCAAGCAGCCGATCGTCGGCGAGGGCGAGGTCCTGCTCGACATGCCGGGCGGCGAGCAGGTGACGGTGGGCGTCGAGCGGCTGCATCTGGAGCAGGACGCGGGCAAGTCGCTGCACGACCAGCACCCGACCATGTCCTTCGTCGATCTCAACCGCTCGGGTGTCGCCTTGATGGAGATCGTCTCCAAGCCGGACCTGCGCTCGGCCGACGAGGCGAAGGCCTATCTCACCAAGCTGCGCACCATCCTGCGTTACTTGGGCACCTGCGACGGCAACATGGACCAGGGCTCGATGCGCGCCGACGTCAACGTCTCGGTGCGTGCGCCGGGCGGGGCCTTCGGCACGCGCTGCGAGATCAAGAACGTCAACTCCATCCGCTTCGTCGGCCAGGCCATCGAGTATGAGGCCCGCCGCCAGATCGGCATCCTGGAGGACGGCGGCAGCATCGACCAGGAGACGCGCCTGTTCGATCCGGTCAAGGGCGAGACCCGCTCGATGCGCTCCAAGGAGGAGGCGCACGACTACCGCTACTTCCCCGATCCGGACCTGCTGCCGCTGGAGTTCGACCAGGCGTATGTCGACGCGCTCGCCGTTGGCCTGCCGGAACTGCCGGACGACAAGAAGGCGCGCTTCGTCGCCGATTACGGGCTCACCGCCTATGACGCCGACATTCTGGTGGCGGAAAAGGCCTCGGCCGACTTCTTCGAGGAGGTCGCCAAGGGGCGCGACGCCAAGCTTTCGGCCAACTGGGTGATCAACGAGCTGTTCGGCCGGCTCAACAAGGAAGGGCTGGAGCTGAGCGAAAGCCCGGTTTCGGCCGGCCAGCTCGGCGGCATCGTCGATCTGGTGGTCGACGGCACGATTTCGGGCAAGATCGCCAAGGACCTGTTCGAGATCGTCTGGAGCGAGGGCGGCGAACCGGCTGAGATCGTCGAGGCGCGCGGCATGCGCCAGGTGACGGATCTCGGCGCCATCGAGGCCGAGGTCGACAAGATCATCGCCGCCAACCCGGACAAGGCGGAGCAGGCGCGCGCCAAGCCCGGCCTGCTCGGCTGGTTCGTCGGCCAGGTGATGAAGGCGACCGGCGGCAAGGCCAACCCGCAGGCGGTCAACGACCTGCTCAAGGCGAAGATCGGCATCGAGTAGGGGGCGTTCCGCCATCGCTCTGGCAACCAATAGCCCCCGTGTCGCGGCTTCGCCTTGCCCGGGGTTGACGGCTGAGGGGATGCGAGGTCGCGCGCCACTGACAGGATGTCATCCCGGACGAGCATCGCGAGATCCGGGATCCATTGGCACCCTCGGCCGGCGTGAGGCGGAGGATCGTGGTGCGGGGATAAGCGGTTTCGCGAACGAGGATAAGCGGCGAGAGGGACTTGAGAGCCCATTCTCGAAATTTTCGTCGTCCCGTGCGGGCGGTTGAGATTATGTGATTGAAATAATTTGATTAACTGATTTTTTAGGGGCCGTTTTCCGCTCGCAAATTTCGAGACGGATTTTGCAAAAATCGCTCTCGAAATCGGCCGGAATTGAGACGGCGTCCCCAAAGGACCGGACTCGGCAAGCCATGCATGCTTGCGGTGTCGCTCCGGAGCGTGCCTCATACGCGCTCGGCTCCCCGGTCCCGGATCTTCGGCCTTCGGCCTCGTCCGGGAAGACGCAAGGAGAGGCATTCCGCCTCACGCCGGCTGAGGGTGCCAATGGGTCCCGGCGCTCCGGCTGCGCCTGCGGCCGGTATGACAGCCGGGGAGGTGGCGACGCCGTCCCGCCTCGTGCCCTCCTGCGCTCCTCCCTCTCCCCGTGTCGTCTCGCCTCACGCGCCTCTTGCGAGGTCCGATTTTGCGGTGCAATATATGCAAGGCCGATGGGAGAGGATTGCCTCTGCCATCCGATTGCCGCGATTGCGTCTGATTTCTCTCATATATCTTGGTGAAATAGCCCTGCTCGCCTGACTTCGTGAGGGGCGGGCCTTCGTGCGGCAGAGGCGCCGCATGCTGCGCCTGCACAGGAGGCCGAGCCGCCGGAAACCGGCAGGCCGGCCGCTCGCACGGATGGCGGCAGGGTGCGCGGAGCGACCGGAAGGCCCGAGGGCCGGCCCGGGCGCGTCTTTGCGCTGTCTCGCCAGATCCCGAGAACCGTTTCCGAGGTGCCAACAGGTCCTATGCCGACAATCGACAAGCGCCGCTTTCTGACGTCCAGTGCCGGTTTCCTTTCCGTGCTGATGGCCAGCACCGCCTTTTCCGCCTTTGCGCAGGAGGCGGGCGCGCCTGCCCCAGGCGGGGCACCGGCGGGCACGCCGTTCGACTGGGAGGCATTGGTCGCGCGGATGAAGGCGAGAGCGGCCGAGCCCTATGACGACGCGGCGGCCGATCTGCCGGAGGCCGTGGCCGGGCTCGACTACGACGCCCACCGCGCGATCCGCTTTCGGCCCGACCATGCCCGGTGGAAGGACGACAAGCGCAATTTCGAACTGCAGGCGTTCTATCCGGGCTGGGTCTTCGCCCATACGGTCGACCTGTTCGAGATCGTCGGGGGCCAAGCCTATCCGATGGGCTTTGCCGCCGGCGATTTCGAGTATCGCCCGCCGCTCGACCCGGCGGTCTTCGACGGGTTCGCCTTTCCGGGCGCGGCCGGCTTCCGCCTGCATTACCCGCTCAACCGCACCGACTATCGCGACGAGCTGATCACCTTCCTCGGCGCCAGCTATTTCCGCGCGCTGGGGCGGGGCACCGTCTACGGCGCGTCGGCGCGCGGCCTTGCGGTCGATACGGCCGCGGGCAGCGCGGAGGAGTTCCCGCGCTTCAGCCGCTTCTATATCGAGCGGCCGGAGACGGATGCGCGCGAGATCCGTTTCTATGCCGAGCTGGAGAGCCCGCGCGTGTCGGGCGCCTATGCCTTCACCATTCTTCCCGGCACCGAAACCCTGATCGACGTGGAGGCGGCGATCTTCCTGCGCGACGACGTCTCGCGGCTCGGCCTTGCGCCGCTCACCTCGATGTATCTGTTCGGCGAGAACGACCGGACCGGCTTCGACGACTTCCGCCCGGAGGTGCACGACAATGACGGCCTCGCCATCCTGCGGGCCAGCGGCGAACGCGTCTGGCGGCCGCTGACCAATCCGGCGCGGCTGCAGCTCTCCGTCTTCGGCGAGACCAATCCGCGCGGCTTCGGCCTGTTGCAGCGCGACCGCGACGCCGACAACTATCTGGACACGGAAGCGCATTACGAGCGCCGTCCCTCCGTCTGGGTCGAGCCGGTCGGCGACTGGGGCGAGGGCGCGGTGCTGCTTGCCGAAATCCCCTCCGACTCGGAGGCGAACGACAATATCGTCGCCTTCTGGATGCCGGAGAACGGCCTGACGGCCGGCTCCGAACACCGCTTGCGCTACCGCATGACCTGGGCGCTCGACGTGGAGGGCGACGTGCCGCTGGCCCGCGCGCTGCGCACCCGCACGGGCCATGGCGGGGTCGCCGCCGTGGCGCATGACGAGGACACCCGCAAGTTCCTGGTCGACTTCGGCGGCGACACCCTGGCCGGGCTGGGCGAGGAGGCGCCGATGGACGTCCGCCTCTCCCTCAGCAACGGCGAGGTGGTCCACCAGATCCTGAGCAAGATCGCGGGGAACGATATGTGGCGCCTCATCGTTGATGTCAGGCGGATCGACGCCGACAAGCCGGTCGAACTGTCCGCCGCACTCATTCTCGAGGGCAAGACCCTCTCCGAAACCTGGACCTATCAATGGGGACAAACGAGATGATCGCCGACACCGGTTCCGCGGAAGCCGCGTTCCGGCCGGACCCGGCCGGAGCGCGTCAGGCGTTTCTTGGCGAGTTGCGCCGCCAGTTCTCCCGCCATGACCTCGATGACGAGACGCTGGAACAGGCGGTGGGCGAGGCCGTCGGCCACCTGTCGCAAGATCCGGTGGGCGAAGGACGGGACGCCCTGCTCGAGCGCCTCCTTGAGGGACGCGCCGACGCGGCCCTGCGCCGGGCGGTCGTCGCCTCGCTGTGCCTGCCGGCGCCCAGGGCGCCGCTGCAGATGCCGACGCAGACGCTGGAGCGTCCGCCCGTCCTGTCGCGGCTCGCCGCGCTGCGGGCGTTTGCCCGCCGACGCATCGGCGAGCGCTGAGACCAAAATTCTCCGAAAGGGCTCTAGCGGATGGACCCGACTGCCTCGACGACCTCGCTTCGCGAGAACCTTGCCGTCGGCCTGCGCCGAACCGGCGCGATCATGCTGACGCTTGGCCTCACGGTCGCCGCCGCGGCCATGTTCGGCTCGGTGGCGGTTGCCGACGGGTTCGACTGGGTCGACGTGGTCCGTGTCTCGCTTGTCGCCTTCTGCGCGTTGTGGCTCTCCTGGGGCGCCTGTATCGGCATTCTCGGACTGATCTTTCCGAGCGACGAGGTGCCGGCCCGGAACGGCCGCCCCGAGGGACGCACCGCGATCGTGATCCCGGTCTACAACGAGGCGGCGGATGCGGTCTTCGCCCGTCTCGAGGCGATGTACCGGGCGCTGGACCAGATCGGCGCGCTGGAGTGCTTCGACTTCCATGTCCTGTCGGACTCCACCCGCGAGGAGGCGGCGGCGGACGAGCGCCGGCTGTATCGGCAGGCCGTCGCGGAGCTTTCGGCGGCGGGGCGGCTCTACTATCGCCACCGCTCGCCGAACACCGGACGCAAGGCCGGCAACATCGCCGACTTCATCCGGACCAGCGGCGGCGCCTACGAGTACATGCTGGTGCTCGACGCCGACAGCCTGATGAGCGCCGAGACGATCGTCGAGATGGTGCGGCGCATGGAGGCGGTGCCCGATCTCGGCCTGCTGCAGACGGTGCCGCGCATCATCGGCCGCAAGACGCTGTTCGGGCGCATGATCCAGTTCTCGGCGAATTTCTACTCGCCGGTGTTCTCGCGCGGCGTTGCGGCGCTGCAGGGGCGCCAGGGACCGTTCTGGGGCCATAACGCGCTGATCCGCACGCGCGCCTTCGCGGCGACCTGCGGGCTTCCCGCGCTCGCCGGAAAGCCGCCCTTCGGCGGCGAGATCCTGTCCCACGACACGGTGGAGGCGGCGATGCTGGCGCGCGGTGGCTGGCGGGTGCGGCTCGATGCGGATCTCGACGGCTCCTACGAGGAAGCGCCGGCCAACCTGATCGAATACGCCAAGCGCGACCGGCGCTGGTGCCAGGGCAACCTGCAGCACGCGCGGGTCGTCGGCGCGCCCGGCCTTCCGTTCTGGAGCCGGGTCAACATCCTGCAGGGCATAATGGCCTATCTCGCCTCGCCCGTCTGGCTGATGTTCCTGCTGGCCAGCATCGCCGCGCCGCTGTTCGCGCCAGCGCCGGTCTATTTCGTGTCCGGCTCGCCGTTTCCGCGCTTTCCCCATCCGGAGACGGAAAAGGGGCTGGCGCTGCTGTTCGGCGTTGTCGGGCTGCTGATCCTGCCCAAGGCGCTGTTGCTGCTGCGTGCCGTCCTGACCGGCGAGGCGAAGGAGTATGGCGGTGCGGGGCGGGCCGCGCTCTCGGCGCTCTACGAACTGCTGCTCGCCTCGCTGCTCGCCCCCATCCACATGATGTTCCAGAGCCGCTCGGCGTTCCAGGTGCTGTCGGGAGCCGATTTCGGCTGGCCGTCGAGCGAGCGGGAGGACGGATCGCTCGATCTGGCGACCAGCGTCAGGGCAAGCTGGTGGATGGTCCTGTTCGGAATGGCGACGGTGGTCTTTGCCTCTCACTACGCCGCCGACCTTCTGGTCTGGCTGCTGCCGATCGCCCTGCCCCTGGTGCTGGCGCCGCTGGTGATCTGGTGGACGGCATCGCCCTCGGCCGGCGCGGGCGCGCGCCGGCGCGGCGTGTTCCTGACCCCGCAGGAGGGGCGGGACGTTCCGCTGATCGCGGCGGCTGCGCGCGCGCTCGCGGGCCACCGCCATTCGCCGCCGATCGCCGGGAGCGCACGCAGCGCCGCCTGACACGCAGCCGCGCGCCATCGGCCGCCGCCTGTCATCATCCCGTAACGAGAACGGCTTACCCGGCTCACTTCAAGGCAACTTGAGGCGAGTCGGAGGTGGTGATGCTGTCGGGTCAGGCGTCGAACAGGAAATCGGTCAATGCGGGGCGGGGGGCGCTGCTCGGCCGGGCGGTGCATCGCAACAAGGCCTTGTCCGGGGAAGGCGCGCTCGAACGGCTGTTCACCTTCGCCTTCAAGGGGCTGGTCTATCCGCAGATCTGGGAAGACCCCGAGATCGACATGGACGCGCTGGAGATCGGCCGCGACCACAAGGTGGTGACCATCGCCTCGGGCGGCTGCAACGTGCTGTCCTATCTGACGGCCGATCCGGCCAGCATCACCGCCGTCGACCTCAACCGCGCGCATGTGGCGCTGACCCGGCTGAAGCTCGCCGCCGTCAAGCACCTGCCGGGGCACGACGCCTTCTACCGCTTTTTCGGCAAGGCGGACGAGAAGGGCAATGTCGAGGCCTATGACCGCTTCCTGCGCGAGCGGCTCGACCCGGAAACCCGCGACTACTGGGAAAAGCGCGACCTGACGGGGCGCAAGCGCATCACCCTGTTCGCCCGCGACCTCTATCACCACGGGCTGCTCGGCTATTTCATCGGCGCCGGCCATTTCGTCGCCCGCGCCTATGGCATCGACCCCAGGGACATGCTGCGCGCCCGCTCGCTGGAGGAGCAGCGCACCTATTTCGACAAGGCGCTGGCGCCGCTGTTCGACAAGCGGATGGTCCGCTGGGCAACGTCGAAGCGCGTCTCGCTCTACGGGCTCGGCATTCCGCCGGCGCAGTACGAGGCGCTGGCCGGCAGCGGCACCGGCGGCATGGCGGCGGTGCTGCGCGAGCGGCTCGAGCGGCTGGCCTGCGACTTCCCGCTGTCGGAGAACTACTTCGCCTGGCAGGCCTTCGGCCGCGGCTATGCCAATGACGAGGCCGGCCCGCTGCCGCCCTATCTGCGGCGCGACCACTTCGAGGCGATCCGCGCCCGCGCCGACCGGGTGCGCGTGGTCAACCGCTCCTTCACCGACTATCTGGCGGCGCAGGAAGAGGCGAGCGTCGACCGCTACATCCTGCTGGATGCGCAGGACTGGATGACCGACGGGGCGCTCAACGCGCTGTGGGCGGAGATCACCCGCACGGCCCGTCCCGGCGCGCGCGTCGTCTTCCGCACGGCGGCGGAGCCGAGCCTGCTGCCCGGCCGCGTCGCTCCCGAGATCCTGGAGAAGTGGCGCTACGATGCGGAGCGCTCGCGCAAGCTCGGCTATATGGACCGCTCGTCGATCTATGGCGGCTTCCACCTCTATATCCGCGACGCGGCATGACCGTGCGGGACGGGGCTGAGGCAGGGGCCTCCGGCGGCGCGGAGCTGATGGACGGCATCTACCGCTGGCAGCGGCATGTCTATGACGCGACGCGCAAATACTACCTGCTCGGCCGCGACCGGCTGATCGACGAGATCGCCCCGCCGCCGGGCGGCACCGTGCTGGAACTGGGCTGCGGCACGGCGCGCAACCTGGTGCTGGCGGCGCGCCGGCACCCGCAGGCGCGGTTCTTCGGCATCGACATCTCGGAGCAGATGCTGGAGAGCGCCCGCGGCTCGATCCGCCGCGCCGGGCTTGAAGGCCGGGTGCATGTGGCGCAGGGCGATGCGACGGCCTTCGACACGGAGGCGCTGTTCGGTGCCTCGCGCTTCGACCGGGTGTTCTTCTCCTACAGCCTGTCGATGATCCCGCCCTGGCGCGAGGCGCTCATGGCCGGGGCCGGGGCGCTCGCGCCCGGCGGCGGGGTGCATCTCGTCGACTTCGGCATGATGGAGGCCTGGCCGGGCCTGATGCGGGCGCCGTTCCGCGCCTGGCTGGCGGCCTTCCATGTGACGCCGCGCGCGGAGCTGGGCGAGGCGCTTGCCGCCTGTGCGGCGGCCGTCGGCGGCAAGGCAAGCTTCCGCCGTCTGCATGGCGGCTACGCGGTGATCGGCGATCTCAAGGCCGGCCTGTCGCGGGGCTGATCCCGCCGTTCGGCTCGCCTGCGGACAGGCGAATGGTTGTTTCGGCGCAGCGGGGCCTTAAATTCCTCTCCGACCGGCCGAGGGCGGCATGCGGGCGACAGCCCCGAAAGCTCCGGCCTTTTCGAGAAACATGGAGCATGACAGGCATGTCCGCCACCCAGACCAAGCCCATCGATCTGCATTACTGGCCGACACCGAACGGCTGGAAGGTGACGATCCTGCTGGAGGAACTCGGCGTTCCCTATCAGGTGCATTACGTCAATATCGGTGCCGGCGACCAGTTCAAGCCGGAGTTCCTGAAGATCTCGCCGAACAACCGGATGCCGGCCATCGTCGATCCGGAAGGGCCGGGCGGCGAGCCGATCTCGGTGTTCGAGTCCGGCGCGATCCTGCAATATCTCGGGCGCAAGTTCGGCCGCTTCTATCCGGCCGACGAACGCAAGCGCGTCAAGGTCGACGAGTGGCTGATGTGGCAGATGGGCGGCTTCGGTCCGATGCTGGGCCAGAACCACCATTTCCGCGTCTATGCGCCGGAGAAGCTCCCCTATGCCATGGACCGCTATCTCAACGAGACCCACCGGCTCTATGGCGTGCTCGACAAGCAACTCGCCGGGCGCGATTTCGTCGCCGACGAATATTCCATCGCCGACATGGCGATCGTCGGCTGGGCGACCGGCTGGGAGCGCCAGGGCATGGAGCTGGACAAGGACTTCCCGAATGTCGCCCGCTGGCTGGCGGCGCTGAAGGCGCGCCCGGCGGTGGAGCGGGGGCTGGCCGTCGGCCGGGAGATGCGCGAGCAGCTCAACCTTGCCAGCGACAAGGGCGCCCAGTCGGTGCTGTTCGGCCAGCGCGCGCGCTGACCTTCCACATTCGCCCACATTCGACGACGGCGCCGGGGGATCAGTTCGCCCGGCGCCACACCTCCGTCTCGCAGAACTGCACCACCACCCGCACGCAGCCGCGCAAGGTGAGCTGGTCCCGGCCGTTCAGCGTCGCCGTCGCGTTGGCGGTGACGCCGCGGCGCGGGTCGTAGACGCGGGCGCTCCAGGTGCCGGCCTTGCCGGCGGCGGGGGCAATGTCCCAGATCACCGGCATGTCCAGCAGCCTGCGGCCGCGCTTGGCGCCGTCGCGGTTGTTGACGTCGGTTGCCGTCTGCCGGGTGGTGCCGGGCGGCGGGGGAAAGTCGACGAGAAGCCCGCAAGGGGCTTGCCCGCAGGGGCCGACCCGCACGATCCCGGCATCCGGCGTTTGCCAGGTGCCGAAGATCGTCTCGTCCGCGCTGGCGGGCGAGACGAGGGAAACCAGGGCCAGTCCCCCGGCCAGAAGCCATCGATGGGGGAAGGGCGCTACTTGACCCGTTGCCAGGTCTCGCCCTTGCAGATCAGTCCGCCGAGTACGCATCCTTCAAGCTTCAGTCCCGTGTTGCCGACGAGCGTCATGACGCCGCTATAGGTCTTGCCGTCCTCCGCATTATACACCTTTCCCTTCCAGCGTCCGCCCCCGTCCGCGACCATGCCGAAGACGGTCTGGCTGCCGAGCAGCGGCCGCGAGCGCCTCGCCGGGTCCGGATTGTTGGTGTCGTTGCGCGGTTCGCGCAGCCAGACCAGCGTGCCGCACAGGGCGCCGCCGCAGGGCGCGATCTGGATGCGGGAACTGCCGCCGGGGCGGGCCCAGATGCCGTTGGCCTCGGCCGCCAGGGCCGGCGGCGCGGCCAGCACCATGGCAAGGGCGACTGCCAGGGCGAGCGCAAGGGCCGGACCGGAACCGAGAGCAAGGACAGCCGCTGCCCGGAGACGGGACAGGGGACGGGGCAGGGGACGGGGCAGGAGACGGGGCAGGGACGTTTCGGCTTCGATCATGGGTTCCTCCACTGCGTATGGGATCTTTGCGTTCCCTTTACGGAAACGTAACCTACGCCTGAGCCGGTCACCTGACCAGTCGTGTCGTAGCGGCAGGCCGGCGGATTTCTGCCGCCGCGCGCCTTGCGCATTTTCGGGCCAAGTTCTTTCAAGGTTACCCGTTGGTTTCCGCGCGTTTCCGGATTTGACTCAAAGACGATTGATTTCATTGCCGTTTCGCGGAGAAATTCGTAAATCCCTCGTAAAATTTACCGCTTGTTTTCGTCTCGTTTTCTTCCTGTTAAGCGAAAATTTTAAGAGCACGTTGAAGGGCCGGCAGCACACTCGAACATGAAGATTGCGGGGAAAGATCAATCGCTTCGGGATCTTCTATCGGCAACGGGCCGGCAGGACGCCGGCCGAAAAGACGACAGACAAGGAGTGTGACATGGCTCGTTTGGACCTGGGTTCCCCCGAACTCGCAATCATGGGCGGCCAGCCCGCCGGCCCCGATATCCTGCTGCAGATGGGACTGGATTGCGCCTGCGGCCGCCACGGCGCCGCCGACCTGATCGCCGCGCACAAGTGGTTCAACATCGCGGCGGTGAAGGGCAGCCAGGACGCCGTGCGCTACCGCAAGGAAATTTCCACCGAGATGACGCGCACCGAAATCGCCGATGCCCAGCGGGCGGCCCGCGAGTGGCTGTCGCTGCATTGATCCGCGGTGGCGCAGGCCCCCGCGACAGGGGCACTCCCGCCATCAGGATCAACCCGGCTGCGGCACTGTGAGCGCAGACCGTCCCTTTGCGCCCGCGCCGCAGCCTGTTTCCCCCGCTCCGGGGAGGATGCCGCGCCGATGCCGTGCGGCCTGCCCCGATGGTTCCCGGCCCCTGCCGGACCCGGCGAGCGGACGCTCACTCGCTCTCTTGCGGGCGGTGTCCCGGTAGCGCCTGCGCGGACGAGGGCGCCGTTTCCTCCCGCCGGCCAGAGGGCGCGCCCGTGGACGGGCTTGCTTCCGCCCTGTCCTCGCCGGTGAGTTCCAGAGCCGCGATCTCGCGGATCGCCGCCAGTTGACCGCCGAGCACGACCAGTTCGGGATGCGGCGCGATCCGGGCGATCGCCCCTTCGAGGCGGTCGATGATCTCCCGTCGGGCGTCGTTGCGTCCCTTCCTCTTGTCCATCCGGTCTCTCCTTTCGCGCGCTGGCGCGCTCCCTCCGGCTCCCGTTCGCAGCCGGCTGGTCCCGTGTTGCGTGCCGCTTGCGAGTCTCGCAAGGTCCTGCCGGGTCGCCATCATGGGTTTCCCGGATTGACACGGCCAGCGCCCCTGCGCCGTTCTGTCGGTGTGTCGTTCAGTCGATTATCCCAAGGCGGAAGGCCTTGGCTACGAGATGTGTCTTGTTCGCGGCGTTCAACTTGCGGCGGGCGGCGGCAAAGTGGCTTTCGACCGTTTTCGGCGCAATGTCCAGAATGATGGCGGTTTCCCACTCGGTCTTGCCCTCCGCCGCCCATGACAGGCAATCGCGCTCGCGCTGCGTCAGCGGGGCGAGCGGCAGCGCCGCCGGCGTTTCCAGCAGGGCGGCGGCGCGATCGGCGGCCGAGGCCGCCAGCAGCGCCAGCGCGGGTCGTCGGGCAGGGGCAAGCTCGATCCGCTCGCCGCTCAGCGAGATGCTGCCGCGCCGGCCGGCGCCATTGGCGAAGGGCAGGGCGAAGCCGTCCGAGAGCCCATGCTCGCGCGCCTCGCCCATCATCTGCCGGGCAAGGGCCATCCGATCCGCATCCGCACACGCCTCGCGCCAGCCGAACAGACGGTCGGCGCGCAGGACGCGGGCGATCACCGGGTCGATCTCGGCATAGCGGCGGGCGACGTAGCGCTCCAGCCAGCCGGAGGGCCAGTTGCCGAAGAAGATGGCCCTGCGCGCCTCGGCCGGCGGAGTGGAGGGGAGGGGCACAAGGCCGCACAGTGCGCGGTCGATGCCGAAGCCTGCGGTGGCCGCGGCGAGCCGGGCGCCCACCTCGTCCGGCGTGCCGGCGTGCCGGATCCGGTCAAGATGGGCGAGAAGGTCGTCGGCTTTCACGGGCTGTCCCTGCCGCCCGGCCGGCGGCGAAAACGGTCAATCGGATCGTGTGCAGGCTGGCCGTGTGCAGGCTGGCCCTGTGCAGGCTGGCCGTGTGCAGGTTGGGCATCGCGCGGTGCAAGGGTCTCTCGAAAGGGGGCGGCCACGGCCAACGGTGCTTTTGTCATGACCTGTTCAATGAATGGCACGGTCTTGAAAATCGACTGTCCCCCGGTTCCCGCAAAGACGAGCAGGAGCCCGCGCGAGGCGGGAGCCCAGGGTCCCGGTTCCGACAAGTTCAGATCGGACCGACCGACGACGGAAATAGATTTTTCGTCTCGACAAGGTCGAAAGACGCGATGATCGCCCGCCAGCCTGGGCCGGGCCGCCCTTTGCCTGTGGAAACCTTACCCGCCGGAACGCGGATTTCGGCTGGCAGGGCGAGGCGGCGGGCAAAAGCGCAACTTCCCGTCTTGCCAAATGCTCGCAAATCCTCGAAAAGGGCGGCACGGAGAGGTGGCCGAGTGGTCGAAGGCGCTCCCCTGCTAAGGGAGTAGGCGTCAAAAGCGTCTCGTGGGTTCGAATCCCATCCTCTCCGCCATTCTTTCGCTCACGGCAGTCTCGCTTCGCTCGGCGCCTCCGCTGGGGCGGCCTTTCGGCCGGTCACGCCGTCGCGCTCCTGGCTCCGAGTTCGGACTTCGTCCTCTCTCTCCGCCATTCTCTGACTTCGCGCTGTCGCCCTTCGGGCTCGCTCCAGTCGGGGCCTCGCATGAGCTCGGACGGCCCTTGGCCTTGCGAACCCTGCGGGTTCGGACTGTCTGCGCGATGCTCCGCCATTCTTTCGCTCACGGCAGTCTCGCTTCGCTCGGCGCCTTTCGCGGGGGCGGCCTGACCGGCCGGTCGCGCTCCTGGCTCCGAGTTCGGACTTCGTCCTCTCTCCGCCATTCTCTGACTTCGCGCTGTCGCCCTTCGGGCTTCGCTCCAGTCGGGGCCTCGCATGAGCTCGGATGGGCCTGCGCGTTCTGGTGAAGCGCCTTCGGCGCAAGCACGGCAACCCGCCCGATCTCCAGGATGCAGCGGTGCAAACGGTTCTTCGACAGGCGGAAGCGCATTCTGCGCAGTGGGCGTGACGCGAGACTTGGTGGCGCCTGTGCGTCCGGCCGGTTGCGGATGCGGTCAGGATGCATGGCGCCGGCGGCGGACAGACGGAACCGCACGCCATGAAAGGGAGCGATGAACAGCCGGCACCGGCGTCTCACCCGCCACGGCCGCCCTTGCCGTCGAGGAATTCCGGCCTTTCCAACTCGCGCAGCACCCGTGCGATCTCGCTGTTGTAGCGCGACCGCTTGGCCATCTCGAGGCTGGCATAGAGCAGGCGCTCGGCCGGCAGCGGCCGGCCGCGATGCAGCAGCGACAGGGCATAGCTGGTGATGGCGCTGTTGAGGCGCAGGTGCATGGCGTTGCGCCGGGCGATCGCCATCGATCGGATGAGCAGTTTGCCGGCGGTCGAGGCCTCGCCGTTCTGCAGCAGGATGCGGGCGCGCAGGTGCAAGGCCTCGCAGGCGAGCGAGGGCGCGCCCATCAGGTCGGCATAGTCCTCCACCTCGCGCAGCCGCTGCATGGCGATCTCCGCGCTCGGCCGCTCGTCGACGGGCGTCAGCATCCTGATGCGGATGTCCGACAGGACGATGTGGCGGCGGACGTCCTCGTGACCGCCCGTGTCGGCGAACTGGCGCGCCTCGCGCAGCAGCCGCAGGCTCTCGTCCGGGTCGCGGGCCGCGACCAGGCGGGCCTTGTGGTTCAAGAACACGGCGGCGGCGCGCATGTCATCGTCCTGGCGGCACCAGTTGATCGCCTCGCCATATTGACACTCCGCCTTGCCGACATTGCCCATCAGGTGGTCGATGAGGCCGAGAGAGCCCGTCGCCAGCTTGAAGACACGGTCGCCCCGCACCTCCTCCGCGTCGCGGATCTGGCGCAGCCGCTGCTGCGCGGCGCTGAGCCGGCCGCGTTCGATCTGGACGATGGCGAGATTGAGCGAAATGCGGTTGTGCTGGCGTCCGGTGTTTTCGCGGCCGTCGATGCCGCGGTTGAATTCGATCGCCTGACGCAGCAGCGCGACGGCATCGGTCAGGTTGCCCTGGACCAGGCAGGTCAGCCCCGCCTCGTTGTAGAGCCAGACGATCTCGTCGCGGTAGAGCGCATTCATCTTCGGCCAGTCGAGATCGGGCCGGTAGGCGCGAAAGTCGGTCTGCAGATCGACAGTGTTGCCGCTTCCCCGCTTGGTCTGCCTGGCGATCGCCCCCTTCAGGTCGTTGACGTCGAGCAGTTCCCACGCCTTGCGGATGATCCAGCGCAGGCGGACCTTGTAGGTCTCGAAATAGCCGCGCTTGCGCGCCGCCCGGCTCGCCGGAAGGCTCTTGTAGTCCTCGAAGCGCGAGACCACGGCGATCGAGAAGGTGGAGCGCACCATGGTCAGCGCCGCGCGCAGCGCCTCGACGCGGGTGTTGTGGTCGTCGGTCGAGAAGATCCACGGCTCGAACCGCTGCTCCGAATGCGGGATGTCGGGATATTGCGACAGGCCGACCAGCAGGCCGCGCAGGTATTCGTAGGCCTCGTGGGTGAGCCGTGGCAGGCCCGCGGGCATCGAGGCATAGAGCGAGGGCGAGAAGCTGTTGATCGCGACCGGATCGGCCGTGCCGCTGCCGAGCTTGGAAACGCCGTAATGCTGGACGATGCGGTGGAGCGCGAAGCGGTATTCGTATTGCGGCGGCCAGTCGCCGGGTCGCTTCGCCGGACCCTGTGCCGCGCCGCCGGAGGCAAGGGGCCGGTTCACCTGCGGATGCGGGTGCAGCCGGAAGCACAGGCCGCGTAGCGCCAGCGTGTGAAGCGCCCGCGACACGGTCCGCCGGCGACTGACGTTGAATTCGGTCTTGGCATTGCGGAAATAGGCGCGGATGTCGGGCAGGCGCACGAGAACGTTGGCGCTGACCGGGGAGCCGATGACGGCGAGGCTGCGCAGCAGCTTCTGGTGCAGTTCGATGTCGTTTTCCGGGTCGCCGATCTTGTGGAACCGGGCATAGGCATCGAGCACGGCCTGCAGCACGGTCTGTTCGCGCTGCTCGACGCTGACATTGCGGATCTCGTTGACGGTGTTGAAGATGAAGGCCTCGGCCCGGCGCGCGCCCTCCAGCAAGGTCTTCTCGCGCAGCACGATGCGCTGGGCCGCGGCGAGCAGCAGCGTCATGCAGAAGCGGTTGGCGCCGAGATGCCGGCGGATCTCCCGCCATTCGCGTTCGGAGGGGTCGGACACGGAGTTGTAACGCTTGAGCATGATGCGGCGCATCATCGGCACGAGCGTTTCCCGCCTGTGTTTTTTGTTTCGACCGCGACCGGAATTGCGCCTGAGAACGATGACCATCCGCCGGGCAACGGCGCTCTCGACGGTTGCCCAACTTTCCGCAAGGCTATGGACAAGCTGCTCGGGTTTCGGGGTCGCCCAAGCCTGGTCGCGCTTCATCCCGGCTCTGCGAACCGCTCCCGCCGTTGTCAGCTTTGCAAGATCCTCGCTAATGCCGGCATAGTGCCGCGATCCGTGCGCGTTCATGACAAACAAGGCGCTTGCCAGCAGGAAGAAATTGTCGACGAGGAAGTTCGTCGTCTTCATCGGCCGGGCGAAATGGACGAGATTCGTCCGGTCGCTTGTCGCTTTCCGTTTGCCTGTGCCGAACGGGATTGCGGAAGTGACGGCGCGCTGCTGCACGCTCGCCTGGCCGCGGGCGTTGATGGCCGGCGAGTCGATGCGAACCGGATGCAACGCCGGCGCCGGCGGCCGATCCGGGCTCGCCCGCATCCGCGCCTTCCGCCCCGGCGCGCGCATGCGCCACAACTCGCCAAGCCCGGTCTCCGCGCCGGTTGCGATCACGTCGAAGGGGATATCGCGGGCCTCCTCCGACATCAGATAGGCGAGGATATCGTGGATCTCGGCATTCTTGGCCCTGCCGTTGCGCTCGACGAGCAGTTCGACCCCGTTGATATAGACGAGCACGCGCGGTTGCAGGCCGAGCCTGTTCGAGGGTGCGCGCTGGAAGGCCGAACTCGTCGCGGCGAAGGCAGCGATCATATTGCGCAGGTGGACCATGCGGGCGATGCCGTCCAGCGCGCCCTCGTCGTCGGCGCGGTTCCCGGTTTCACGCGCGCGACGAAACGCCCGTCTTGCGGTGTCATTGGCCAGACTTTGATTCAATTCGGCGTAGAATTCGGCTCGAATTAAGCTGTAGACGGCCAAACCGGGACGGATGCGCGCCATGTCGTCGGTCAGGTCCTCCAGCGCGTCGATCAGCATGTCATAGACCGAGGCGATTTCGGTCGAGAAGCTGAGATTGATGAAGATCGCGCCGAAATAGGCCGGCCGCATCAGTCGCGCCGTGCCGGGCAGGACGAGCCCGCGCTTCGGCCAGGCGGCTCGGATATAGGCCGACAGGCCGAGCCCGGTGCTCATGGTCGACAGAAGGCAACCCTTGCCGAGACCGCGATGGGCGCAGATCGTGTAGAAGCGCCGGCCCGGACTCAGCCGACCGGCGCGTTCGTCCTTGCAGCGCTGCAGATAGACCGCGCGCAGGAACGTGTCGGCGGCCCGTACGCCGGTGACGTTCAAGTCCCTGAGTTGCCTTGCAAGGGTCTTCTGGTTCTCAATCGCTTGCGGGTCCGGCCAGCGGGCGGCCACGCGCGAGTCCGCCTTCGTCAGATCCGTGATCACGCTGTCGACGCGGTAACGGATGAAGCGCCGCGGCAGGACGAGACGCTGTTTCGCGAATTCTCTGGCAAGGGACCGATCGGCCGCGAACCGCTCGAACCGCGCCAGCCGGTGCGGCGGGCTCTGCTGCCAACGTTCCCACCACGACCGCCATTCCTTCTCCAGTCCGTCGAGCGAGGCGTTGAGCGAGCCGGTCAGCAGCGCCCCGTAAAGACCGTCAAGGGCGATCTCCTGGGCGGTGAGGTCGCGCAGCACGGCGCCGAGCCTGGCACCGGCAGGGAGCCCGCTCACCGCCTGCCGCGCCAAATGGGTCAGCAGTTGCAGGTAGAACCGGAGATAGGGCGTGCCGTCGATCGTCTCGTCGCCGTGGCGGGCGCGCGCGTCCCGCGCCGCCTTCGATGACTTGTGGCGGACCGGAGTGAAGGTCGGGCAGACGAGGCGGCACGAGAGTTCGCCGTTCGGCCCGACCGGCGAGAGAAGATCGTTTTGCGAGAGGGTCGTTCGGCCGAACAGGGCGGCGAGGACGGTCTGTTCGCTCCCCCGGTGCTCGAGCGTCCCGAGCCTGTCTTCCAGGCGCCTGAACAGCGCCGCGCGATCGGTCAGGCCCTCGCCATGTTTCGTTTTCAAGCTCAGGCCGTCGATCGGTTGCTTAAGACCTGGCAGCGATCCGGATTTGCGATGGCGGTCGAGCGCGTCGCGGCGATCCTGGACAATCGCTTTCAGCGCGCCGACGAGGGCCAGGGTCTTGTGCAGCCAGTCGAGATCCTGCTGCGTGCCGTCGATGCCGACCTGGCCGCCGCCGAAGAAGATCGTGTGCACGCCGTAGCGAAGATAGAGGGCGGTGCTCGTCTTGGCGCGCGCGTCCTCGTCCTCTTCGGCCGGCAACAGGACGATGGACGTGTAGCCGACTTCCCGGTCGCGGTCGCTGATGAACTGGCGCAGCGGCCGCAGCAGATCCGCCTCGGTCATGCCGAGCCCGAGAAACAGGATCGGCGCGCCCGAAAAGGCGACCGAGATGCCTTCGTCGACCATCTCCCGCATGGCGTCGCGGCGCAGGTAGAGGTCCATGTAGTCGGCCTCCGTCACGACGATGTCCTCGTCGCTGCTTGCCCGGCCGTGCAGATGGAACACCGAGGCGTCGGCGCCTTCGTCGGCGACGGAGAAGCTGACGAGATCCGACGCGGTCTCGCGGCGGAAGGTCAGATCGCGGAACACGCTGCCGAAACTGTCGGAGCGGTGGCTGCGCAGATCCATGTAGCCGCGTGGAAACGGACTTCCGTCGGTCGGCCCGTCGCGACTTTCATGCTCGAACCGCCTGTAGCCCGCGTCCTGGAAATAGCGTTCGATCTCGAAGTCGTAGTTTGTGGTCAGGAAGCGGCTGATCTTGAGCTTGCGCGCGGTCTTGACGAGCGGGTCGAAGCGCTCGGAAACGACCGAGCGCCGCGAGCGGAAATCGTCGGGTTTCACCTCGTCGAAGATGGTGAGTTGGGGAAGGCCCTCGCGCGGACCGGTCTTGAGGCTTTCGACCGGATCTTTCACCAGCGCGAGAAGCATGCCGGCCAGAAAGCGCGAGGACGGCGTCAGGAATGTCTGGTCGTGTCCGGACGCCTGGCTGGGATCTGCCGCCTGGTCCTGGAGGTTGTCGCCGACAAAGGCCGCGATCTCGCGCCAGTGCGGCTGATCCTTGGGGATTCGATCGAGGATCTTGCGGATGTTGCGGCAGCGGAACGGCGCCAGAACCCGGTAGCGCTCGGGCTTCTGGCGGATGCCGGGGATCCGCCGCCCGAGCTTGGCCGTGTCGAGCACGGCCAGTGCGCGCCGCATCTCGTCGACAAGCCGTTCGCGATGACCGTTCGGATCCGACCGGCCGCTGTCCAGGCCGTAGCGCAGGCCGCCCAGCAGGCTCTGTTCGGCATGGGCCGTCTCGTCGACCAGAAGCACCTTCACCAGATCGGAAAAGGACATCTGCATCTCGGCCTTGCGGGCCTGCCGGTAATAGGCGATCAGGCTGTCCTCGAAGCACTCGTAGACCTTGCGGTAGAACGGCTTTCGCCGTGGGCCGGTGCCGCGCAGGGCGCCGATCAGCGTCTTGAGGCTGTCCATCGGCGCCGCATTGTCGCTGGCCCCGAGACAGCCGAGCGCGTTGCGTCTCAGGATCTCGTCCTTGTCGTCCGGCGTGATGTCGCGCTTGTGCAGGAACAGGCCCGACTGGCGCTGCAGCAGGTCGTGCAGTTGCTGGGCGATCTCGAACAGGATCGGCAGGCTCTCGCCGCCGGGAAAGCTGCCGCTTTTGCTCTTGGCCCTCTCGAAGGTCCGCTTCAGCCGGCGCACATCCGCGCGGGCATAGTCGACCTGGCGCTTGCGGCTGGTGATCCAGCGCGCGACGTTGCGGGCGTCGCCGATGGTGAAGGAGGCGATCAGGGGCGACTTGGGGTTCGTGCGGTCGACGACGTCAGTCCCGAAGACCCGCCGGCGCAGGGGCCTGATTGCTTTGAGCATTTCGGAACTTCCATCCGGGCCGGCGTCGAATGCCGTCTGGTCGAGATCCGGATCGATGATGTGGAGGCTCCTCGCCAGCGCGATCTGGGACTGTTCGATGAGCGTCTCGAAACACTCGGCCGCGCGCCATACGACGTCGATCTGCAGCGTCTGCCATTCCCGCCAACTCAGCCGGCCGAAGCTCGCCGAAAAGCCCGAGCCGATGAAGGTGGTGAGGTTGCGGCTGTTGATCGCCTGGAACAGAAGCTGCTTACCCTTGCCCTCGATCAGGCTCATGTCGAGCGTGTCGTCGATCTGGTGGATCGTGTAGGGCCAGTAGCGCAACTGCTCGCGCAATTCCTCGAAGAAGTCGCGTTTGTCTTCGTCGCCCGTCGTCGGATTTGTCGTCATGCGTCGCCCCCCTCGAACGCCGTCTTCGCGTACTCCTACCCGTGCCTGGTCGGGTCCGACGCGCCCAGGGCAAGGCGCTGGAAAGCGTCGGCGTCGACATGCATGCCGAGCTGGTCCGTCTCGGGCAGGTCGGACACCGCGTAGCGCGCGGCGCGGGCCCCGAGCGTGCTCATCTGGATGATCTTTTCCATCGACCGCGCGCCATGATGGAAGCTCGGGACCTTCAGAAAGGCGTCGAGAACGCCGTCGTCGATCGAGGCCTTGCCGCTGGCCTTGTCGATGACGGAGGGCGCCCGCTGTTCCAGCATGCTGCGCAGCAGGATGGCGCGGCGCAGGACGTGATCGCTGTCGCCGTCATCGGCGCCGCGGTCGTCCGGATCGGGGCCGCGCACGTCGATATGGCCGCTGAGCCTCGAGACAAAGTCCGTCAGCTTCCGCTCCGGCTTTTCGGCGGCCCTGGCGTTCAGGTCCTTGAACTTGTGGCTCGTGCCGCCCGCGAACACGAACAGACCGCGTCCGATCGGATGGAGCCGCGCGCCTTCCCGGAAGGTCCCGTCCTGCATCGGCGCGAGAAAATGCGGCACGAGGGAGAGCCCGTGCGCGTCGAACTCGTCGAAGAAGCAGAGCGGCGTCTTGCCCTTGAGGTTCTCGTCGCGGATCTCGTGGAAGAAGCCGGGCAGATCCTCCGCTGTCGCCTCCGACAGATTGAAGACCTTCAACGGGAGCCTCAGTGGCTCGACCATCTGGTTGATGCCGAAGGACTTTCCGGCGCCCGGCGGGCCAAAGACCGCGATCGAGAGCGGTTTCGTCGCGCCGTGATCCGCGAGATAGCCCCGGATCAGACGGTTGATCGCCCTATAGCCCTCGATTTCCGTTCGATCGACGGTGAAGAATTTGCCGAAGCGGGCCGAGGGAACGCTCGAAAGGACGCCCAAGCCCTCGCGCACGACCTGTCGGGCGATCGTGTCGTTCGGTTCCGGGCGGGGGATCGCGACACGCGCGGTCGGGTCTTCGGCGGCAAGGTTCGGCGCGCAGCGATAGCGCGCGACGTGCTCCTGCGTTGGCGCGGGCACCGGAAAATCCAACTGGCTGCCGCGTTCCGCGAGCCGGCCTTGCGCGAAGGCGCGTTGCCAGGCAAGGGCGTCGAGCACGGACTTGCGCAGCGCGTCGAGCGTGAGCGGTTGCCCGGCATCGGCGATCCCGCGCGCGAGCGCTGTCGTGAAGCTGTTCATCTTTCCGAACAGGTCGCCGGCCTGCTCGGTCTCGACATCGCCTTCGGCCAGACCCGGGTCGAACAGCAGGTCGAGGGTCGGGGCGGACGTCGCGTTGCCGCTCAGGATCGCCGCGGCCTCAACATCGAACAGCACCAGCATGTGGTCGCAGCCCGACAGGAGCTTCGGCACGAGCCCGTCGCTCACCGCGGCCTGCCGCGACAGGTCCTCGACGGCGCGTTCCCACGACAGGCCGCGTGCAAGGCGAACGCCGCTGGCTCTCAGGTTTTCGGCGTGGACGATGAGGATCCGCGTCTGGTCATCCAGCGCCGCGACGCGTGTCCACAGGCTTCCCTCGCCGAGGGGCAGATGCATCTTGTGCAGGAGTGTCCGCCGGGGCGCCGGTGCATCGGACAAGGGCGGACCCCAGATATCCTCGCGCTCGCGCAGGCCGCCGCCCGCGTCGTTGAGAACGACGATCGGCCAGCTTCCCTTAGGGCAGGTTTCGGAGATCCGAGGCGGCAGCGCGGTCCGCGTGCTCTCGCGATAGCCGCCGAAACCGGAAATGCGCAATTCGAGCGGCGCTTTCGGGCGGTGCTCAAGGAACTGGCCCGAGGCATCGACATAGCGCACATGGGCGAGAGACTCGACGTGAGTCATAGTGCCGCCGCCGGCTTTCCCGTCACCCGCGTTCGGGCTGCCCGGCCGTGTCTTCGGACCTGCCATGGTCACGACGAAGCCGTGCTTGCGGAGCATGTCGTGTGTCATGTGCACTCCGCCATACCGGGTCCACATCTTCCACGTGCCGTAATGTGCCCAGTCCGGGCTGGTCTGACCGCCGATCGGGGGAATTTCGAGGATGAAATGGTCGGTGGCGGGATCGCCGAGAAGCAGGACCGGACAGGGCGAGGGACGGTTTTCGATCAAGGCGAACACTCCGGAATATCCTGTTCGGCAGGCGGGGCCTGCCCGTCAAATCGACGGGTCTGCAATCGGATCCCGGTGGGGGCGGGGACAATCCACAAAATGCAACGCTACGTAAGGTCTGGTGAGAGTGGCATCTTCGGGATGCAGATGTAAAGCCGGGCGAGGACAGGCTGGCGCCGGCGCAGCCTGGCGCTTCGTCCAACAGGGCGCGCGCGGTTCCGCACGGCCGCCGAAAGGCGGCCAGGTGCCCTCCGGCTTGGAAGGCAGGCCCCTTGCGGTCGTTTGCATCACGTTCTGCAAAATGGGGGGCTTGGGGGGAGGCTGGGGGGGGGGAGGCTGGGGGGGGAGGCTGGGGGGGGCAGGTGCGGCGGGTCGTCGGCGAATGAGCGGACCGGAGCGACCGGCCCCAAGCGGACGGTCGGAGTGCAGGAAGCCGTCGGCCTGGATCCTGCGAAGGCCCCGGCTGCCGGCTGCGCGCGGATCACGCCGCGCAGTTCGGCCCACCCGCGCCGCCGCCCCTCATGCGCCTTTGGCAAGAAACCTGTTCGAGGCTTCCCGGAACAAGGATGCCCGCCCGCTCCCTTCGGTGCGCCATGTGGTCCAGAAGCGGTCGAGCGATACCTCCAGCGGCTTACCTTGGCCAGTCTGCATATCCGCGAGCAACCAGCGCACAATCCGCCAGCCACTGATGAGATGCGCATCTGCAATGGCAGGGTCCGGGATCAGCCGTGACAGGAGGGCATTGAACTCGGTGAAAAGGGAATACTGACTTTCGATATCCGTAGACCTGCCCGAAATGACCTGGGCGCAGATCATGTCGAGACGCCGCTGGATCTCTGTCGGAACGGGTGCATCGGGCAATCGCGCCACAAGGCCCAGCAATTCGCCATGAACCAAAAAATGCATGTCGCGTTGGGAAGGCTCCATCGCGCTGATGACCGAGCCGACACCGGCCCGCACTTCTATCAGCCCCTCATAAGTCAGCCTTTGGAGGGCCTGCCGAACCGGGGTGCGGGATACGCCGAACTCTTCGGCCAGCACCCCTTCCAGCAGCATTCCCTGACCGTCCTGAACATCCAGGCAGATCCGCTTGCGGATGGCTTCTGCGATGTCGTCGGCGCGTGGCTTGGCCATTTTAATGGTCATTGGTGTCTCATTCCGGCGAATGCGTGTCACAGACCGAACACAAAACCTGTATACAAGTGTGCAACATCGATATGCTACTTCACAGGCTTGCGTCATGCAACACAGTCCGCCCTCGACGAGCCGCGCCACGCGCGACTGGATCGGTATCGTGCTTGTCGGGACGATCCTCACATGTCTTGCTGTACTCGGTCTCAATATCTGGCTGAACATGCAGGCGGCCGGAATGACGCGGGGCTTCGGGTTCCTGGCCCAGACCGCAGGATTTGATCTGAGCGAAAGCCTGATACGCGCCAGCGCCTCTGACAGCTACGGGCGGGTGATCGTTGCAGGCCTGCTGAACACGGTGTTTCTGGCGGTCTGCGCGCTGGTGCTTGCCACGGTGCTTGGCGTCCTGATGGGGCTGGTTAGCGTGACACCCAGTCCGGCAGGCCGTCTGATCGCCATGCTCTATGTCGAACTGTTTCGAAACCTGCCCAAGATCCTTGTTCTGCTGGTGCTCTATGTCATGACCGTGCGCGGGTTGCCCTCCGTACGGGAGGCGATTTCGATCGGGCCGATCCATCTGAGCAACCGCTCGATATACCTGCCGACGATCGAGGCTGATCCGCGGCAGGCCTGGTTGCTCCTGCCGCTGGCGCTTGCGTGTGCGGTTGCGGTGCTCTGGCACCGTCACGCTGGCCGGATCAAGCGCGAAACGGGCCGGGAGTTGCCCGTCCTGCCGGTGGTTCTGGCCGCCGTGTTCGGGCTGCCGTTGGCCTTCGGCCTTGCCTTCGGCACGCCCATGGTGCCCGATCTTCCGGAACTCCGGCGTTTCGATTTCGAGGGCGGTGCCCGGTTTTCGATCCAGTTCATGGTGGTCTTGCTGACGCTTGGCCTGTATCACGGTGCCCAGGTCGCCGAGGTGGTGCGCGGCGGCATCCTGTCAGTGCCGCGCGGCCATATCGAGGCCGCGATGGCGCTGGGGATGGCACCGAGGTCGGTGACGCGTTTTGTCATACTGCCGCAAGTGGTGCGGATCATCATTCCCCCGATAATCAACCAGTACGTGAACCTCATCAAGAATACTTCCATCGCCATTGCGGTTGGCTATTCCGACCTGATGTCGGTCAGCGGCACAATCATCAACCAGACCTTCCGCCCGCTGGAAGTGATGTTGATCACCATGGGGCTCTATCTGGGACTGTGCCTGGTGACGTCCTGGGGGATGAACCATCTCAACGACAGTCTGCGCGCCCGCAGCACCGGACAATCCAGATGATTCCCCCATCCCCACCCCCCGAGGCACGCCGCGATATCCTGAAGCAATGGGCCGGAACGCCGGTGACGGCTCTTGTCTCGCTGGTCAGCGCTGCGGTTGCGGCGCTTGTCGCTTGGGGGCTCCTGGATTGGGCTTTGCTCTCGGCGGTCTCTCCGCTGCGTCCGATGGCAGATTGCACCGGGGCGTCGGGCGCCTGCTGGCGGTTTTATGTCGAAAAAAGCCGGTTCATGTTGTTCGGCACCTATCCCTATGCCGAGCACTGGCGCCCAGCGGTGGTCTGCGCCGTGCTGCTGGCGCTCTCCGTCGCGGTCGGCCTTCGGATGACCGGGCGGTTGCGGGGCCTTGGCTCGACGGCCCTGATGGCGATGTGGTGCGCGGTGATCCCCGCATCCTTCCTGTTGATGAGTGGCGGCTTCGCCGGGCTTGTGCCGGTCGACATGTCGCGGTGGAACGGTATGCCGGTGCTGCTGATCCTCTCGGTCATCGCGATCGCGCTGGCCTTTCCGCTGGGGGTTGTACTGGCCGTTCTGCGCCACCAGACCCGCTGGCCGGTGCTGCGCCGCGCGGCCATTGTCTACATCGAAGGGATGCGGGGCTTCCCCATGGTCACCGTCCTGTTCGTCGGTGTCTTCGTTCTGCCGCTGACCTTGCCGCCGGACACCCGGATCAGCCCGGTCTTGGCCACGCTGATCGCGCTGGTGTTCTTCCACGCATCCTATTTCGCCGAAGATGTGCGGGGTGGGTTGCAATCTTTGCACGGCGGCCAGCAAGAGGCCGCATCCGCATTGGGTCTGTCATGGGTGCAGTCGATGCGGCTTGTCCTGTTGCCGCAGGCCTTGACCCGCAGCCTGCCTGCCTTGGTCAACTCGGTGATCGGGGCCTACAAGGATACGTCGCTGGTCGTGGTCCTCGGAATACATGATCTGACCGCTACGGCGCGCATGGCCTTCAGCGAACCCGGCTGGGGGCAGTTTGCGCTGGAAGCCTATGCCTTTGTCGGGGTCTGGTTCCTGCTGTCCTGTGCTTTCCTGTCCTGGGTCGGTCGCGAATTGCACCGCAGCGCGGGCGCGAAAAGCCGCTGAGGACCCGTCAGAATTGTCATTAAACTGATGAAATATACCTGTATACATGTAATGGCATACGCTGATACTCTCCTCTTTCAATCGCAGGAGTTTCCCATGTCCGCCGCAAAAACCCTCATGTCCGCCAGCGCTGTTCTCCTGGTTGCCGCGACGACCCCCGCCCTTGCCGAGCCCGTCATGAATGACATCAAGGCCAAAGACAGCCTGATCTGTCTTGTCAGCCCGACCGCCCCCGGTTTCTCGGTGCCCAACAGCACCGGCATCTTCCAGGGCTTCAATGTCGATTTCTGCCGTATGGCCGCCGCTGCCATCCTGGGTGACGCCGGCAAGGCCGATATCCGTGGCATCGGCTTTTCCGATTCGATGAAGACCATCGTCGCTGGCGAGGCGCATATGGCATCGCGCTCCATCACCCGCACCGGCACCCGCGATGCCGACGAGGGCATGGTCTTTGTCGTGACGACCTTCTTCGACGGTCAGGGCTTCATGGTTCCCAAGTCACTTGGCGTGTCCAGCGCGGCGGAGCTCGATGGTTCCAGCGTCTGCGCCGAGGACGGCTCGACCACGCTTCTCAACATTGCGGACTGGTTCGGCGCGCAGGGCATGGCCTACCGGGTCGAGAACATCGCCGACAAGACCGCCCGCCTCGAGGCCTTCTTCTCGGGCAAATGCGATGTCTACGCCTCGGACGTGACCGCCCTGACGGCGGACCGCCAGCTTGCGCCGAACCCGGGTGACTTCGTCATCCTGCCCGAGGTCATCTCGAACGAGCCGCTGACCCTGGTGGCTCGCCCCGATCAAGCCTTCGAGGCCGCGTTGTTCTGGGGCTTTCAGGTCATGCTGAACGCCGACAAACACGGCATCACCTCGGCCAATATCGACGCGATCGTGGCCGATCTCGCCGACCAGCCGCCCGCCGTGCAGCGCATGTTCGGGGCCGACAGCGCCACCACCGACATGGCCGCGAAGCTGGGCCTGCCTGCTGACTGGGCGTACCAGATCGTCAAGCAGGTGGGGTCTTATGGCGAGGTGTTCGACCGTCACCTCGGCGTCGACACGCCCTTTGGCCTGAACCGTGCGAAAACGCCCAACGCCGCCGCGGCCGATGGCGGCCTGATGTATCCCTATCCGATCCGCTGATCCCGCTCCAGCGCGCCCCGGCTTTCGGGGCGCGCGCCCTTGTTCGGCCCTGCCATGCTACAGACACCGGAAACCGACGATCGTGACAGTTCCGTGCGCGCGATCTGCCCGCACCCCCGTGGCGGTCAAGTCATCACGATGGGCTTTCCCGGATTGGAGACCGACTTGCGCGGTCAGGCCCTGATCTCTCCTGAGCGAATGGAGGTTACCCTCGACCATGCCGTATCGGCGGGCATGGCGCTGCTGTTGATTCTACCCCAGCCCGATGAACTGCCAACGGATGCGATGTCACTGCTGCGGGGCGCGCTGCGCGCCCGTGGCCTGCGCGGTGTCCGTTTGCCGATCCTGGATTACTCGGTTCCTGGCGCGTCCTTCCTGCGCGCATGGCACCGTCTGTCACCGGCCTTTGCCGCGATCTTCGCCTCTGGTGGGTCCGTCGGCATGTGCTGCCACCATGGCGCAGGTCGCAGCGGCCTCGTGGCCGCGATGCATTTGATCGAAGAGGGTCTGACACCGATCGAGGCGGTGACGCAATTGCGCCGCCAGTTTCCCGAATCGGTGGAAAACGATCTCCAGTCTGCCTGGCTCGTCGATTTTGCAAACCCTCCGCGGGCCGACTGCCCCTGATAGCAGTGTCACGACAAGCGTATCGCGCATGCCCGCAGGGGAGGGCGCGGGGCGGTGAGATACCGCCTGGGCGGAGGAAAACATCGAACAGGCTCCCACCTTCCTTCGGCTGCCGCGCCAGCACCACAAGCACCTGAAGTCGACCAACAGGTTCGATCGCCTCAACGAGTAGATCCGGCGCCGAACCTATGTCCTGCCCCTCTTCCCGAATGCCCAGAGCCGGCTACGCCTCGACAGGGCGCTTGCCGTGAAACGGCATCTTCTATGATGGTGCTTGTACTTGATCATGAGACTGTCATGTCGCTGTATATCTGACCCGCCGGGCGCCTCCTCTGGTCAGCTACATCAGTATGCTGCGTGAAAACGTCTGAGGACGGAGTATTTCGCGACGTTTATCTTGCGGTGGGCGCGTAAAGTCCCGCCGTCGCCGCCTGCCCTGGGGGGCGCTGGCCGGCTGTCGCCGGGTGTCACCAGGAGCGCAGCGGCCGCAGCAAATGCGACTTCTTCGCCATGTGCTCGCCCATCCGCAGGTGCAGGCTGTCGAGCATGCGGATCCCGTCCAGCAGGAACGGGCCCTTGTTCAACATCACGCATTCGGCCCGCACCGCCATCGCGGCATCCGTCATTTCCCCGCGCGAGGGAACGCCGGTCCTGAGAAAGCTCTCCATCACCTGCGTCGCCCAGACGACGGGCAGATGGGCCGCCTCGCACAGCCAGAGGATCTCTTCCTGCATCTCCGCCACCCGCGCGAAGCCGACTTCCACGGCGAGATCGCCGCGGGCGATCATCACCGCCGCCGGTTGCCGCGCGGCGGCGGCGACCATGAGCGAGGGCAGGTTCCTGAGGGCCAGCCGGGTTTCGATCTTCAAGATCAGGCCGAGCTTGTGCCAGTCGTCGGGACGCAGATCCGCAAGGGCCGACTGCAGGTCGGCCACGTCCTGCGGCGTCTGGACGAAGGAAAAGTCGATGGCGTCGGCATGGCGGGCGACGAAGGGCAGGAGGGCGCGGTCGTCGTCGGTCAGGGCCGGCACGGCCAGTTCGGCATCGGGCACGTTGATGCCCTTCTCGGGCTTCAGCTTGTAGCCCTTCTCTCCCGGTCCGGCCTCCACGACTACCTGCACGCCCCACTCCTCGACCGTGAGCACCCGCGTCGACAGCTTGCCGTCGTCGATATGGATGCGGTGACCGACCCGCGTCGCGTCGAGGGCGGCGTCGAGCTCGCATTCGATGGCGGAGACAGAGGCGGGCACGTCGGAAATCCTGTTCTTGCGCGCGATCGCCAGATGGTCGCCGACATGCAACCGCGGAGTGGCCTTGGCCTTGCGCGGCGTGCCGGTCCTGATCTTGGGACCGGGCAGGTCCATCACGACACGCATGCGCCTGCCGGTTCCGGCCTCGGCGGCGCGGACATGCGCGATCATGGCGGCCCAAGCGGCCTCGTCGTCATGGGCGCAGTTGATGCGCACGGCTTCGACGCCCAGGTCCGCCAGGTGCGCGGCAAACTCCGGAGCCTTGGCCGCGCTGGAGGGAAGCGTGACCATCAGGCGCACCGGGCTTTCGGGGCCGCAGGGGCCGAGGGTCGCATTGGCGCGGGCGGCAATCCTCGCCTGTCCGGCGAAGAAATCGCCGGCTCCGTTCGGCAGGGCCGCCGGTTCGCTGGCGCAGGCCAGCGCGAGAACGCGGCGAATGGCGGTCATCGTGGGCATCACGCGGCTTTCCGACCGGCCCAGCGACGACAGGCCGGCGGCCATCAGGCGCTGTTGCAGGTCGCGCAAGTCGCGGTGACGCAGGGCCAGGTAGTGCGACAGGTTGCTCGCGCTGTCGGCAAAGTCCGACCCCTCCAGCCAGGATTGCCAGGGCGCGGCGATCGCCGCCGCGTCTTCGGCAATCGCCTCGGCAAGCGCATCCAGTTCACGGGACAGGGCGGACAGGTCTTCAGGCAGCACGGAACACTCCTTTCGGATTCCCCTCTCACGGCAGTGCGACGGTGGTGTGAAGGACGGTTGCATGAACCTTGCTTGCGGGAGCTGGCGAGTGCAGGCCTTCGTAGATCTGTCGCCAATCCGACATGAATCTGACTCCTGTCCATCGCAACTTGTAACCGTCAGCAAGATGGAGGCGGGAATGTTCTCTCTGAGTGGCCGCAAGGCGCTGGTTGTCGGGATCGCCAACGATCAGTCGATAGCCTATGGCTGCGCGCAGGCGCTGAGGGCCCAGGGCGCGGACCTCGCCGTCACCTGGCTGAACGACAAGGCCGAGCGCTTCGTCCGCCCTCTCGCGGAGGACCTCGGGGCCGAGATCATGCTGCCGCTCGACGTGGCCCGGCCCGGCCAGCTCGAAGCGGTGTTCGGGACAATCGCGGATCGCTGGGGACGGCTCGACACGCTGGTCCACTCCATCGCCTTCGCGCCCAAGGCGGATCTTCACGGCCGGGTGGTGGATTGTTCGGCCGAAGGCTTCGCCATGGCGATGGATGTGTCGGTCCATTCCTTCCTGCGCATGATCCGTTCGGCCGAGCCGCTGATGCCCGAGGGCGGCTGCTGCCTGTCGGTCAGCTTCTTCGGCTCCTCCCGCGTGGTGCGGCACTACAACATGATGGGCCCGGTGAAGGCCGCGCTGGAAAGCGCCGTCCGCTATGCCGCCGCCGAGCTGGGCGAAAAGGGCATCCGGGTGCATGCCCTGTCGCCGGGGCCGCTGAAGACCCGGGCGGCGAGCGGGATCGACCATTTCGACGAACTTCTGGCGGCCGCCTCCGAGCGCGCGCCGATCCATCACCTGGCGACGATCGAGGATGTGGGGGCCGTTGCGGCCTTCCTTGCCTCGCCCGAGGCCCGCAACCTGACCGGCGGTGTCCACGACATCGACGGCGGCTTCTCGATCACGGCCTGAGGAGACCCCCATGGCGAATGTCTTCGATCTGTTCGATCCCTTCCGCCAGTCGCAGGTTCTGCGCTCCAAGGGCGATCTCTTCTCCGCGATGCAGAAGACCATGACCGCCACCGACGGCGAGATCGATGCCGGTTCGGCCATCTTGACCGTCCTGACCACGGCCGCCTCGCGCCAGTCGGAGCGGATCGCCGACGGCCATTCGCGCCGGGCCGAAGCGGCGGTCGAGACCGCCCGCTCGCTGATGGACAAGCTGCGGGCCGCGCAGGCCGAGGGCAAGCTGCACACGGATTATGCAGAATACCTGCGCGATGCCTGGGAACGGACGATCCTGACCATGGACACGCTGCGCAAGCGCGGCGATATCTTTCTGGCGCATGAAGAGGCCGGCTGCCCGCCCGTGCTGATCTACGATTACGACGTGATCATGGATGGCCGGGACCTGCCCTATCCGTCGAACTACATGCTGCTGAAGATCCTGCCGCCCGACGGCGTCACGATCGACGACGCCCGGCGCCCCTATATCATCATCGACCCGCGGGCCGGCCACGGTCCGGGGATCGGCGGCTTCAAGGCCGACAGCCAGGTCGGGGTCGCCCTGCGGAAGGGGCATCCGGTCTATTTCGTCGCCTTCCGGCGGATGCCGGAGCCCGGGCAGTTCCTGTCCTACGTCACCCGCTCGGAGGCCGCCTTCGTGCGCGAGGTGATGCGCCGCCATCCCAGGGCGTCGATGCCCGTGGTGACGGGCAATTGCCAGGGCGGCTGGGCGACGCTGCTGCTGGCCGCCACCAATCCGGACCTGACCGGCCCCATCGTCATCAACGGCGCCCCCGTCGCGCCCTGGGCCGGCAAGGTGGGCGAGAGCCCGATGCGCTACAATGCCGGCGTGCTGGGCGGCACCTGGATCCCGATGTTCCTGTCCGATCTCGGCGGCGGCATCTTCGACGGCGCGCATCTGGTGCAGAATTTCGAGCTTCTCAATCCGGCGCGCACGCTGTTCCGCAAGTATACCGACCTCTTCCGCGACATCGACAAGGGCGACGAGGCGTTCCTCGAGTTCGAGAAATGGTGGGGCGGCTTCTTCCTGATGACGGAAGCCGAGATCAAGTGGATCGTCGAGCAACTGTTCGTCGGCAACCGGCTGGTCAAGAACGAGGCCCGCATCGAGCCGGGACGCCCGGTCGACCTGAAGGCGATCCGCGCGCCGATCATCGTCTTCGCCAGCCACGGCGACAACATCACCCCGCCGCAACAGGCGCTGAACTGGGTCGCCGAAACCTATGCCGATGTGAACGAGATCCGCATCCGCGGCCAGCGCATCGTCTACATGGTGCACGAACAGGTCGGGCATCTCGGCATCTTCGTCTCGTCGCAGATCGCCAAGAAGGAGCACACGGAGGTTGCCTCCACGCTCAAGACGATCGAGGCCCTGGCCCCCGGCCTCTACGAGATGACCATCGAGGACGTGACCGAGAAGGACGGGCACACCCACTTCACCGTCGGCTTCGCGGAACGCACGCTCGACGACATCCGCGCGCTGGGCGACGGGCTGGACGACCAGCGCCCCTTTGCCGCCGTTGCCCGTGCCGCCGAGGTGCAGGCGCAGCTCTACGACGCGATCGTCCGGCCCGTGGTGCGCTCGCTGGTCACCGAGAGCGGGGCCGAGATGAGCCGCGCGCTGCATCCGATGCGCCTGACCCGCGCGCTCGCCTCCAGCAGCAACCCGGCGATGCAACCGGTCGAAGGCCTTGCCGCGAAGGTCAAGGCGGAGCGCCGCAAGGCCGCCGCCGGCAACCCCTTCCTCGCCGCCGAAGCCTTCTGGGTGCAGGGCACGGAGACCATGATCGACTTCCTGCGCGACAGCCGCGACATGGGGTACGAATTGTATTTCCATTCGATCTGGGGCAGCCCCTGGGGCCGTGCCTTCGGCCGCACCCACGAGGCGCGCCGGACCCTGAAGAACCAGAACGAGCTGCGCGGCTTGCCCGAGGTTGCCACTGCGCTGATGACCGTCGAACTGGGCGGCTTCTGCGAAGCGGTGATCCGCATGCTGGTGCTCATGGCCGAGAACCGCCGCCAGGTCCGGCGCGACCGGCTGGAGCGCTCGGCGCATGTGCTGACCAGGGATGAACCTTTCCGCAGTCTGGGCGCGGAACGCCGCGCGATGATCATCCATCAGCAGACGCTGATCGCCACGTTCGAGCCCGAGCGCGCGATCGAGACCCTGCCGCTGTTGCTGGGCGACAGGAACGAACGCGAACTGGCCATGCAGGCGGTGCAGTACATTGCCGGCGACACCGAGGAAATGTTGCCCACCACGGTGGTCCTGCTGCAGCGGTTCCGCGAGATACTGGGGCTGGATCCGCTGATCGGCAACGTCTCGCGGGATCCGCTGTCGGCGCCCGCCGAGGTCCCTCCGGCACTGGAGCCGGCAGCGATGCTCGAGACGGTGCCGCCGGCGGCCGGCGGCACGGCGAAACCCCGACGCGGCAAGCCCGTCTCCACTCCCGGTGGCGAGGGCTGAGATGCGCATGACAAATCGCACCTTCGACGAAATGCAGCCCGGCGACCGCGCCGAGCTGCGTCGTCTGATCACGGCCGACGATCTTTTCGTCTTCGCCGCCGCTTCGGGCAATTCCAACCCGATGCATCTGACGGACACCGATGTGGACGGCAACGGCACGGCCGAGCGCATCGCGCCGGGCATGTTCATGGCGTCGCTGATCTCGGCCGTGCTCGGCACGCAACTGCCGGGGCCGGGGACGCTCTATCGCCGCCAGACCCTCGACTTCCACACCCGCGCCCATGCCGGAGAGGAAGTCATCGTGCGTGCCGAGGTGGTGTCCAAGGCCGAGGGCATGGTGCGGCTGAGGACCGAGGTCACCCATGCCGACGGCCGCCAGATCCTGACCGGCGAGGCCGAGGTCATCGCCCCGGTCGAGAAGTTCGACCGCGAGGATGTCGAGGTGCCGGGGCTGGTGGTCCAGCGCCATCGCCATTTCGAGGCGCTGCTCGAGCGCGCGCGGCCCTTGCCCGCGCTGCCGACCGCCGTGGTTTGCCCGAACGAGGCGAAATCGCTGGGCGGGGCGTTGCTCGCCGCCCGCGAGGGCGTCATTTCGCCCATTCTGATCGGCGAGGCCGAGGCGATCCGGCGCGCCGCCGACGAAATCGGGGCCGATCTCGGCGGGATCGAGGTGATCGACGTGGCCGGCGATGCGGCCGCGGCCGAACTGGCCTGCAGGCTGGTCCATGACCACCGCGCGGCGGCCGTCATGAAGGGGCGTCTGCATACCGACGATCTTCTGAAGCCGATGCTCGACAAGGCCCATGGCCTGCGGGTCGGGCGCCGGTTCACCCATGTCTTCGTGATGGACGTGCCGGGCCATCCCGAACCGCTGTTCGTCACCGATGCGGCGATCAACATCGCGCCGGATCTCGCCACCAAGATGGACATCTGCCAGAACGCCATCGACCTGGCGCTGTCCCTGGGGATGGAGCCGCGCGTCGGCGTGCTGTCGGCGGTCGAAACCGTCAACCCGGCCATCCAGTCGTCCATCGATGCGGCGCTGCTGTCGAAAATGGCCGACCGCGGCCAGATCAAGGGCGGTCAGGTCGAGGGGCCGCTGGCCATGGACAATGCGGTGGACATGGGGGCCGCGCGGACCAAGGGGCTGAAGGGCTCGGTCGCGGGGCGGGCCAATATCCTTGTCGTTCCGGGGCTCGATGCGGGGAACATGCTGGCCAAGCAACTGGCCTTCATCAGCCATGCCGAGGGGGCGGGGCTGGTGCTGGGCGCCAAGGTGCCGGTGATCCTGAACAGCCGCTCCGACAGCCCGATGTCGCGCCTTGCCTCCTGTGCCGTGGCGGCGATCCGCCATTTCGCGGGCGCCAGATGACCCGCGCGGTGCTGACGCTGAACGCCGGGTCGTCGTCGCTGAAGGTCGCGCTGTTCCCGCAAACCGGCGATGCGCCGGTGGCGACGGGCCTGGCCGACCGCATCGGGCCGCAGGCCCTGCTGCGCCTCACGGACGCGGACGGGGCCGAAATCCCGGCCGCCGCCGGGGATCTGACCACCCATGCCGGCGCGATGGCCGCCGTCATCGACGCGTTCCGGGCGCGCTGGCCCGATCTTGAGCTGCTCGCCATCGGCCATCGCGTCGTGCATGGCGGCGCGGACCGGCAGGCTCCCGAACCGATCACCGAGGCCTTGCTCGGCGAGTTGGAGCGGCTGTCTCCCTTCGCCCCGCTGCACCAGCCGCACAATCTTGCCGGCATCCGCGCGGCGAGGGCGGCGTTTCCGGGGGTGCCGCAGGTGGCCTGTTTCGACACCGCCTTTCATCGCAGCCACCCTTTCGTCAACGACACGTTCGCGCTGCCGCGCGCGCTCTATGCCGAGGGCGTGCGGCGCTACGGGTTTCACGGTCTGTCCTACGACTATGTCGCCGGGGAACTGGCCCGCACCGCGCCGCGCCTTGCCCAGGGCCGGGTGGTGGTGGCGCATCTGGGCAACGGCGCCAGCATGTGCGCGATCACCGACGGCCGTTCGGTCTCCTCGACCATGGGGTTCTCGGCGCTCGACGGCCTGCCGATGGGCACGCGCTGCGGGCAGCTCGACCCCGGCGTGCTGCTCTATCTCATGGACCAGAAGGGCATGACGGCCGGCGAGATCTCCGACCTTCTCTACAGGCAGTCGGGCCTTCTCGGCCTGTCCGGCCTGTCGAACGACATGCGCACGCTCGAGGCCGCCGGCACGCCCGAGGCGGCCGAGGCCATCGACTATTTCACCTTTCGCTGCCAGCGCGAGGTGGGGGCGATGGCCGCTGCCCTCGGCGGCATCGATGCGCTGGTGTTCTGCGGCGGCATCGGCGAGAACTCGTGCCTGATCCGCGCCAGGATCTGCGAACGGCTGGGCTGGATGGGGATCGAGATCGATCATGCGAGGAACGCGAAGCATGCGCGGGTGATCTCTTCCGATCTCGCCCGCACGACCGTGATGGTCATTCCGACAAACGAGGAACTGGTGATCGCCCGTGCCGCCCGCGCGGCCCTGGGCGCGATGGAGGCCGTATGAAAGGTGCGTTGAGACCCGAGGCCGCGGCGGAGATGATCCCCGAGGGCGCCAGCCTGCTGATCGGCGGCTTCATGGCCGTCGGTTCGCCCGAGCGGATGATCGATGCCCTGGTGGCACGGGGCGTCGGCGGGTTGACGGTGATCGCCAACGACACGGCGATGCCCGGGAAGGGCGTCGGCAAGCTGATCTCGGCCGGCCTCGTCCGGCATGTGATCGCCAGCCACATCGGCCTCAATCCCGAGACGCAAGCCAAGATGATCGCCGGCGAGATCACCTGCGAACTGGTGCCGCAGGGCACGCTGGTCGAGCGCATCCGCGCCGGCGGCATGGGGCTCGGCGGGGTGCTGACGCCGACCGGCCTTGCCACCGAAGTGGAGACCGGCAAGCAGATCGTCACCGTCGAGGGCAACCGCTATCTGGTGGAAACGCCGCTGAAGGCCGACTTCGCGCTGATCGGCGCCTGGCAGGCGGATTATGTCGGCAACCTCAGCTATCTGCTCACGGCGCAGAATTTCAACCCGGTCATGGCGCTGTCGGGGCGCACGGTCATCGCCGAGGCGGAAAGCATCGTGCCGGTGGGGGTGATCCCGCCCGACGCGGTCAAGACGCCGGGCGTCCTGGTCGATCACCTGCTGATCCGCGCGGCCTGAGGAGGGGAACATGGACGCCAAGGAATTCATCGCCCGCCGGGTGGCGCGGGAAATCAGGCCGGGGTCGCTGGTAAACCTCGGCATCGGCTTGCCGTCGATGGTGGCGAATTTCGTGCCCGCCGATCTTGGGGTATTCTTCCAGGCCGAAAACGGCGTGATCGGTCTCGGCGCCCGTCCGCCGGAGGGGATGGAGGATCGCCACCTGACCGATGCGGGCGGCGGCTTCGTGACCGCCGTGCCGGGAGCGGCGAGCATCGACAGCGCCATGAGCTTCGGCCTGATCCGGGGCGGGCACCTGGACATGACGGTGCTGGGGGGACTGCAGGTCGACGAAGCCGGTCATCTGGCGAACTGGAAGGTGCCGGGCAAGATGGTGCCGGGCATGGGCGGGGCGATGGATCTGGTCACCGGGGCGGCCCGCGTGATCGTCGCCATGCAGCACAGCGCCAAGGGCCAGTCGAAGATCGTGCCGCGCTGCACCCTGCCGCTGACCGCGCAGCGCCGGGTCGACCTGGTGGTGACGGACCTTGCGGTCATCGAACCGACGGCGGCCGGTCTGGTCTTGCGCGAACGCGCGCCCGGCGTCACTGTCGACGACATTCGCGCCGCGACCGAGGCCGCATTGGTGATCCCCGACGACGTTCCCGAAGTGATCCTCGCCTGAGGACGTCCCGGCCCCGAGCGATCCCTCGCGCGGCGCCTGCGTCGCCGCCCACGAGGCGCGACACCAGACCGGCAGGGACTTGCCGGCTGCAACAACCGCCGATGCGGACCGGAGCCGATGCGGACCGGGGACGGGCTGCACGGGGGGAGGGGACCGCCCAGGGGAGGGGAATGCACAGGTTCAAGGCCGGGGACGGCACCTTTCTGGCGTATCGCGACACGGGTCGGGGCCTGCCCCTGCTGGCCCTGGCCGGCCTGACGCGCGACGGCCGCGACTTCGACTATCTCGCGCGACATCTGCCCGAGGACGTGCGCCTGATCCGGCTCGACAGCCGCGGCCGCGGCGGTTCGGGCTGGGCCGATCCCGCCACCTATACCGTGGCGCAGGAGGCGGGCGATGCCGTCGCCCTGCTGGACCATCTCGGCATCGACCGGGCGGCGATCCTCGGCTCGTCGCGGGGCGGGCTTCTGGGGCTGGTGATCGCCGCGACCCAGCCCTCGCGCGTGCTCGGGCTCTGCCTCAACGATGTCGGGCCGGTGGTCGAACGCGACGGGTTGCAGCGGATCGGCACCTATATCGGCATCGAGCCGGCGGTGGCCGATCTGGACGAGGTCGCCGACCGCATGCCGGCGGCGATGCCGGGCTTTCACAGGGTGCCGCCGATGCGCTGGGCCGAGGAAGCCATCCGCCACTATGTCCAGCTCGACGGTCGGCTCGGCCTGCCCTACGACCCCGCCCTGCGCCTCGCCTTCGAGACCGCGATGGCCGCGCCGCTGCCCGAACTGTGGACGCTGTTCGACGCCTGCCAGGGGCTGCCGCTGGCGCTGATCCGCGGCGAGGCCTCGGATGTGCTGGCGCGCGCCACCGCGCAGGAGATGCGCCGCCGCCGCCCCGACATGATCTTCGCCGAAATCCCGGATCGCGGGCATATCCCGTTCCTGGACGAGCCCGAGGCCCTGCGCGCGATCGAGGACTGGCTGGCCGCCGTGGGACAGGCCTGCGCTGCCGAACGGGCGGCCGGATGATCGTCGCGCTCAGCGTTCGAACGCCACCTCGAAGACCATGCCCGTCTCGTCGGAGAAGCAGCGGGCCGTTCCGTCATGGGCGCGGGCCACGTCGTTGACGATCGCAAGGCCGAGGCCGCAGCCGCGCGAATGGTCCTCGTCGATGCGGAAGAAGCGGTCGAACACCCGCTGCCGCAGCTCCGGCGGAATGCCGGGGCCGTCATCGGCAAAGCGGATCCGCACCGAGTGCGGCTCGAAGTCGATCGAGACCTGCAGCCGTCCTTGCGGGCGCAGCGCGTATTTGTCGGCATTGTCCAGCAGGTTGACCGTCATCTCCTCGACAAGCACGGGGTCGCAGTCGACCGGGCGGGCCTCGCCGGTGACGACGAAAGAGACGTCCACGTCGCGCCGCAACTGCGTCTCGGCGAAGGGCAGGACCTTGTTGCGGATCAGGTCGACGAGATCGACCTTTTGGATGAGCGTCTTGAGACTGCGGCCGCGCACCCGTTCGAGCGACAGCAACTGCGAGGTCAGCCGGCTGGTGGCCCGCGCGGTGGCGGCCAGATCCTTGACGCGGGCGCGCAGTTCCGCCTCGGTCGGGGCGCTGATCGCCGCCTCGGCCTGGACCTGGATCGCCGCCACGGGATTGCGCATCTGGTGCGCGGCATCCGAAATGAAGCCGTCGCGCAGGGCGAAGGCCTGCGACAGGCGGTCGAACAGCGAGTTCGCGGTCTCGACGAGCGGGCGCAGTTCCGGCGGAACCCAGCGGCGGATCGGGCGCAGGTCGTCCGGCGTTCTCTCGCCGATCGCGTGACGCAGATCGAGGAGCGGCTTCAGCCCGATCTGGATGCCGAACCACAGGATCACCGCGGCCGTCAGGATGATGGAGCCGACGACCATGGCCGATTGCGAGACCAGCGACCGCGACAGGGCCTCGCGCTGGCGCACCGTCTGCCAGACCTCCACGGTCACCCAGCCGCCGAACTGCGGCTCGCTGATGAACTCGCGCAGCATCACGGCCCGCACCGGCTGGCCGAGCGACTCGCTGTCGAAGAACAGCGGCGCCCCGCCGTCGACGAGTGCGCCGGCCGGCTTGTCGGGCGGGTCGGAATAGCCGGTGACGAAGCTGCCGCCGGGCCCGCTGACGCGGTAGTAGACCGGATCGCCGAGGGCGGTGGTCAACTCGTCCAGCAGCCGTTCGGTCAGCACGTCGCCTTCGGAGATCACCACGTCGCGCGAGATCGTCAGCGCCACCGCCAGCAGGGTGTTGTCGTAGAGCTCCTGCGACAGGCGCGTCGCCAACTGGTAGCGGGCGAGGGACGCGGCGGCGGCGACGAAGACCAGCGGCAGGATGAGAAGCAGGAACAGCCGCCCCCGCAGCGAAAGACGCTGAAACATCAGCCCTCGTCCAGCATATAGCCGAGGCCGCGCGCGGTCCGGATCACGACGCCCGAGCCGTCGATCTTCCGGCGCAGCCGCGAGACCAGAAGCTCGACCGCGTTCGGATCGACCGGGGCGCCGGTGCCGTAGAGCGCATCGGCGATCCGGTCCTTCTCGATCAGCCGGCCGCGCTTGTCGAGCAGCAGCTCGAACAGCGCCAGCTCGCGCCGGGGCAGATCGAGGCTCTGGCCGACCAGCGACACGATGCGCTTCTGGCGGTCATAGACCAGTTGGCCGATCATCTCCTGCGCCGGGGCGACCTGGGGGCGGCGGCGGGACAGGGCGCGCAGGCGCGCGATCAGTTCCTCCATGTCGAAGGGCTTGACCAGATAGTCGTCGGCGCCCGCGTCGAGCCCCTGCACCCGTTCGGAGGTCTTGCCGCGCGCGGTCAGGATCAGCACCGGCGTCGTGTCGCCGCGGGCGCGCAGCCGGCGGATGATGTCGATTCCCGACAGGCGCGGCAGGTTGAGGTCGATGATCGCCACGTCGGTGGTCTGTCTGGCCAGCGTCGACAGGAAGGCGTCGGCATCCAGCCCGTCGTCGATATGGTCGACGGCATGCCCTTGATCCTTCAAGGCATTTGTTATTCCCTTGGCGAGGTCGAGATTATCCTCGATCAAGATCACGCGCATGAAACGCCTTTTTGCAAGCACGACAGGTTGCGGACAGGAACCGCGCCTAGTTTCCGCGATCAGGCCGCGCTTGGGAGGAGAAATCAAGCGCGGTTTCGCACAATACTGCCCGAAGGGGCAGGGGGGTGTGCTACTGTCTCTACGGGAGGACGACATGACAATGAAACTCACTATCACGCGGCGCGTGGCGCTCGGGCTTGCCGCCGGCGCAATGACTTTCGCTCTGGCCGGACCGGCCACGGCCGAAGTCAGCTTTGCCGGCAAGACCATCGAATGGATCATCCCGTTCTCGGCCGGCGGCGGCTCGGACACCTGGGCGCGGTTCAACGCCCCGCTGCTGTCCAAGTATCTGCCGGGCAACCCGACCGTGGTCGTCGTCAACGAGTCCGGCGGCGGCTCGACCAAGGGCACCAACCTGTTCGCGGCGCGGGCGAAGCCCGACGGGCTGATGATCCTCGGCACCTCCGGTTCGACGCAGTTCCCCTATCTCCTGGGCGATCCGCGTGTGCGCTACGAGTACAAGGACTGGCGGATCGCGATGGCCGGCCCCACCGGCGGTGTCGTCTACACGACGCCGAAGCTCGGCCTGAAGGGGCCGGAAGACATCGCCATGCTCAAGGACAAGGAGCTGGTCTATGCCAGCCAGGGTGCGACTTCGCTCGACCTTGTGCCGCTGCTCGGCTTCCGCCTGATGGACTTCAAGGTGCAGCACGTCTTCGGCTTCAAGGGGCGCGGCGACGGCCGTCTGGCCTTCGAGCGGGGCGAGGTCAACATCGACTATCAGACCTCGTCGGCCTATCTCAAGAACGTGCAGCCGCTGGTCGATGCCGGCGAGGCGGTGCCGCTGTTTAGCTGGGGCGTGCTGGACGAGGCCGGCAACGTGGTCCGCGATCCGACCTTCCCCGACCTACCGTCCTTCGTCGAAGCCTATGAGATGCTGACCGGCGTCGCGCCGTCGAGCCCCGAATATGCGGCCTATTTCGCCTTCTTCACCGCCGGCTTCCCGGCGCAGAAGATGGTGTTCCTGCCGAAGGGCACGTCGGACGAGATCGTCGCGGCCTATCAGAAGGCCTTCGAGGACATGAAGGCCGATCCGGACTATCAGGCCAATGCCGAAGCGGTGCTCGGCACCTATGGGCAGGTCACCGGCGCGCTGGCCCAGGCGCTGTTCGAAAAGGGCACCACCATCGCGCCGGAAGTGCGCGCCCAGGTGGCCGACATGCTGAGCTCCGAATACGGCGTCAAGCTCGGCGAGTGATCCCACTCCTTCCGACCAGACGGGGCGGGCCCTGACAGGGGCCCGCCTCCTCCCTTCGCCGAAGGGTGGCCTTGTTGCGACTGCCCGGCAAACACGGAAGCGCTCACCGTGATCGACACCCTCTTGTCCGCGCTTGGAACGCTGCTGTCGTTCCAGCATCTCTTCTACATGCTGATTGGCGTCTCGGTCGGGCTGCTGGTCGGTGTCATTCCCGGCCTCGGCGGCATCGCCGGCCTGTCGCTGCTCATTCCCTTTCTCTACGGAATGAACGAGATTTCCGCGCTGGCGATGCTGATCGGCCTCGTCGCTGTGATCCCGACCTCCGACACGTTCGCCTCCGTGCTGATGGGCATTCCGGGATCCTCGGCCAGTCAGGCGACGGTGCTGGACGGCTTTCCGCTTGCCCGCAAGGGGCAGGCGGCGCGGGCGCTGTCGGCGGCCTTCATCTCGTCGATGGCGGGCGGCATCTTCGGCGCCATCATCCTGACCGGCTTCGTCGTCATCGCCCGGCCGCTGATCCTGTCCTTCGGTTCGGCGGAACTGTTCATGCTGGCGCTGTTCGGCCTGTCCATGGTGGCGGTGCTGGCCGGGCGGAGCCTTGCCAAGGGGCTGGCCGCCTGCTGCGTCGGCCTGATCATCGGGTCGATCGGCGGGGCGCCCGCCACCGGCGATTTCCGGATGATCTTCGGCTTCGACTATCTCTATGACGGCATCCCGCTGGTGATCGTCGGCCTCGGCTTCTTCGCCGTCCCGGAGATCGCCGACCTGCTGCGCCGGAATTCGGCCATCGCCTCGGGCAATGCGCTGGGCTCGGGGTGGTTCCAGGGCCTGCGCGACTGGTGGGCGAATGTCTGGCTGTCGATGCGCTGTTCCGGCTTCGGCTGCATCATCGGGGCGATTCCCGGCCTTGGCGGGTCCGTGGTGGACTGGATTGCCTATGGCCATGCGGTGCAGACGGTCAAGAAGGATCCGCATTTCGGTCAAGGCGACATCCGCGGCGTCATCGCCCCGGAAAGCTCCAACAATGCGATGCAGGGCGGCGCGCTGCTGCCGACCATGCTGTTCGGCATCCCCGGCTCCGGGTCGATGGCGGTGTTTCTCGGCGGCATGGTGCTGCTGGGCATCCAGCCCGGCCCGTCGATGGTGGGCACCGACCTCGACATCACCTATTCGGTGATCTGGTCGCTGGCCCTCGCCAATGTCATGGGCGCCGGCATCTGCCTGGCGCTGGCGATCCCGATTTCCAAGCTGACCCAGGTGCCGTTCCAGCGGCTGGCGCCTTTCATGATCGTGCTGATCTGCTTCGCCGCGTTCCAGGCGACGCGCTCGCTGGCCGATCTGGTGGCGCTGCTGGCGCTTGGCGTGCTTGGCGTGCTGATGAAGCGTTTCGGCTGGCCGCGTCCGGCCCTGCTGATCGGTTATGTGCTGGCGCCGCAGGCCGAGACCTATCTCTACCAGGCGCTGCAGTTCTACGGCTGGGACTTCGTCTTCCGGCACGGCGTCATCGTCATCGCCCTGATGACGCTGGCCTCGATCTGGTTCGGCCTGCGCAACCGGGTGGACGAGCATGGCCACGTGGTGCCGAACGCGGACGATGCGCCGGACGTGCCGTCCTTCAAGGCGCATCTGCCGCAGATCGGCTTTGCCGCGGCGATGGCGGTGCTGCTGGTGGTGGCCCTGACGGACTCGCTGAAGCACGGGTTCCTGGCGCAGGTCTTCCCGCTGTCGGTGTCGCTGGTCGGCCTGACGATGCTGGTGATCCTGATCCCGCAACTGGCGCGCGGCAAGACGGGGCATCATTCGCATTTCGATGCCGAACTGACCGGCGAGCATGTCGGTCAGGAGGGGGTTGGCAATCTGTGGGGCGGGCTGGTATGGATCACCGGCCTCGTCGCCCTGACGGCGCTGATCGGCTTCTACGCGGCCATGCTGGTCTTCTTCCCGATCTTCCTGACGGTCCGTGCCAAGGCTGGCCCGATCATGACCGGGTTGATGACCGCCGGTGTCGGCGGAGCGATCCTGCTGCTGGCCTGGGCCTTGGCCCTCAACTTCCCTTCGGGCGTGCTGCAGGATGCCGTGGACCTGCCCTGGCCCTTCCGCTGATCGTGTTCCGACCCGCGCCTGCAAGGCGCGGGCTCTTTGTCTTCCAACCTGTGCCTGCCCGGCACAGGCCCCTTGTCTTCCGGCCTGCCCCGCGCCCTCGGGTGCGGGCCTTTTGTCTTCCGAGCTCAGGAGATGACGATGGTCCAGACCGCCATTCCCTTCCACTTCTTCCGCGGCGGCACGTCGCGCGGCCCGTATTTCCGGCGCGCGGATCTGCCCGAGGACCGCGAGACGCTGGCCCGCGTGCTGGTCGCCGCCGTCGGCTCGGGCCACAAGCTGAACATCGACGGCATCGGCGGCGGCGCGGCGGTGACGACCAAGGTTGCCATGCTGTCGCGCTCGGAGGCGGAGGGGTGCGACATCGACTATTTCTTCGCGCAGGTCAGCGTCGAGGACGGGCTGGTCGACTTCAAGCCCACCTGCGGCAACATCCTGTCGGGCGTCGGCCCGGCCGCGCTGGAGATGGGGCTGATCGCGCCGCAGGGCGATGTCACCCGTATCCGCATCCGCTCGGTCAACACCGGCGCCAAGGTCGAGGCGGTGGTGCGCACGCCGGGCGGCGAGGTCGAATATGACGGCGATGCCGCCATCGACGGGGTGCCGGGCACGGCGGCGCCGATCTTCCTGAACTTCATGGATGTGGTCGGATCGAGCACGGGAGCGCTGCTGCCGACCGGCGCGCTGCGCGACGTGATCGACGGGATCGAGGTCACCTGCATGGACGTGGCGATGCCGATCTGCATCGCCCGCGCCGCCGATTTCGGCCTCACCGGCTATGAGACGATCGAGGAACTCGACGCCAACCGCGACTTCTACGCCCGCATGGAACCGATCCGGCTCGAGGCCGGGCGGCGCATGGGGATGGGCGACGTGTCCAAGTCCGTCACCCCGAAATTCGCGATGCTGGCGCCGCCGCGCAATGGCGGCACGGTCACCGCGCGCTATTTCATGCCGTGGAACTGCCACCCGACCATGGCGGTGACCGGCGCGCAGTGCCTCGCCTCCTGCGTGCTGACGCCCGGCACTGTTGCCGAGGGGCTGTTCACCCCGCCCGAGGGCAGCCCGGCGCTGGTGCTGATCGAGCATCCCGGCGGGGCGATCGACGTGACGGTCGACTACGAGACGGGGCCGGACGGCTTCGTCCTGAAGTCGGCGGGCCTGCTACGCACCGCCCGCCTGTTGGCGCGGGGCGAGGTGATGGTGCCGGCCGGGGTCTGGGCCGGCCGATGAGGGTCCATATCCTCGACGACTGGTCGGACACGCTGCGCGGCCTGCCGTGCTTTTCGCGGCTGGCCGGCCATGACGTGACCGTGTGGACCGACCATGTCGAGGGCGCGGCTCTGGCGGAGCGGCTGCAGGCGGCGGAGGCCGTCTGCCTGTTCCGCGAGCGCACGCGCATCACCGCCGATCTGCTGGCAGCGCTGCCGCATCTGCGGCTGATCTCGGGGCGGGGCGCCTGGCCGCATGTCGATGTGGCGGCCTGCACGGCCCGCGGCGTCGCCTTCGCCTCCAGGAAACCCGCCGAGGTGCCGAACCATGCGGCCGCCGAACTGACCTTCGCGCTGATCCTTGCCGCCCTGCGCGATCTGCCGGGGCAGATGGCGAGCGCCAAGGCCGGCCACTGGCAGGCCGGCGTCGGCCGCACCCTGCGGGGCAAGACCATCGGCATCTATGGTCACGGCCGGATCGGGCGTCTCATCGCCGGCTATGCGGCGGCGTTCGGGGCGAGGGTAATCTGGTGGGGGTCGGAGGCCGGGCGCCTGCGGGCGGCGGGCGAGGGCGGCGAGGTGGCGGCAAGCCGCGCCGCCTTCTTCACCGAGGCCGATATCGTGACGCTGCATCTGCGCCTGACACCGGCAACGCAAGGCATCGTCACCGCCGAGGATCTCGCCCTGATGCGGCCCCGCTCGGTGCTGGTCAACACCTCCCGCGCCGGACTGATCGCGCCCGGCGCCCTGCTGGCGGCGCTGGAGGCGGGCCGGCCCGGCCTTGCCGCGCTCGATGTCTTCGACAAGGAGCCGCTCACGGATGCGGCCGACCCGCTGCTGTCGCATCCGCGGGTGATCGCGACGCCGCATATCGGCTTCGTCACCGAGGAGGAGTTCGACCTGCAATTCGCCGACGTCTTCGACCAGGTGGCCGCCTTTGCCGCCGGCACGCCGATCCATCTGGTCAATCCGGAGGTGGCTTGACCTTCAGCAGGCGCGCCGCCAGTGGCGCGCCGAGGATGACGACGACGATCCGCGTCAGGTGATGCAGGATGACGAAGCCGAGATCGGCACCGGCGACCAGCGCCAGCACCGTCATCTCCGCCTGGCCGCCGGGCGCGAAGGCGAGGAACCCCTCCACCGGCTGGGCAAGGCCCGACAGGGTGACGACCTCGGTGAAGATCGCGGCAAGGGCGGCCAGCAGCAGGACGAAGGCCAGGCCCGACAGGATGAAGCTGCGCAGCTCCCTGAGGGTCACCCCGACATATTGAACGCCGATGCCGATGCCGATGAAGAACTGCGAGGCGAGGATCGCCTCGGCGGGCGGGCGGGTGTGGATCAGGTCGCCGAGCGAGAGGGCGGCCGTCAGGATCATCGGGCCGAGGATCGAGGCGCCGAACAGGCCGATCCGCTCGCCCCCCTTCCAGCCGATCAGGGCGGCGGCGGCCATCAGCAGCAGTTCGCCGCCCGGCAGGTCGCGGATCGGCGCGCCGACGGCGCCGGTCAGGCTGGCGCCGTAAAGGCCGGTCAGGATCAGCGGCGCCAGCGTCACGATCACCAGCACCCGCGTCGCATGGATCAGCGCCAGCGCCCGCACATCCGCGCCGGCCTGCTGGCCGAAGATCACCATGTCCTGCAGGCCGCCGGGCATGGCCGCATACCAGGACGTCACCGGATCGTAGCCGAGCCGGCGGAAGAACGGCACGCCGACGATGCCGATCATCACGACATAGACCGGCACCAGGGCGACGCTGCCCGCCATCTGCGGGATGCGGGCGACCACCTCCGGCGTGATCGATGCGCCGACGGCGACGCCCAGCACCGTCCGCGCGAGGATGGAGACCGTGCCCATCCCCTTCAGCGGCGCGCGCGCCAAGGCCGCCAGCAGGCAGGCTGTCATCGGTCCGAACAGGAAGGGGAGAGGCAGGCCGAGCAGCATGAACACTGCCACGCCGAGGCCGGCGATGGCGAGCGTCATCAGTCTTTTTGTCAAGTGGGCCGGCACGGCCAATCTCCTTGCATGATTTAGTATCCGACTGTATACGTCCGGATACAATTTAGCGCAAGAGAGATTGCCGATGGCCGAAGACAGCGAAATTCCGCAAGGGCAGGTCGCCTATCGACGCCTGCTGGAGGACATCCGCTCCGGCACGCTGGCGCCGGGGGCGCGGCTGCGCGAAACCGATCTTGCCGAGCGTCTCGGCATCAGCCGCACGCCGGTGCGCGAGGCGATCCGCCAGTTGGAGGCCGACGGTCTGGTGATCCACCTGGCCCGGCAGGGGGCGACGATCCGCAGCCTCGATCATGCCGAGGTGGTGGAGCTGTACGAGATGCGCGCAGTGCTGGAGGGGACGGCTGCGCGTCTTGCCGCCCGCGCCGCCTCCGACATGGAACTGGCGGAGCTTGCCGCCCTCAACGCCGAGCTCGCCGCCGCGCCCGCCGGCCCGCAGGCGCGCGAGATGAACCGGCAGTTTCACCGGACGCTGCTCGATGCCGCGCGCAACCGCTTCCTGCTGAAGTCGATGAGCGCGCTGCAGAAGACCCTGCTGATCCTTGGCCCGTCGACCCTTGGCGACTCGGGCCGCGTGGCCTCCGCCGTCGCCGAACATGCCGCCGTTCTGACGGCGCTCGAGGCCCGCGACGGCGTTGCCGCCGAGGCGGCGATGCGAGGCCACGTGGAGGCCGCGCTGCTGGCCCGCATCCGCGGAATGCGCGGCCGGGAAATTCCGCTGGAGGACGAGGTATGAAGGACTGGCCGAAAACGTTCGACCTTGCCGTCGTCGGCGGCGGCAATGCCGCCCTTTGCGCCGCGATCACCGCGGCCGAGGCCGGTTGCACCGTCCTGATCCTGGAGGGCGCGCCGCAGCCCTATCGCGGCGGCAATTCGCGTCACACCCGCAATTTCCGCTGCATGCACCGCCAGCCGGTGTTTCCGCTGACCGGCGCTTATGAGGAGGAGGAATACCTCCACGACCTCATGCTGGTGACCAAGGGCAAGACGGACGAGGGGCTGGCGCGCCTCGCCATCCGCTCCTCGGAAGAGTGTCTGCCCTGGATGCAGCAGCACGGCGTGCGGTTCCAGCCCTCGCTGTCGGGCACCTTGTCGCTGTCGCGCACCAATGCCTTCTTCCTGGGCGGCGGCAAGGCGCTGGTCAACGCCTATTACAACACCGCCGCCGACCTCGGCGTGACGGTCGCCTATGACGCGCAGGTGACGCATGTGCACCTGGATGGGGACCAGATCACCCATCTGCATGCCGACATCGCCGGGGTCCCGGTCACCGTCACGGCGCGGACCTTCGTGCTGGCCTCCGGCGGCTTCCAGGCCGATATCGAGTGGCTGGCCCGCGCCTGGGGTCCGGCCGCCCGCAACTTCCTGATCCGCGGTACGCCCTACAATCGCGGCGTGGTGCTGCGCGACATGCTGGACCAGGGTGCGGAGTCGGTGGGCGATCCGACGCAGTGCCATGCGGTCGCCATCGACGGGCGCGCGCCGAAATTCGACGGCGGCATCGTCACCCGGCTGGACTGCGTGCCCTTCTCCATCGTGGTCAACAGGGACGGCGACCGCTTCCACGACGAGGGCGAGGATGTCTGGCCGAAGCGCTATGCGATCTGGGGCCGCCTGGTCGCCGCGCAGCCCGATCAGGTCGGCTATGCGCTGATCGACGCGAAGTCGATCGACCTGTTCATGCCCTCGGTGTTTCCGCCGGTGAAGGCGGACACGATCGAGGAACTGGCCGCCAAGCTGGGCCTCGACCCGGCGCCGGTGCGCCGCACGGTCGACGGCTTCAACGCCGCCTGTCGTCCCGGACCCTTCCATCCGACCGAACTGGACGGCCTCAGCACGGAAGGGCTGGCGGTGGCGAAGACCAACTGGGCGCGGCCGCTCGATACCCCGCCCTTCTACGGCTACGAGCTGCGCCCCGGCGTGACCTTCACCTATCTCGGGCTGAAGGTCGATGACCGCGCGCAGGTGCATAGCGAGGCCGGTCCGATCCGCAACCTGTGGGCGGCGGGGGAGATCATGGCCGGGTCGATCCTCGGCCAGGGCTATCTCGCCGGCTTCGGCATGACCATCGGCACTGTTTTTGGACGTATCGCGGGCAAGGAGGCCGCCGCCCATGTCGCTTGACACCGCGCCTGACACTTCGCTCGGCAGCTTCGACGAGGCGCGCCGCCAGATCGAGATCTGCAACGCCTGCCGCTATTGCGAGGGCTTCTGTTCGGTGTTTCCGGCGATGACCCGCCAGAAGGCCTTTGCCGATGGCGACCTGACGCAACTCGCCAACCTGTGCCACAACTGTCGCGGCTGCTATTACGCCTGCCAGTACACCGCCCCGCACGAATTCGCCCTGAACATCCCGGCGGCGCTCGGCGAGGTGCGGGCGGAAAGCTGGGAGCGGCTTGCCCGCCCGCAGGCGCTTGCCCGGCTGTTCCAGAGCCACGGGGTGGCGATGGCCGGCCTGCTCGCCGTGGCGCTGGCCTGTTTCTTCTGGGCGCTCGCCGCCCTGAAGCCGGAGACCGGCGCCGGCTTCTATGCCCATCTGGCGCACAACACCATGGTCGCCATCTTCGTGCCGGCGTTTCTCGCGCCGCTCGGCCTCATCGCCCTGTCGATCCGCGACTACTGGCGCGAGACCGGCGGCGGCCGCGTCCGGCTGATCCATGTGCTGCGCGCGCTCGACAGCGCCGCGCGGATGAAGAACCTGTCCGGCGGCCATGGCGAGGGCTGCAATTTCGAGCAGGGCGACCGCTTCAGCGACCGCCGCCGGGTGTTCCACCAGTTGATGATGTACGGCTTCCTGCTGAGTTTCGCCGCGACCGCGAGCGGCACGGTGATGCATTACGCCTTCGGCTGGGAGGCGCCCTATCCGCTGGTCTCCCTGCCCAAGCTGTTCGGCGTGCCGGGCGGGCTGATGATGGTGGCGGGGGCGGCCGGGCTGGTCTGGCTGAAGCTGCGGGCCGAGCGCACGCTCGGCGCTGCCCGGGTGTGGGGCGGCGAGATGGCCTTCATCCTGCTGCTCGGGGCCGTCGCCCTCACGGGTCTTGCGCTTTACGCGGCCACAGGTACCGGGCTGACCGGCCCGCTGCTGGCGATCCATCTCGCCTGCGTCATGGTTCTGTTCCTCTTGATGCCGTTTTCCAAGATGGTGCACGGCTTCTTCCGCCTTGCCGCGCTGACGGTGGAGGCGGGCAAGCCGGCGCCCGCCGGAGGCGGCGACTAGTCCGCCACCCTCAGGCGCGGTCGGCGGCGGCCTTGCCGCGCGTCCAGTAGGCGATCGCCATCTGCTCGCCCTTGCCGAGGCCGAACTGCTGCCGGAACAGGCCGCGCAGCCGCTGGGCGGTGTCGCGCTCGCCGGCGAACCAGGCGAAGGCCGGGGGCGCTGCCGCCGTCAACTCGCGGGCCAGCGCCTCCGCCTCCGCGTCGAAGCGGTCCGCGGCGAGCCCGTGCACCGTCAGCCCGAGCGCTGCCACCGCCGCCTCGTCGAGATAGGAGCGCGCCAGCGCGTCGTCGCCCAGACCAAGGATGACATGGCCGCCCGGCACCTTTGCCTCGGGCGCTGGCGGCGTGTCGGCGCGGGCCTCGATCATCCGGGCGATGGCCGGGGCCGCCGTGGCATCGCCGATCAGCAGCAGGCCCGTCCGGGAGGTCCCCCCGGACGACACCTCAGACGTTGAGGGAGCGGACACCGGCAGGTCCTGGCCGCCGGAGGGGCCGAGCAGGCCGATCACCGCGCCGAGGGGCGCCGTCTCCGCCCAGTCGGCGAAGCTGCCGCCTGAATGGCGCACCACGTCGATGTCGATCTCGCCGGCGTCGGGCCGCAGGGTGCGGATCGTGTAATAGCGCAGGGTCAGCGCGGCATCGCCTTCGGGGAGCACCAGCGCCCCGTTGGCGGCCAGCCGCGGCCACTGAGGCGTTTCGCTGCGAGGCGTCTTGCTGCCCTGCGGCGGCAGCAGCAGCTTCACATGGATGCCGTCCGATCCCAGGCGCGGCATGTCCTCGACGGTGAAGGTCATCCGCCACAGGCCGGGCAGGATCTCGCGCCGCCCCGTCAGCGTCATGCGGTGGAAGAAGGCCGGCAGCGCCTCCTGCGGCCGGTCGGCATCGTCGGACCAGCGCAGGCGGAGCGCTTCGCCCGGCGCCACCTCGTCGAGGCGTTCGATCACCAGTTGCTTCAGCCGGTGCAGGGCGACCTCGGCCCGCGCCTGCGCCGTGAAGGCAAGGGCCTCACCCTCGGCCGCGATGCCGATGGCGCCGACCTCGAAGCGGAACAGCACCCGGTCGGCGGAGTGCGAGGCCGGCGCATGGCCGCGTGCCGAGACGTCGCTCACCAGCGCCTCCAGCATGGCCTCGGGCTCGGACACGGTCAGGCTGGCGGTGGCGTGGAACCTCATCGGCTGGCCTTCGGCGACTGGAGGGGGAGGGAGCGGGCGGGGCGGCGCAGCAAGGCGGCGGTGACCAGCACGGCAAGGCCCGACAGGGCGCTCGCCAGCAGGAACAGCGTGTCGTAGCCGAAGCGGTCGGCGAGCACGCCGGACAGGCTGGAGCCGATCAGGTAGACGACGAGCTGGGCGCAGGCGAGCAGGGTGAAGTCCGTGCCCGGCTGGTCGCTGGAGGCAACCGCCATGAACAGCGAATAGAGCACGACGATTTCCATGTAGCGGATGAAGGTCTGGAAGGCGGCGGCGGACATCACCGCCTCGACCTGCGGCACCAGGCCGAGCGCATGGGCGGCGAACAGCAGGAAGCACAGTGTGCGCAGGCCTCCCAGCGTGATCAGCGCCCGCTCGGTGCCCTGCCAGCGGATCAGGCCGACGGCGGCGACCGAGCCGATCAGCCCGGCGCTCGCCGCCGAGGCGCCGGACAGATAGCCGATCCAGGACAGCGGCAGGCCGGCATCGACGAGATAGGGGCCCTCCATCGCCTTGACCAGGCCCTCGCTGGCGCGGAACACCAGCGCCACGACGAGGATGCGCACCGCCTCGGGCCGGGCGAAGAAGGCCTTCAGCGAGGGCCGGTGCGCGGGCTGGGCGGCATCGGCGCCGCCGTCCGTCTCCGTCTCGCGCATCAGCGGCGTGACAGCGAGCGGCAGCAGGCTCAGGCCGGCGACGAAGAGCAGCGTGCCGGTCCAGCCGATCTGTTCGTAGAGGATCAGCGACAGGGTGCCGCCGATGACGACGCCGAAGGCGACGGCGCCGCCCTGGCAGGCATTGCCGATGCCCCGGTCCTGCGGCCTGAGGCTGCGGGTGGCATAGCCGTCGGTGGCGATGTCCTGGGTCGACATGGCGACAGCGATCATCAGGCAGAGCACGAACAGCCCCATCACCTGAGTCGGTTCGACGAAGGCCATGGCGGCGATGCCGGCGGCGGTGACGAGCTGCATCGGCACGATCCAGCCGCGCCGGTGGCCGATCGGCAGCAGCCGCAGCCGGTCGATGAAGGGGGCCCAGGCGAACTTGACCACCAGCGGCAGCATCAGCAGCGAGAAGAAGCCGATGGCGCTGCGCGAGACGCCCTGCTCGCGCAGCATCGGCGGCAGGGCGGCGGCGATCAGATAGGTGGGGATGCCCTGCGCCAGATAGAGGCCGGCCAGGGTGACGAACAGCGGCAGCCGCGCGGGATGCGCGGCCCGTTCGTCCGGCTCCGCGGGACGATCCGGCGCCTGGCCGGGCGAGGGGGCTGTGGCGTCCATGGCAAACTCCGCCCTGGGTGGCCGCGACGCCGGGGCGCCGCGGCCGGTTCTGGTTCAGAAGGTGACCCGGTAGGACAGGGCGATGGTGCGGCCGAGGCCCGGCACCTCGCCGCCGCGCGTGGCGCTGGCCGTCGGGTTGACGTAGTAGGTGTCGAAGACGTTGCGCACCGCGAGCGCCAGGTTGCCGGCATTGCCGAAATCCTTGGCGAGTTGCAGGTGCAAGAGGGTCGCCCCGTCCAGCCGCTCGCCCGCCACCTTGTCGCGCCCGGACAGGAACTCGACCTCGGCGCGGGTGGTGATGTCATGCGCGAAGCGCATCTCGCCGTAGAGATTGGCCTTGATCGTGTTGGGGATGCGGTTGTTGGGCAGGTGCTCGTTGCTGCTCAGCGTGCCGTCGCCATTGGCGTCGTAGAGGCCTTCCTGATAGGAGAACAGGCCGCCGAGGGTGAAGCGGTCGGTGACGTCGACGGCGCCCGAGACTTCCACGCCCCAGATCCGCTCCTTCTGCTGCGACACCCGGTTGGAGGCGACGTCGTAGCTGACGCCGTTGTCCGAGGTGGAGATATAGGCGCTGGCGGTTGCCCGCACCCGGCCCCAGTCGCCGCGCAGGCCCGCCTCATAGGTGTTCACGAGCTGCGGTTCCGGCGCGATGTCGGAATAGTTGATGGCATAGGTCGGCGTGCCGGAGCAGCCGAAGGCGGCGGCGAGGGCGCCGTAGGCGGCGCAGATCTCGGCGCGGCTGTTGACGCCGGCGCGGCGGGTGAAGCCGCCGATATCGGTCAGCGAATAGCCTTGCGAGAAGTTGCCGAAGGCCTGGAGGTTGCGGGTCAGGTCGAACACGCCGCCGCCATTGAATGTCGGCGAGTTGTAGGTGAAGCTGCCGCCCGTCACGTTGACCGCCGGCCACAGCGTGCCGGGGAACTGGATCGCCGCCGGCCGGCGGAAGTCGTCGACCTTGAGGAAGAACTGGTCGAAGCGGGCACCGCCCTGCAGGCGGAAGCGCTCGGTGATCGGCAGTTCGGCCTGGGCGAAGGCGCCGATCTGGTGCTGGGTCATCGGCGCGATGACGGTGGTGCCGTCGACCATCTCCTGGGTGGTGTGGTCATAGGTGTAGTCGAGGCCCCAGGTCAGGCTCAGCCCGTCGCGGATGGCGTCGAGCGAACTGTTGACCGTGGCGCTCACGCCGATCCGGTCGGAGCGCAGCACCGTCTGGTTCTGCGAGGTGACCGGATTGGTCGGGTCGCCGGAGTAATAGACGATGGAGTTGACGCGCGACAGCCGGGCGAAGGGCGCCTGCTTCTCGATGCCGTTGTAATAGGCCTTCAGCTCAAGGGCGCCGAGCAGGAAGTCGCTTTCGGTGAAGCGGGCGGTGACATAGCGCGAATCTTCCTTCAGCGGATCGCCGACATAGGGATCGTTGAAGTCCGGCGACACCGGCGTCGTGGCGTAATTGGTGAACCATTTCGGCTTCTGCTCAAGATAGGTCCAGTCGAAGCTCATTTCGAAGCGGCGGGTGTCGACCTCGTAGCCGAGGGCGGCGAAGAGGTTGCCCTGCTTGGTGCGGTCGCCGCCGCCCTGACCGAGCATGGCGTCGGAGGCCATCTCGTTGCCGCGCCCGTCGAAGGTCTTGCGGGTCATGTCGCCGGAGGCGGAGAAGAAGTAGTCGAAGTTCTTCAGCCGGCCCTCGACGCTGGCGCTGACGCTCGGCGCGATCGAGGCGCCGATGTCCTTGGTATAGGTGCTGGCCTCGGTGCGCAGCGTCACCTTCGGCGTTTCCGAACTGCCGCGCTTGGTGATGAAGTTGATGGTGCCGCCGGTGGCGCCGGCGCCGTAGAGGCTGGAGGCGCCGTTGACCACCTCGATGCGCTCCACCGTCTCCAGGTCGATCATCGACAGGATGCGGGAATTGTCGCGCAGCGGCGTGTTGCGCGGCACGCCGTCGACCATGATCAGCACGCTGCGGCCGCGGAACGTCTCGGAGGCGCCGGACAGGGTCTGGTTGGACGGGGCGAAGCCGGGCACCAGGCGGGCGATGATGTCGGCCGGGTCGGTGGAGCCGAAGCGGACCGCCTCGATCTGCTCGCGGTCGATGACGATGACCGACTGGGCCAGCGTGCCAACCTCGGCCGGCGCGCGGCCGGCAGTGACGACGATCCGGTCGAGCAGCGTCGCGCGCTCTTCCGCCGCCTCGTCCTGAGCCTGGGCCGGCAAGGCCGCAAGGCCCGCCGTAACGGTGATCAAAAAGGGTGTAATGCGCATGGAGGACGCCCCGATCCTTGCATGATTTCAGGAGGATGTGGTGGCTGGACCGGGAGGGTCGCTGGCTTCCGAATGGCCGCGACTGGATCATACATGAGTCTAATTCTCAAGTTTTATTGCGAGAATTGACAGATCCGAAAGCGCAGTGTTGCGAAGATGAAACAGCCCTGTGGATGACGCTCCGCCGGCGGGGAGGTGCTCCGTCTGGCGATCAGGCGCGAGGCGCCGTCCGGCCGCGCCTTGCGGCGAGCGCGCCTGCCGCAAGGGCAAGGGCGAGGGCCGCCAGCGTCGCGGTCAGCACGGCGAAGGCGAGGGGGAAGCCGATGTCGCCGAGGATGCCGGCCACCACCGCTCCGGCGGCAAGGCCGGCGAATTGCAGGCTGGCGATCCAGGTTGCCGCCTGCGCCCGGCTTCCGCGTCCGGCCGGCTGGTCCGCTCCCGGCTCTGGTTCTGGTTCTGGTTCTGGTTCTGGCGCTGGTTCTGGCTCTGGTTCTGGCGCGGCAGCGCCAGCGCCAGCGGCGAGGAGGGCGCGCGCGGTGTTCGCCCCCAGCGCCAGCACCGCGCCGGCGGAGACGAGGGCGATGGCGAGGGCGATTGCCGGCAGGGCGTCGGCGCGGCCGAGGGCGGCAAGGCCGAGCCCGGCCGCCACCGTTCCGGCAAGCAGGGCGCCGGTGAGCCGCTCCCCGGCCAGCCGCCGCAGCATCAGTTGCATGACGATGCCGACGGCGACGGCCAGCATCAGGCAGAGGCCGGCGGCGCCGGCCGCCGCATCCGGCGCCAGCGCCAGCCGGTCGCGGATCAGCGGCGCCAGCAGCACCGAGGCGGCTCCCAGCGCCAGTTGCAGGGTGAAGGCTGTGGCGAGTGGCGCGAGCGGCAGGGGCATGCGCTTGCGCGCCCCTCCGATTTCCCGTCCGGTTCTCTGCCTGCGTCCGGATCTGCGTCCGGTTTCGCCGGCGACGGCTGGCGGGTCGACGGCGCCGCGGCGGAAACTGCCGATCAGGGCGGCGACATAGACCGGCAGCGGCAGCGCCAGCGGCAGGACTGGGCCGAACAGCAGCAGTGGCGCGACCAGCCCGTTGCCGGCCAGCCGTCCGAGGCCGGTCACCGCATTGGCGCGGCCGATGGACTTGAGCGTTGCCGCCGCCGCGTGGTCCGCCCCCATCGCCTGGGCCAGCGGCAGGGCCGCGGGCGCCGTCAGGCTGTAGACCAGCCGCGCCAGGATCAGCAGGGCGAGGCCGGCGGTGACCGGCAGCATCCCCGCCGCCGTCGCCCAGACGCTGGCGACCAGCAGGCCGACGCCGGTGCAGGCGCCGATCAGGCTGGCGCGCAGCGCAAGGTCGACGCCGCGCCGCCGGGCGAGCCCGCCCCATAGCGGTACGGCGATGGCGGCCAGCGCCAGACCGGCGCCGACGAGAAGACCGAGCGGGGTCAGGCCGAGGCCGAAGATCTGTTGCAGCACCGGCACCATCGCCACCAGCGCGGCCTGGTGGAAGGCATTGGCCGCCAGCGCCAGCATCACATGGGCGGGCGCCCCCGCCTGTTCCTGTCGATCCATCGCCATCCGCCGCATCCGCCCCGCAGCGCAAGGGCACGCCGGGGTGTGGTCTGGCGGGCTAATACATGAGTAAAAAACTCAAGTAAACGCCGACGCCGCCTCCCGCGCTGCCGCTGCAGTGAAAAGCGGGCGGCGCGGGAGAGGCACCGGTCCTCTGCGTGATTGATCCGGGCGTCGGGTCATTCCGCGGGCCGGGCGCGCCCTCGACCGAGGTCCTGCCATGGGCGAGCGCTTCTCCACCGGCGTTGAAGATCTTGAAACAGTCGCGCCAGTCTCGTCACTCGGCGGAACCGTCCGGCGGGCTCATGGCCTCGCGCTGGGCGGCCCATGTCAGCAGCGCATCGAGCGCCGGACACAGGGCCTGGCCCCACTCCGTCAGGCAGTATTCCACCTTCGGCGGCACTTGGTGGTGGACGATGCGGCGGACGATGCCGTCGCCTTCCATCTGCCGGAGCTGCTGGACCAGCATCTTCTGCGAGACGGCCGGGATCGCGCGCTCGAGATCTGAAAATCGCATGACGTTGCCGCCGAACAGGTGGAACAGGATGATCAGCTTCCAGCGGCCTTCGAGCAGCTTCAGCGCGTTCTCGACGCCTTCGGCCGCAGTTTCCCGCGTGTATTCCATGAGCTTACTTTCAGGTTCGTACCTTACTTTTTCGTCTGTTCTTGTCATTTGGTCAGGCTAGGGCAACCTGTGTCTCCAGACAACGCAAATCGGAGACCCGTCATGTCCCTGTCCCTTTCCCTGCCGGCCCCCGTCGCCGCCTATTTCGCCGCCGACCAGAGAGATGGCGATGCCGTCGCCCGCTGCTTCGCCGAGGACGCGGTCGTCACGGACGAGCGCCGGACCCATGTCGGCCGGGAGGCCATCCGCCGATGGAAGACGGAGGCTTCCAGCAAGTTCAGCTACACGACCGAGCCTTTCGCGGTGGACGAGGAGGCGGGCGCCATCGTGGTCCGCGCCCATGTTGCGGGAAACTTCCCCGGCAGCCCGGTCGATCTGCGCTACGCCTTCGTCCTGGAGGGCGAGCAGATCGCGCAACTGGAGATCACCGCATGAGCTTCGATCTCGGCCTTGAAGGCAAGCGCGCGCTCGTGACGGGCGGGACCAAGGGCATCGGCGCGGCCGTGGTCGCACGGCTGCGCGATGCCGGCGCGCGCGTGGTGACGACGGCCCGCAGCCTCTCCGCCGATCCTGCGGACGGCGTCCATTTCGTCGCCGCCGATCTCACCACGGCGGAAGGGTGCGCCGCCGCCGTTGCCGGTGTTCTCGATCACCTCGGCGGCGTCGACATCCTCGTGCATGTGGTCGGCGGGTCGTCTGCGCCGGGCGGCGGGTTCGCCGCGCTGGACGATGCGCAATGGTATCTGGAGCTCGACTGGAACCTGATGCCGGCGGTGCGGCTCGATCGCGCGCTCGTGCCCGGGATGATCGCGCAGGGCTCCGGCGCGGTCGTGCACATCACCTCGATCCAGAACCGCTTGCCGCTTCCGGAGTCCACCACCGCCTATGCTGCCGCCAAGGCGGCCCTCTCCACCTACAGCAAAAGCCTGTCGAAGGAGGTGGCGCGCCACGGGGTGCGGGTGGTGCGGGTGTCGCCGGGCTGGGTGGAGACGGAGGCGGCGGTCGCCATGGCCGAGCGCCTGGCCGAGCAGGCCGGCACCGACTACGAAGGCGGCAAGCAGATCGTCATGGATGCGCTCGGCGGCATCCCGCTCGGCCGTCCGGCAAGGCCGGCGGAGATCGCCGACCTCGTGGCCTTCGTCGCCTCTCCGCGCGCAGGCGCGGTGACGGGAACGGAGTTCGTCATCGACGGCGGCACGGTGCCTACGGTCTAGCGGGGAGGGGCTGCCGCTCTGAGCTGCCTTGCCCAGCGGTCAAGCCGGGCGGTGGAGGGCGCAGAGCTTGTTGCCGTCGGGATCGCGGACATAGCCGAGATGCAGCGTGCCCGTCGGGCCGTTGCGCGGGCCGGGCGCGCCCTCGATCGAGGTGCCGCCATGGGCGATGGCGACGTCGTGGAATTCCTGCACCTGTTCCGGCGAGTTGCACTTGAAGCCGATGGTGCCGCCATTGGCGGGCACCGCCTCTCGGCCGTCGATCGGCTCGGTGACACAGAAGGAGCTGCCGTCGTGGCGGTAGAACAGGCGGGTCTGGCCCGTGGCGTTCTGGTTGCGCACCGGCTCGCCGGCGCCCAAGAGCCCCAGCACCGCGTCGTAGAAGCGCTTGGCGCGCTCGATGTCGTTGGTTCCCACCATCACATGGCTGAGCATGTCTTTCTCCCTCTATAGTCCACTCGTGATAGTCCACTTGCGAAAAACCGGCCGGACCACTGGCGGTCCGGCCGGCGCGGGCGAGCCGGGTCGATCCTACAGGACGACCAGCAGCGTCCCGATGATCACGCCGGTAATGACCAGGTGGATCAGGCAGAAGCCCATGATGTCCTTGGCCTTCAGCCCGGCGATGCCGAGCATCGGCAGTGCCCAGAACGGCTGCAGCAGGTTGGTCCAGGCATCGCCCCAGGCGACCGCCATGGCGACGCGGGCGACATCGGCGCCGAGCGCATCAGCCGCCGGCAGCATGACAGGGGCCTGCACCGCCCACTGGCCGCCGCCCGAGGGCACGAACAGGTTGACGATGCCGGCGCTGATGAAGGTCCAGAACGGCAGGGTGGCGGCGGTCGAGATCGAGACGAACCAGGCCGACATGCTCTGCGCCAGGCCCGACTGGGTCATGATCGCCATGATGCCGGCATAGAACGGGAACTGGATGACGATGCCGGCGCCGCCCTTCACCGCGTCCTGCAGCGCATCGAGCAGGTTGCGGGCGGTGCCGTGCAGCACGATGCCCAGCATCAGGAACAGGAAGTTGACGATGTTGAGGTTGAGCCCGGCGCCGCGCACGAAGAAGTAATGCGCGAGGAAGACGAGGCCGGCGAGACCGACCACCCACATCAGCAGCCGGCTGTTTTCCAGGTGCTCGGCCGGGCGGGTCGGCACGAAGGTCTCGCGCTCCTCGTCGCCGAGCTGTTCGCGGGTGACATAGACGCTTTCCTCCTCGCGCGGCACCATCAGCCGGTTCACCAGCGGGATAACCACGAAGAGAATGGCGACGATGATCAGGTTGAAGCTGGAAAAGATCGTCTCAACCGTGCTGATCACGCCGATCTGCGCCTCGGTGAAATGGCCCGCCGTGGCGATGGTCAGCGGGATCGAGCCGGCAAGGCCGCCATGCCAGACGACGAAGCCGGAATAGGCGGCGGCGATCAGCAGGCGGTAGTCGACGCGGACCTGGCGGGCGAGTTCGCGGGCGAACAGCGCGCCGACGACGAGGCCGAAGCCCCAGTTGACCCAGGACGCGACCAGCGAGACCAGCGACACCAGCACGATCGCCGAGCCGGGCGACTTGGCGAGGCCGGCCAGGTTGGCCAGCAGCTTTTTCACCGGCGGCGAGGACGCGAGGATGTAGCCGGTGACGAGGATCAGCAGCATCTGCATCGAGAAGGCGAGAAGCCCCCAGAACCCGTCGCCCCACATCTGCACGACCGCCACCGGGCCGGCGCCCTCGAACAGCATGGCGGCGGCGGCGGCGATGATCGTCAGCAGCAGCACGAAGATGAAGGGGTCGGGCAGATAGCGATCCATCAGCACGACGGCGGGACGTGAAAGCGCACGCAACATGACAGCCTCCCTTTGGTTCGGGCCCGTTAGGCCGCACCTTGCGGTGCCGCGGCTCTCTGAGCCGGGGCGTGGATGCCGGGTCTTGGGGCCCGGTTCCCGCGAGTGCGATTCTCGCGGGCCGCAAGGCGTGCCCCGATGGGGCGCGAGAACGCTGGGGGTGTCAAGTCTCGAGAAGGGTGACTTCAGGTTGTCGCAGCGGAAGATTCGGCCGCCGAAACGCAGGCGGCCGGCGGGGAGGGCTCCCGCCGGCCGGATGTTGTCGGCGTCCCCCGCGCGATCAGGGCAGGCGGCGCTCGTAGTCCTGCTTGAGGGCGGCGCAGGCGTCCCAGAACGGGGCGGGCCTGCGGTTCTCGACCAGCGCCACCAGCACGTCGACATGGGCATGCCAGCCGGAGCTGACGCTGAGCAGCGAGCCACGATCGGGCAGGCGGGCATGGACGATGGTGAGAAGCGTGCCCTCGCCGCGCGGGGCGAGGGTGAAGGTCACGTTGCTCGCCGTGCCCCAGGTGATGGCGAGGCTGCGCGGCGGATCGGCCGCGATCACCCGGCAGGTCATGCGGTTTTCCTCGCTGGCGCCGTCGGGCCGCTTGCCGGGCGGGTCGGTGAGCTCGTCGTTGCGCCAGACGAACTCGAACTCGGCACCGGGCACCAGGGTCATCTCGCCTGCGGCCAGCCACTTCCTGCGCAGCTCGCTGTCAGTGAGCCAGGCCCAGACCCGCTCGGGCGGGGCGGGCAGCACGCGGCGGATCTCCAGCGTGTCGGGCGCGGTCAGCACGCCATAGGCATCGGGTTTTTCCATCAAGGTCATGTCTTGTCTCCTTCCTTCGGTTCGGCAGTCGGTTTCCCGGCGTTTTCCTCGCGCAGCAGCGCGTCGAGCACGTCGAGACGGTCGGTCCAGAAGCGTTCGTAGAAGCCGAGCCAGTCATGGGCGCCGGCCAGCGGCCCCGGTTCCAGCCGGCAGGTATGGGTGCGCCAGCGCACCTCGCGGCGGATCAGGCCGGCCTTTTCCAGCACCTTGATGTGCTTGGAGGCTGCCGCCAGCGACATGTCGAAGGGCTCGGCAAGCTGGCTGACGCTGCGCTCGCCCCCAGTGAGGGCGCGGAGCATCTGCCGGCGGGTGGCATCGCCGAGGGCGTGAAAGACGGCGTCGAGCCGGTGTGTCTCTTGTTCAACCATGAGGTTGAATTAAAACCGTCCCAGCGAATGAGTCAACCGAAAAGTTGAATGAAAGCGCGCGCCAAACGCGACAAGGGCCGGACAGCGCCTGCCATCCGGCCCTTTGAACGTCTTGAAGATGAGGTAAGTCAGCAGGTTACGCCGCTATCCTGTCACGCCGGATCGACGAACCAGCGCCTGGCATTGCCGTAGCAGATGTCGGCGACGAGGCCGGCCGCCATCTCCCGGTCGGGCGGCATCAGGCCCTGGTCCAGCCATCCGCCGATCATGTCGCAGAGCAGGCGGCGGAAATATTCGTGGCGCGGGAAGGAGAGGAACGAGCGGCTGTCGGTCAGCATGCCGACAAAGGTCGACAGCAGCCCCATCTGCGCGAGCTGAGTCATCTGCCGCGCCATGCCGTCGAGCTGGTCGTTGAACCACCAGCCGGAGCCGGCCTGCACCTTGCCCGCCACCGTGCCGTCCTGGAAATTGCCGGCGGTGGTGACGATCACCTCGTTGCGCGTCGGATCGAGGCAGTAAAGGATCGTGCGCGGCAGTTCGCCGGTGCGGTCGAGCCCGTCGAGCAGGGCGTTGAGCGGGCCGGCCAGCGGCAGGTCGGCGATGGAATCGCCGCCCGCATCCGGGCCGATGCCGGCGAACAGGCGCGAACGGGTGTTGCGGATCGCGCCGATATGGAGCTGCATGACGAGGTTTCGGCTGGCATAGGCGCGCCCCAGTGCCAGCAGCACCGAGGTCTGGAAGTCGGCGACCTCGTCCTCGGCGAGCGCTCCGCCCGCCAGCCGCTTGGCAAGGATCGCGTCGAGCCGGGCGGCGCCGCTGTCGCGGCCCTGGCGCAGGATCTCGATGCCGTGGTCGCTCGCCCGGCAGCCGGCGGCGACGAAATGGTCGAGCCGGGCGGTCAGCGCGCCGATCAGATCCTCGAAACTGCGGATCGCCGTGCCCGCCACCTCGCCGAGCCGCTCCAGATAGGCGGGAAAGCCGTCGAGCTCGATCTTGAAGGCCCGGTCGGGCCGGAAGCTCGGCACCATCCGGAAGCCGAGCGCCGCATCGCCCTTCAGCGCGATGTGGTGCTCCAGCGTGTCGCAGGGATCGTCGGTGGTGCCGACCAGTTCGACCTTCATGGCGCGCAGCAGGCCGCGGGCGGAGTGGCTGGGCGCGGCGAGCTGGCGGTTGGCCTCGTCCCACACCGCGTCGGCGCTGCGGGCGTCGAGCACCACGCCGACCATGCCGAAACAGCGGGCCAGTTCCAGGTGCGACCAGTGATAGAGCGGGTTGCCGGCGAAGCGCGGCATGGCGGCGGCGAAGGCCTGATATTTCTCGCGGAAATCCGCCTCGCCGGTGATCAGCCGTTCGTCGATGCCGGCCCAGCGCATCGCCCGCCACTTGTAGTGGTCGCCCTCCAGCCAGATCCGGCCGAGCGTGTCCCAGCGCGTGTCGGCGGCGATGTCGGCCGGCGGCAGGTGGTTGTGGTAGTCGACGATCGACAGGGGGGCCGCGACCTCGTGATAAAGCCAGGCGGCGCTGTCGCTCGACAGCAGGAAATCGTCTCCAAGGAAGGTCTTCACCGCTCGCTCTCCTGCGGGATCTCGGCAAGGCGGGCAAGGGCGGCCTCTACCCCGTGCTCGCGCAGTTCCAGATAGGCCGCCGCGATGGCGTCGGCAAAGTCCGCCCGTCCGGCAAGCTCGGCAGCGAAAACCTCGCGCAAGGACAGCATCTGACGCAGATAGGCGCGCTCGTCGCCGGCCGCCTGCGAGATGGCGCGGATGCGTTCGGCCAGCGGGTCGTTCAGCGGCAGCGGCGTACCGTCCTGCGCCACGCCCCGGCAATAGGCCAGCCAGCCGGCGATGCCGAGCGCCAGGCGCGGCCAGGGCGTGCCGGCCTCCAGGTGATGGCGGATCGGGGCGAGCAGGCGCTGCGGCAGCTTCTGGCTGCCGTCGGTGGCGATCTGGGTGGTGCGGTGCTTCAGCCGGCTGTTGGCGAAGCGGGCGAGCAGCGCCTCGGCATAGGCGGCAAGGTCGACGCCCTGCGGCATCGACAGGGTCGGCGCCTGTTCGGCCAGCATCAGCCCGCGCGCGGCGCCGGCCAGCAGCGGATCGGCCATGCAGTCGGAGATGGTGCGCCGGCCGGCCAGCGCGCCGAGATAGGCGAGAAAGGAGTGGCTGCCGTTGAGCATGCGCAGCTTCATCTCCTCGAAGGGGCGCACGTCGGCGACGAATTCGGCGCCGGCCAGCTCAAACGGCGGACGTCCGGCGGCGAAGTCGTCCTCGATCACCCATTGCCGGAAGGGCTCGCAGACGATGCCCGGCGCGCCGCCGAGCCCGAGTTCCGCGAGCAGCGCCCGCCCGTCCTCGTCCAGCGCCGGCACGATCCGGTCGACCATGGTGCAGGGGAAGGTGACGTTGGCGGCGATCCACTCGGCCAGCGCCGGATCGCGGCGGGCGGCGAACTCCTCCACCACCGCGCGGCAGACGGCGCCGTTTTCCGGCAGGTTGTCGCAGGACAGCAGCGTGAGGCCGCCAAGGCCGGCCTGCCGCCGCCGCGCCAGCCCCTCGACCAGCACGCCGACAGCGGTCTGCGGGGTTTTGGGCGCGGCGAGATCCCGGCGGATGCCCGCGTGCTCGGTGTCGAGCCGGCCGCCGCGCGAACAGTAGCCCTTTTCGGTGATGGTCAGCGTGACGATGGAAAGCTCCGGCGAGGCGAAGCGCGCAAACAGCGCCTCGGCGCCGTCGCGCAGCGGATGGCAGGTGCCGGCCAGCGCCTCGACGCGCCGCGCCGTCATGCCGCTGTCGTCGGCCGCGACCACCCAGTGATGCAACTCGGCCGCCTCCAGCGCGTCGAGCTCCTCGACGCCGGAGTTGAGCCGCACCGCGATCATTCCCCAATCTGGGCCCCAATCCGGGCCCCAATCGGCCTCGCCGTCGGCCGACATCGCGTCCAGCGTCTCGTCGAGGATGGTCGACAGGAAGGCGCGGGCGAAGGCGCCGAAGCCGAGATGCAGGATGCGGCCGCGCAAGGTGCTGCGGTCGTGGATCGGATGGACGATGCGCGCGGCATCGCCCGCGGGTGTGCTTGCGGGATGCGGCATCTCAGTCTCCGGCAAGGGATACGCTGTCGCCGGACGCGGCCTTGCGCCCGTTGACGGTGAGCGGGCGGGTCTCGCCGGCCGGCAGCACCAGGGTCACCGCGTCGAAGGCCGGGCGGTAGTCTCCGCTGCGCGACAGCGACAGGCGCAGGCCTTGCGCATCGCTTGCCAGTTCCATGCGGGTCAGGGCATGGGCCGCGTCGACGGTCAGGCCGTCATCAGCATATTCGAGGCTGACACCGGCATGGGTGCCGGGCGCGGGGAAAAGCGCCAGCGTGCGCTGCGTGTCGCGCGCGGCGTCGGCGCGCGAGAGATCCTCGGCGAGCGGCAGCACCGCGCCGGCGCGCACGAAGAGCGGCATGGAGGCGAGCGTCACCGGCACCGTCACCTCGCGGCCGCCGGCATGCCAGGTGCCGGTCCAGAAGTCCCACCAGCCGCTGCCGTTGTCCGGCAGGTAGAGGCGGCGCTCCGCCGCGCCCGGATCGACGACGCTGGCGACCAGGAGATCGCGGCCGATCAGGAACTCGTCGCATTCCTCGAAGCAGCGCGGATCGTGCTCGTGGTCGAGGAAGGTCGGGCGCAGCATCGGTTCATGCGCGTCCACCGCCTGGTGCAGGGCGGTGTAGAGATAGGGGACGAGCCGGTAGCGGAAGCGGATCGCCTCGCGCACCAGGTCGGTCACCTGCGGATACATCCAGGGTTCGTTGACCGTGCCGTCGTCGTTCCAGGAATGGATGGTGAAGCGCGGGTGGAAGATGCCGTTCTGCACCCAGCGGACGAACAGTTCCGGATCGGGCCGGGGGCCGGCGAAGCCGCCGACGTCATGGCCGATATTGTAGAGGCCGGACAGTGACATGCCGAGGCCCATGCGGATGTTGTAGCGCAGCGTCGCCCAGTCGGTGCGGTTGTCGCCGGACCAGGTCTGGGCGTAGCGCTGCAGGCCCGGCGCGCCGGAGCGCGAGATCAGATAGGGCCGCCGGTGCGGGGCATGCGCCAGTTGCGCCTCGCGGCTGGCCCGCGTCATCAGCACCGGCATCAGCGGGCGGATCAGGCCGATGTCGATCTCCTCGCCGAAGCCGTGGCAGCGCGCCTGCGCGTCCCACACCTCGTATTCGTTGTTGTCGTTCCAGGTCGAGCCGATGCCGTTGTCGAGCAGCTTGGCGGTGACGTTGTCCTGCCACCAGCGCACCGTCGCCGGGTTGGTGAAGTCGAGATGCGAGCCCTCGTCGTCCCAGAAGGACGAGCGCTCCGGCGCGCCGGTCTCGCTGTCGCGCACGAACAGGCCCGCTTCGGCCGCTTCCGTATAGCGCGGATGGTCCTGCAGCAGGCAGGGCTTGATGTTGGCGGCGAGATGCAGGCCGGCCCCCGCGAAACTCGCCGACATCGCCTTGGGGTCCGGCACCTTGGCCTGGTTCCAGTTGAATACGTAGCGCTTCGCCCCGATCGAGGTGTAGCCGGAGGAGAGCTGGAAACTGTCGCAGGGGATGTCGTGTTCCTCGATCAGCCGGACGAAGCCCTGAAGCTGTTCCTGCGCGTTCTCAGCATCGGTGTAATGCATGGTCGAGCCGGAATAGCCGAGCGTCCACAGCGGCGGGAAGGCGGTGCCGCCGGTCAGCTCGACATGCCGCTTGACGATGCCGAGCACGTCCGGAGCCCAGCTCATGTAATAGTCGAGATCGCCGTCGGCGGCGCGGTAGGCCCGGTAAGGGCGGTGGTAATTGTCGAGCTCGTTGCCGAGGTCGAACCAGCACCCCGCCAGATTGTCGTGGAAGAGGCCGAAGCTGCCGGCCTGCGGCGTGCGGGTCACGGTGAAGGGGATGTGCTTGTAGAGCGGGTCGGTGCTGCGCGCGTCATAGCCCATGGCGTCGAGATTGCGCATCTCGAAGCGGCGGCCCGAGCGCTCCAGGTCGCCGGCCTTCTCGCCGAGCCCGTAGACCTTCTCGCCCGGATGGCGCAGCAGGAAATGCGCATGGGCGTGGTCGCGCAGGCCCAGCAGCACGGCGCCGGTCGGACGCTCCTCGGCGAACACCGCCCACCTGCCGTCGCCCTGCCGCGCCGACCAGGTGAAGGCGAGCGGGGCGGCGATGTCGAGCCGCAGCACGGAGGTTTGAAGCCGCAGGCCGCCGTCCGTCTCCTCCAGCGTGAAGGGAGGGCAGGGATGGCCGGACAGGTCGAGCCGGTCGCGGCCCTGCCACGGCACGTCGGCGCCGCCACGGGCAAGCTCCGGCGCGACGCTCCAGCTCCGCGGCAGGCGGAACGCGCCGTCCTTGCGCAGGGTGACGCGAAAGAGCGCCTCGTCGAGGACGAAGACGGTCATCAGGTGGCGGCCATCGACGCGAAGGTCGATGCCGTCCTCGAATCGGCGTTCGAGGCGGAAGGTCTTCAGCGGTTTCATTGTCTGGCTCCGCGGATCAGTATCCGAGCAGGAGGCGGGGCAGGGCGAGGCTCAGCTCGGGCACGAAGGTGACCAGCAGCAGCATCGCGATCAGCACGCCGTAGAAGGGCAGCAGCGGCTTCAGCACGTCGCCGATCGAGACCTTGGCGACCGAGCAGCCGACGAACAGGGCCGAGCCGACCGGCGGGGTGCAGATGCCGATGCACAGGTTGAAGGTCATCACCACGCCGAAATGCACCGGGTCCATGCCGAGGCCCGCCACCACCGGCAGGAAGATCGGCGTGAAGATCAGCAGCGCCGGCGTCATGTCCATGAAGGTGCCGACGACGAGCAGGGCGAGGTTGATGACCAGCAGCAGCACGATCGGGTTGTCCGACAGGCCGAGCAGGATGTCGGAGATCGTGTAGGGGATGTCGGCGAAGGCCATCACCTTGGACATGGCGATGGAGCAGCCGATCATCAGCAGCACGATGGAGGTGGTGACGGCCGATTCCAGGATGATGCCGGGCAGGTCCGAGACCTTGATCTCGCGGTACCAGACCAGCGCCAGGAACAGGGTGTAGACCACGGCGGCGGCCGAGGCCTCGGTGGCGGTGAAGACGCCGCCGATGATGCCGCCCATGACGATGAAGATCAGTCCGAGCGGCAGGATCGCGTCGGCCGTCTTGCGCACGACCTCGTCCAGGCTCGGGCGCGGGGCGACCGGGTAGCCGCGCTTCTTGGCGATGATGCCGGCCACCGTCATGATGCCGAGGCCCATCAGGATGCCGGGCACGTAGCCGGCGACGAACAGCGCGGCGATCGAGGTGCCGTTGGTGATCAGCGAATAGACGATGAAGGTGGTCGAGGGCGGGATCAACAGGCCCGTGGGGCAGGAGGCGATGTTGACGGCGGCCGAGTAGGAGGGGGCGTAGCCCTCCTTCTTCTGCAGCGGCGCCATGACGCCGCCGACGGCGGCGGCCGAGGCGACGGCCGAGCCGGAGATCGAGCCGAACATCATGTTGGCCAGCACGTTGCAATGGGCGAGCGAGCCGGGCAGCCGGCCGCCGAGCACCTTGGCGAATTCGATCAGCCGCAGGGCGATGCCGCCGCGATTCATGATGTTGCCGGCCAGGATGAAGAAGGGGATCGCCAGCAGGGTGAAGCTGTCGAGGCCGGAGGCCATCTGCTGGGCGGTGATGTAGACCGACTGGTTGAAGGTCATGAACAGCATGAAGGTCACGACCGTGGCGATGCCGATGGCGAAGGCGATCGGCACGCCGACCGCCATCAGCAGCCCGAAGGACCCGAACAGGGTGAGTGCGCTCTGCAGTTCCATCTGGTCGGCTCCTCAGTCCCGCCGGCCGCCGGCGGGCGTGCCAGGATCGGTATCAGCGTCGGTATCGGCGTCGGTGTCGGTCGGGTGGGGCTCGCCGCGGGCGTAGCCGACGAGGAACCAGGCGCAATAGAACAGGATCATCCCGCCGGAGAAGGGGATGGCGCCGTAGACATAGCCCATGGGGATGCGCAGGGCCGGCGAGACCTGGCCGGTCGCCAGGGTGCGCGACATCAACTGGATGCCGCCATAGACCATGACGAGGGCGGCGAAGCCGGCGATCAGCAGCATGACGAGGATCGCCAGCGCGCGGGCGGCGCGACCGCTGACCATCAGCGGCAGCACGTCGATGGCCAGGTGCCGGCCCTGGCCGAGCGTATAGGCGGCGCCGACGAGGCCGGTCCACATGAACAGGAAACGGGCCATCTCGTCGGTGACGGTGCTCGGGGTGCCGAGCACGTAGCGCGAGACGACCTGCCAGACGACACAGGCGACGAGCACCGCGAAGACGGCGGCGATCAGCAGGCCGAGGATCCGGTCGATCCGGGTCTTCAGGGCGTTCATGGCGAAACGCCCCCTGGCGAGGCCGAACGGCCGGTGGCTGCCATGGTGTCCTCCCGTCTGCGGCCCGTCGGTGCGGGCCGGTCTTGTCCGTGCAGCGCATGCGCGGAGCTTATGCTTCTCACATCGCCGATTTCTAAAAATTGGTCAACCAATTTCCGAAACTGGTTGACAGGAGGCCGGCTTCTGAAGAAGTCTCTGGATGAGCTGGCCTGGATTGGTCGGCCAATCTGTGTGGCCGGCAGACCAGTCGCGGGCCCGCAAGGTCGGTGGCGGCACTGCCGCTCCGGCCGGACAACAACCGGGAGGTACCCCATGCGCATGTCCCTTCGCGCCGCCGCCATCGCCGGCGCGGCCCTGATCGCCTTCGCGTCCGCCGCCGAGGCCCGCACGCTGCGGCTCAACCACAACAATCCGGAAGACCATCCGCTGCACAAGTCGATGGAATTCATGGCCGAGCGCGTCAGCGAACTGACCGGCGGCGACATCAAGATCCGCGTCTATGCCAATGCCCAGCTCGGCAACCAGCGCGAGTCGATGGAGCTGATGCAGAACGGCACGCTCGACATGGCCCGCTCCAACGCCAGCGAGTTGGAGGCCTTCGAGGAGTCCTACGCGGCGCTGAACCTGCCCTTCATCTTCGCCAACGACGATCACTACTACAAGGTCCTGTCCGGCGACATCGGCGACGACATTCTCGCCGCCTCGCACGACAAGGGCTTCGTCGGCATCGCCTTTTATGTCGAGGGTGCCCGCTCCTTCTATGCCAACAAGGAAATCCGCACGCCGGACGACCTCAAGGGCATGAAGATGCGCGTGCAGCCGAGCCCGTCGGCCATCCGCATGGTCGAACTGCTCGGCGCCAGCCCGACGCCGATCGCCTGGGGCGAGCTCTACAGCGCCCTGCAGCAGGGTGTCGTCGACGGCGCGGAGAACAACCCGCTGGCGCTGACCACCGCCCGCCATGGCGAGGTCTCCAAGATCTATTCCAACAACGAGCACACGATGATCCCGTCGGTGGTGATGGTCTCCACCCAGACCTGGGACGGGCTCACCGAGCAGCAGCAGACCGCACTGCGGCAGGCCGCGCGCGAATCGATGGACTTCCACCGCGACAACTGGAACCGGGAAGTCGCCGAGGGCATCGAGCTCGCCAAGTCCGAGCTCGGCGTCACCTTCATCGAGGTCGACAAGGCTCCCTTCGTCGAGAAGGTGCTGCCGATGCATGAGGAAGCCGCCGCCAAGTCCGAGCGCGTCGCCGACCTGATCAAGCGGATCAAGGCCGCCGCCGAATAAGGCGTCCTTTGAAAGCCTTCCGCGTCCCGGCCTCGTGCCGGGGCGCGGGATCTTCCCCGTCCGCGCCTGCCCCCCACCCCCCGACGAGAGGGGCCGTTCCGGAGTTCGCTCGTGCTTGAACGTTCCGCCCTTGCCGAAAACGCCCTGCAGGCCCTGCATGACGAGGACTACGACCGTCCCTACAACACGCAGGCGCTCAATCACGAGACGATGATCTTCATCGGCGGCCGCACGCCCGTCAGCCTCAATGGTGCCTGGAATTTCTGCGTCGACCTGCTCGACACCGGCCTGCGCCAGAAGTGGTTCGCCATGCAGCCGATGCCGGCGGAAGAGCGAAGCGAGCCCTGGGACTACGATCCCTATGAGGGCGACACCGTGCCGGTGCCCTCCTGCTGGCAGATGCTGAAAGAGACGTGGTATTTCTTCGAGGGCAGCGCCTGGTACACCCGGCCGCTCGACATGCCGCAGGACCTCGGCTCCGGCCGCCGCTTCCTGCGCGTCGGCGCCGCCCAATACGACTGCAAGGTCTTCCTCAACGGCGACTTCCTCGGCAACCATTATGGCGGCTCGACGCCGTTCTTCTGCGAGTTGACCGGCCACCTGCGCCCCGGCCGCAACTGGCTGATGCTGATGGTCAACAACACGCGCACGCTCGACCGCGTGCCGATGCGCAACACCGACTGGTTCAACTATGGCGGCCTCTACCGCGAGGTTTCGCTCTTTGAGACGCCGGCCAGCGTGATCCGCGACCTCTTCGTGCATCTGGTGCCGGACGGCGGCTATGACCGCATCCGCGCCGCCGTCGAGGTTGATGGCGGGGCGCGCGAGGCGGTGCTGGAGATCGCCGAACTCGGCATCCGCCAGGCGATTTCGCTCGATGCCGAGGGCCGCGGCGAGGTCATCGTCGAGGCGCGCCCGGAGCTGTGGTCGCCGGAGAGCCCGAAGCTCTATGCCGTGTCGCTTGCCGCCGGCGACGACCGGGTCGAGGACCGCATCGGCTTCCGCCAGATCGAGCGGGTCGGCGACGAGATCCGCCTCAACGGCCGCTCGCTGTTCCTGCGCGGCATTTCCGTGCATGAGGACGACCGGGAACTGGGCAAGGTGACGAGCGAGGCGGACCTGCGCCGCCGCTTCGCCGATGCCCGCGATCTCAACTGCAATTACCTGCGCCTTGCCCATTATCCGCATCACGAGATGGCGGCGCGGCTGGCCGACGAGCTCGGCTTCCTGCTGTGGGAGGAGATCCCGGTCTATTGGGCGATCGCCTTCGACAATCCGGCGACCTATCGCGACGCGCGCAACCAGCTCATCGAGTTGATCAAGCGCGACCGCAACCGGGCGAGCGTCATCATCTGGTCGGTCGGCAACGAGAATCCGGACACCGATGCGCGGCTCGACTTCATGAAGGGGCTGGCCGACACCGCCAAGGCCTTCGATCCGACGCGCCTGACCTCGGCCGCCTGCCTCGTCAACCACGCCCGCAACCGCATCGAGGACCGGCTCGCCGAGCATATCGACGTGATCGGCATCAACGAATATTACGGCTGGTACGAGGAGAATTTCGAGGATCTCGTCGAGATCGGCCGCAATTCCGATCCGGGCAAGCCGGTGGTGATCTCCGAGACGGGGGCGGACGGCGCCATCGGCGAGGGCGCCCCGGCGCGCGGCCTGTTCAGCGAAGCCTATATGACGCAGGTCTACGAGAAGCAGATCGAGACCCTGCGTGCGCTCTCCTATGTCAAGGGCATGTCGCCTTGGATTCTCTACGATTTCCGGGTTGAACGCCGGCAAAATATCTTCCAGCGTGGTTTCAACAAGAAGGGCCTGATCGCCGCCGACAAGGCGACGCGCAAGGACGCCTTCGCGGTGCTGTCGGCCTATTATGCCGAGCGCCGCGACGCGGAGGCGGGCGGGGAGGAGATGGCATGACCGGGGATGCGGGCGGCAAGCGGCGCTACGAGGATGTCGCGGAGGCCCTGAAGCGGGAGTTGACGAGCGGCGGCTACAAGGTCGGCGACCGCATCAAGACCGAACGGCAGATGTCGGAGGAACTCGGCGTCAGCCGCTCGCTGGTGCGCGAGGCCGTCATCATGCTGGAGATCGAGGGCTTCGTCGATGTCCGCAAGGGCTCCGGCATCTATGTGTCGCGGCTGCCGTCGGGCGAGAGCCCGACCAGCGGCGGCGATATCGGCCCGTTCGAGCTGCTGCAGGCGCGGCAGGTGCTGGAGAGCAGCATTGCCGCCTTCGCCGCCTCGACCGTCACCAAGGCCGACATCCTGCGCATGCGCCAGGCGCTGGACATGGAGCGCAAGGCCATCGAGACCGGGTCGGAAGACTATTCCGGCGACGAGCTGTTCCATCACCTGATCGCCGAGGCGACGCAGAACAGCGTCTTGGTCGACATGATCGACGAGCTGTGGCGCAAGCGCGAACAGAGCCCGATGTGGGCGCGCCTGCACAGCCGCATCTTCGACAGCGGCTATCGCGGCCAGTGGCTGGAGGATCACCAGGCGATCCTCACCGCCCTGCAATGCCGCGATCCGCGCGCCGCGCGCCAGGCCATGTGGCAGCACCTGGAAAACGTCCGCCAGACCCTGCTCGAACTGTCGGATGTCGATGATCCGCAGTTCGACGGCTACCTCTTCGACAGCGGGCCGGTCGCCGCCGCAAGCACCTGACCGCCGCCGTCGATCCCATTCATCTCCTCGCCCGAGGGAACGAACGCAATGCAGCAGACATGGCGCTGGTTCGGCCCGTCCGATCCGGTCACCCTCACAGACATCCGCCAGGCCGGCGCGACCGGCATCGTCACGGCCCTGCACGACATGCCGAACGGCACCGTGTGGCCGCGCGAGGCGATCCGCGCCCGCCGCGAGATGATCGAGGCGGCCGGCCTCGTCTGGGCGGTGGTGGAAAGCATCCCGGTGCATGAGGACATCAAGACGGCGGCGCCCGGCTGGCAGCGCCATGCCGAGGCCTGGGCGAGAAGCGTCGAGAACCTCGCCGCCGAGGGCGTGCGCACGATCTGCTACAATTTCATGCCGGTGCTCGACTGGACCCGCACCGAGCTTGCGCATGAACTCCCCGATGGCGCCCGCTGCCTGCGCTTCGACCAGGCGCGCTTCGCCGCCTTCGACCTGTTCATCTTGGCGCGCGAGGGGGGCGAGGCCGACTATGCGCCGGCCGAGATCGAGGCCGCCCGCCGCCTGCATGCCGGCATGGACGCCGCCGAGATCGCCCGGCTCACCGACACGATCATCGCCGGCCTGCCGGGTTCGGAGGAAAGCTACTCGCTGGAGAGCTTCCGCGCGCGGCTCGGCGCTTATGCCGGCATCGACGCGGCGGCCCTGCGCGGCCAGCTTGCCGCCTTCCTCGCCATCGTCCTGCCGGCGGCGGAGCGGGCCGGGGCGGTGCTCGCCATCCATCCGGATGACCCGCCGCGTCCGCTGTTCGGCCTGCCGCGCATCGTCTCCTGCGAGGCCGACATGGCGGCCATCGCGGCGATGTCGGCGAGCCCGGCCAACGGCTTCACCTTCTGCACCGGCTCCTACGGGGTGCGGGCGGAGAACGACCTGCCGGCGATGCTGGCGCGGTTCGGCGAGCGGGTGCATTTCCTGCATCTGCGGGCGACCAAGCGCGAGGCGGACGGGCGCAGCTTCCACGAGGCCGCCCATCTCGACGGCGATGTCGACATGGTCGCGGTGATTTCGCAGGTGGTGCGCCTGGAGCGGGCGCGCGGCGCGGTGCTGCCGATGCGGCCCGACCACGGCCACCAGTTGCTCGACGACCTGCGCCGGGTGTCGACGCCGGGCTATCCGGCGATCGGCCGGCTGCGCGGCCTTGCCGAGCTTCGCGGCGTCGAGCGCGCCGTCGCGGCGCTGCTGCCGGCTTTGTGAGACGGGCTTCCCTGCATCGGCGCTCTTGCCTCGGCCGGTGAAGGTCTGCGATACCTGTCCCTGCAAAGGATCCGCCTTGGCGCGGATCGACAGCCTGCGGACGGGAAGCGGACCTTACCATGCGACTGGCCTACACGACGTCTGCCGGACGCGGCGACATGGATACGGTGCTCGCCCGGGTCGCCGGGCGGCTCGAGGGGCGGGGCCTGCGGGTTCTCGGCGTCGTCCAGATCAACACCGCCTGCGAGGACGACCGGCCCTGCGACATGGACGTCAAGGTGCTGCCGGACGGGCCGTTGATCCGCATCTCGCAGTCGCTGGGGCCGCAGGCGCGCGGCTGCCGTCTCGATCCGCAGGGGCTGGAGCAGGCGGTCGGCGAGACCGCCGCCCGGCTCTCCGGCGGCGGCGACGTGCTGATGATCAACAAGTTCGGCAAGCAGGAGGCTGAGGGCAGGGGCTTTCGCGACGTGATCGCCGAGGCGCTGGCCGCCGGCATGGCGGTCATCGTCGGCGTCAACGGGCTCAACCTGCCGGCCTTCCTGGACTTCTGCGGCGACATGGCAACCCGGCTCCCGGCCGATGTCGAGGCCATTGTCGATTGGGCCGATGCCGCGCTCGCCACCGTTGCCGAAGACGCGTAAGCGCGCCTGTCTCGGCCCGTCCTTTGCGGCTACCCGTCTTCGGACAAATGCATCACCGCCTCGCCGATGCAGATCATCGTGCCGGCGCCATTGGCGATGGTGAGGCGCAGCACCAGCTCCGTTGCCCCGTCTTCCAGCGCGCGGACGCGGGCGACGCGCCCGCCGATGACAATGCCGTCGCCCACCGCCAGCGGTTTCAGAAAGCGGGTGGAGAGGCCTTTGAGGCGCGCGCCCGGCAGCCAGCTCCGGATCGCGCCCTCAAGGCGGCCCATCACCAGCATGCCGTGGACGATCGGTCCCGGCAGGCCGGCGGCGCGGGCGGCGGCCGCATCGAGATGGATCGGGTTGCGGTCGCCGGAGGCCTGCGCATAGGCGGCGACGGCCGCCGCATCGAGGGTCGCAAGCGGCGTGTCGTCGAAGCGGTGGCCGACGGCAAGCGTGCTCATGCGCCCTTCTCGCGATTCTCGAACAGCACGATCTCGGCGCGAAACTCCTGCAGGAACGTGCCCTCCCTCTCGCCGCGCACCCGGCCGCGCAGGGTGAGGCGGTCGGCGCGCTCCTCGTGCCGCTTCCAGTCGACGGCGACCGTGTAGCGGCGGTCCATCTGCAGCGGCGCGTGGAAGGTGAAGTCCTGCGCCTGGTGGACCAGCGCGGCGGCGCGCTCGGCGGCAAGGTCCGCCAGCCGCGCCAGCACCTTGGGATGCGAGAACACGGTGAAGGCATAGGTCGCCGGCACCGGCTCGGCAGGCCCCGGCTCGGCAGGGGCCCCGAGCGCGGCGGCGAAGGCGGCGACGGTGGCACGGTCCGTCGCAAGCTCCAGCTCGGCGATCCCGGTCCAGCCCGTGTCGCCCGCTCCGCCCATCGGTCAGACCTTCCGGATGGCGATGGTGGCGTTGATCCCGCCGAAGGCGAAGGAATTGCTGATCGCCGCATCGATCGGCCGGGCGCGGGCGGTGTTGGGCACCGGGTCGGCCAGGCATTTGGGGTCCGGCGCCAGCCAGTTGATCGTCGGCGGGGCGATGTTGTCGCGCAGCGCCTGGACGGTGATCACCAGTTCGATGGCGCCAGCCGCGCCCAAGGCATGGCCGTGGATCGGCTTGGTCGAGGAGACGGAAACCTCGCCGATATGGGCGCCGAACACCTGGCGCAGCGCCTCGCTCTCGGAAATGTCGTTGAGCACCGTGCCGGTGCCATGGGCGTTGACATAGCCGATGTCCCGCGGCGTCAGGCCGGCATCGGCCAGCGCATTGGCCATGGCGGCGGCCGGTCCCTCGACCGTCGGGCGCAGCAGGTCGCCGGCATCGCTGGTCGTGCCGTAGCCGGCGATCTCGGCCAGCGGCGTCGCGCCGCGCTTCAAGGCGTGCTCCAGCTCCTCGATCACCAGCACGGCGGCGCCTTCGCCCAGCACCATGCCGTTGCGCTTGTCGGAGAACGGCCGGCAGGTTTCCGGCGCCATCACCCGCAGCACCTCCCAGGCGCGGAAGGTCGCCGGCGTCAGCAGCGCCTCGCTGCCGCCCACCAGCATGGCGTCGGCCATGCCGGCGCGGATCATCTGCAAGCCGTAGCCGACCGCCTGGGTGCCGGAGGCGCAGGCGCTGGAGATCGCCAGCGAGGGGCCGCGCACGCCGTAGCGCATGCTGATCTGCGAGGCGGCGGCATTCGGCATCACCTTGGCGATGGTCAGCAGGTCGGTGCGCGTCTCGGTGACGTAGAAGGCATAGTGCCCGTCGTCGGTGGTCCAGGAGCCGCCGATGCCCGAGCCGATGATCGCGCCGAAGCGGGGGCCGAGCGGCGCGCCCGTGTCGAGGCCGGCCTGTTTCAGCGCCTCGGCGGCGGCGACCAGCGCGAGCTGCGCGAAACGGTCGGTGGTCTTGAGCTCCTGCTCGCTCAGATGCGCGGCCGGATCGAAACCGGCGATATGCGCGGCGCGGGTGATGCGCTGGCGCGGATAGCGGTCGAGGCGGAAGTCCGACACGCCGCTGCGTCCCTCGCGCGCGGCCTCCCACAGGGCGGGCACCCCGGAGCCGGCAGCGGTGATCGCGCCCAGTCCGGTGACGACGACGCGCCGGCCTGCCGCCGTCACGCGGCGGCTTCCTTCATCCGCGCGGCGAGCACCTTGAGGAAGTCGCCCACCGTGCTGGCCTCGGCCAGATCGCCGTCGACGGGAATATAGACGCCGAATTCCTCCTCGATCGCCATCAGGATGACGACCATGTCGGCGGACTGGATGCCGAGATCCTCGAAGCTGGCTTCCGGCACCAAGGCTTCGCGCCCGACCATGCCTTCCTTCGCCACCAGATCGAGCAGGCGCTCGATCGTTGCGCTATCCATCCCCTCGGCCGTTTGTGCCATGTCAGCCTCGTACCTGCGATTTGCAACGTGTTTTGCCGATGTCATAAGGGGTAAGCCGACTTGGTTCCAGCAGGAAAGTGAAAATAAGGTCGCGCCCCGGCGCCCCTCCCGGCGGGTGCCGGCCGGCCGCCTCCCTTCGCGCGCCTGGCCGCGCGGCTTGCGGGATCGCGGCGGCTCCACTATTGACGTCCTGTCCGTAAGGCTAGGGCGACACGGCCGGGCCGCAAGCCGGGCGCGAGACGAGGCAGAATCGGGGCAACGGCACGGCATGGAACAGTCTCTGGAAGCCAGAGCGGGGGAGGCATCGGCCGACGGGTCGGCGGCGGCGGACGCCTCGCGCGGCGCCCGGCTCGCCGGGTGGGTCGCGGCGCTGCCGGTGGTGATTGTTCCCGGCTTTGCCATCTACATGATGGTCTGGGCCCGCTGGGCCTTCTACGAGCGCCACCCCGACTATATCCTGCGCAGCGCGCCGACCGTCAGCCGCGCCATTACCGATCCGGCCATCGGCGACCCGTTCGCCGCCGCGATCCTTGCCGTCGCCATCGTCATCGCGCTGGCGATGGTGCCGCTGTCCTTTGCCTTCCTCGGGGCGATCTCGGCCCGCGCCGGCCATCTGCCGCGCGTTGCGACCAGCCTGCGGCGGCTGATGGCGGTGTTCCTGGTGATGCAGGCGCTCGGCACCACGGGCATGGTCATCTGCACCCAGGTGACCTTCCGCCACGATCACGACCTGCACATGCTCGGCAGCTACCTGTTCTTCGTGTTCCAGGCGCTGTCGATCCTGATGAGCGGCATTCTCACCACCCGGCTGCTGCGCCTGCCGGACACGGGACGGCCGACCTATCTGCGCCTCGGCTCGCGCTACACGCGCCTGCGCCGCGACCTTGCCTTCGTCACCGCCGGCCTTGCCGGGTTCTATGTGCTGCTGTTCCTGGTCAAGGGGATGGACCTGCCGATCCCCGAATACGACATCTACTATGCCTATACGGTGCAGGAGATCGTCACCATCTCGGCCTATATCGTCCACTTCATGCTCTATGCGCCGGAGATCTATCGGATGGCCCGCGATTTCGCCGCCGGATCGCGCTCCCGTCGCCTGATCCGGGGCGCCTGATCCAGGGCGCCTGAGCCGTCAGGGCCGGGGCGTTGCCATCGCCGCGCGGGCAAGCTCCGCCGAGCGCGGCTCCACCGCCTGCTGCAACTCGGCCATGAAGGCGCCGCTGGACAGTCCGGGGGCAAGCGCCGGCAGGATCTCGATGGTGATGCGGCCGGGAAACTTCCAAGGACTGTTGCGCGGCCAGAACAGGCCGGAGTTCAGCGCCACCGGCACGCAGGGCACCTGCAATGCCCGGTACAGCGCGGCGACGCCCGGACGGTAGTTCGGGGCGGAGAGCGGCGCGCTGCGCGTTCCTTCGGGAAAGATCACCACCTGCCGGCCGTCGGCGATGCGCCGCTTCGCCTGGCGGATCAGGCTCATCAGGGCGCTGGCGCCGGCGTTCCGGTCGATGGCGATATGGCCGAGCCGCCACATGCCCCAGCCGGCGACCGGGATCAGCGTCAGCTCGCGCTTCAGCACGAAGGCCGGGTCGGTCAGGATCACCTGCAGCGCCAGCGTCTCGAAGGCCGACTGGTGCTTGGCGGCGATCAGGCAGGGCCCCTCCGGCAGGTTTTCCCGCCCGCGCACCTCGTAGGCGAGCCCGACGGTCAGCCGCAGCAGGGCGAGCCAGCCATGCACGACGAGGCGCGCGACGACCCGCGTCACGGCCCGCGGCAGGATCATGAAGAGGCAGGCCGGCAGCAACAGCACAAGCGATGCGATCACCAGCCCCTGGAAGGCGAGGGAGCGCAGGACCACGCGCGTGCTCGCGCGCGGCGGTGTCCAGACGGCTGGAGCAGGCACTGGAGCTCCGTCTGCGGCCATGGGGTCAGTCCCGGTCCTGCGGCGCGCCGATGGCAAGGCTGAGCCGCGCCACGCCCTCGATCTCGCCCTCCACGAGGTCGCCGGGCTGCAGCGCCGCGACGCCGGCCGGGGTACCGGTGAAGATCAGGTCGCCCGGCTTCAGCTCCACCGAGGCGCTGCAGATCGCGACGATATCGGCGACCGGCCAGATCTGGTCGGCGAGATCGCCCTGCTGGCGAAGCTCGCCGTTGACCGACAGGGCGATACGCCCGCGCTTCGGGTGGCCGATGCGGCTTGCCGGCACCAGCGGCGAGCACGGGGCGGAGCGGTCGAAGGCCTTGCCCCAGTCCCAGGGCCGGCCGAGGTCCTTGGCCTGCTGCTGCAGGTCGCGGCGCGTCAGGTCGAGGCCGATGCCGTAGCCCCAGATATGGCTTTCCGCTTCCTCAGGGGCGATGTCGCGCCCGCCGCGGCCGATGGCGACGACCAGTTCCACCTCGTGATGCAGATCCGCCGTCAGCGGCGGATAGGGGATGGTGCCGCCGGCATCGCACACCGCGTCGGCCGGCTTGGTGAAGAAGAACGGCGGCTCCCGGTCCGGGTCCTTGCCCATCTCGCGGGCATGGGCGGCATAGTTGCGCCCGACGCAGAACACCCGGCGGATCGGAAAGCGTGCGTCCGTCCCCTCGACCGCGACATCGGCGGCCGGAGGCGGGGCAATCACGTAGTCTGTCACGGAAAGTCTCCTCTCGGGGGGCCGCGTGCGGGGCGCCGGCGAAGCTCCGCTCCGGCAGGCGGAGCGCTCCTGTTTACGCCCTTGCCGGGAGCCGGTCCAGTGGCCGCGAAGCATGTCCGGCGGGGCGGCGCCGGCTATCTGGCGATGACGATTGTCTTTGTTTTTTTGCGATGCAACAATGGCGGCAACAACAGCGTGAACGAGACCTGTGGGAGCGGACGATGACGGGGCGTATCATTTCGGTCGCGCAGCAAAAGGGCGGCTCGGGCAAGACGACGCTGGCGGCGCATCTTGCGGTGGCGCTGGCCGCGCGCGGCGCCTTTCCGGTCGCCGTGGTCGATATCGACCCGCAAGGTTCGCTCGGCACCTGGTACGAGGCCCGCGAGGGCTCGCTCGGCGACGGCGCCACCGGGCTCACCTTCCGCACCTCCAGCGGCTGGGGCGCCCGCCGCGAGGCGCGCTCGCTCGCCCGCGACCACGGTCTCGTCATCCTGGACACGCCGCCCAAGACCGATTCCGACGTGCGCCCGGCGATCGAGGCCGCCGACCTCGTCCTGGTGCCGATGCAGCCGACCCAGGTCGACCTGTGGGCCACCGGCCAGACGGTCGACATCGCCCGCCGCGAGGGCACCGACTCTCTCGTCGTGCTGAACCGCGTGCCGCCGCGCGCCGCGCTGACCGCCGAGGTGATGGGGCTGATCGGCGAGAACGGCTTCACCGTCGCCTCCGCCCGGCTCGGCAACCGCACGGCCTTCGCCGCCTCGATGGGCGAGGGGCTGACGATCCTGGAGACGGAGGCGCGCGGCAAGGGCGCGGACGAGGCGCGCGCGCTCGCCGAAGAGGTCGCGCGGCTGCTCGGCCTGGAGGTTTAGAAGCGGTCAGCCCCCGGCCGCGTCATCCTGCGCGCCGTCGATGACGGCCAGCGCCTGCGCGCCGCTCACCCGGTCGGGCAGGGTCAGGAAGTCGCCATAGCGGGCGAGCGCGTTGCCAAGCAGCCTGTCGTAGCGGGCCTTGGGCACGTCCAGCGCGCCGAACTGGGAGAGGTGCTCGGTGACGAACTGGGCGTCCAGCAACTCGTAGCCGCCGGCGACCAGCCGCGCCACCAGATGGCTCAGCGCCACCTTGGAGGCATCGCGCTCGCGGGCGAACATGCTCTCGCCGAAGAAGGCGCCGCCCAGCGACACGCCGTAGAGCCCGCCGACCAGCCGTCCCTCGCGCCAGGCTTCCACCGTGTGGCAATAGCCCATGTCGTAGAGCGCGCCGTAGAGGCGGCGGATCTCGCTGTTGATCCAGGTCTTGCGGCGGTCGTCGGTGGGGGCGGCGCAGCCGTCGATCACGCCCTGGAAGTCGTGGTCGATGCGGATCTCGAACACGTCCTGGCGAATGGTGCGGCGCAGGCGGCGCGGGATGTGGAAACCGTCGAGCGGCAGGATGCCGCGGTGTTCCGGCTCGATCCAGAAGAGGTTCGGATCCTCGGCCGACTCGGCCATCGGAAAGATGCCGCAGGCATAGGCCTTCAGCAGCACCTGCGGCGTGATGACCAGCGGATCGCGGGTGTTCCTGCCCATGGCTGCCTTTCCTCGGCGGACGATCGAAGGCGGACGATGGAAGGCGGGCGGTCGGAAGGCGGGCGGCGCCGGTCGCCGCCCATCTCCTCAGGTGCCCATCTTCTCAGGTGCCCGTCTTCTTAGGTATCCGTCTTGGCCGCGAGATATTTCTCTAGCCAGTGGATGTCATACATGCCGTTGGCGATGTCCTGGTTGTCGACCAGGTCGCGAAACAGCGGAATGGTCGATTCGATGCCGTCGACGACGAATTCGTCGAGGCAGCGGCGCAGCCGCATCATGCACTCCACCCGGTTGCGGCCATGCACGATCAGCTTGCCAATCAGGCTGTCGTAATGCGGCGGGATCCGGTAGCCCTGATAGACACCGGAATCGACGCGCACGCCGAGACCCCCGGGCGGGTGATAATAGGTGATCTTGCCCGGCGAAGGCGCGAAGCTGCGCGGGTTCTCCGCATTGATCCGGCATTCGATGGCATGGCCCTCGAACACCACATCCTCCTGGCGCAGCGTCAGTTCGGCACCGGAGGCGATGCGGATCTGCTCGTTGACCAGGTCGATACCGGTAATCATTTCGGTCACCGGATGTTCCACCTGCAGGCGGGTGTTCATCTCGATGAAGTAGAACTGGCCGTCCTCGTAGAGGAATTCGATCGTGCCGACGCCGCGATATTTCAGCTTGCGCATGGCGGCGGCGACGATCTCGCCGATCTCCTTGCGCTGCGCCGCGTTCAGCGCCGGGGAGGGGGCTTCCTCCCAGACCTTCTGGTGGCGGCGCTGCAGCGAGCAGTCGCGCTCGCCGAGGTGGATGGCGTTGCCCCGGCCGTCGCCCAGCACCTGGATCTCGATGTGGCGCGGCTTGCCGAGATACTTCTCCATGTAGAGCGCATCGTCGCCGAAGGCGGCCTTGGCTTCCGAGCGGGCCGTCGACAGCGCGGTGTCGAGATCCTTCTCGCTGAGCGCCACCTTCATGCCGCGTCCGCCGCCGCCGGCGGCCGCCTTGACCAGCACCGGATAGCCGATCTCGCGGGCGATGGCATGGGCGTCGTCCGCCGGCGTCACCGCGCCGTCGGAGCCGGGCACCACCGGGATGCCGAGGTCGCGCGCCGTCTGCTTGGCGGCGATCTTGTCGCCCATGATGCGGATATGCTCGGCGGTCGGGCCGATGAAGCCGATCTCATGGGCTTCGAGGATCTCGGCGAAGCGGGCGTTTTCCGACAGGAAGCCGTAGCCGGGATGCACCGCGTCGGCGCCGGTGATCTCGCAGGCGGCGAGCAGTTGCGGGATGTTGAGATAGCTGTCGCGCGCGGCCGGGGGGCCGATGCAGACGCTCTCGTCGGCAAGGCGCACATGCATGGCATCGGCATCGGCGGTCGAGTGCACGGCCACCGTCTGGATGCCAAGCTCCTTGCACGCGCGCAGCACCCGCAGCGCGATCTCGCCCCGGTTGGCGATCAGGATCTTGGTGAACATGGGCTCGGTCCCCGTCACTCGATGACGACGAGGGGCTCGCCGTACTCCACCGGCTGGCCGTCGTCGACAAAGATCGCGGTCACCCGTCCGGCGCGCGGCGCCGGGATCTGGTTCATGGTCTTCATGGCTTCGACGATCAGCAGCGTGTCGCCGGCGGCGACCGTGTCGCCGACCTCGACGAAGGTGCGCGCGCCCGGTTCCGGCGAGCGGTAGGCGGTGCCGACCATCGGCGAGAGCACCGCGCCCGGATGGCTTGCCGCCTCGGTGGCGGCGACCGGGGTGGCGACGACCGGCGCCGGCGCGGCGGCAGCGGCGCGGGCGAAGGAGACCGGAGCCTCGACCGTCACCTGACGGGCGACGCGGACGCGGAAGTCGTCCCGCTCCAGCTCGATCTCGGTCAGATTGGTCTCGTCGAGCAGCATCGCGAGCTGGCGAATCAGGTCCTGGTCGATCTGGTCTTTCTTTTCCGACATGGGCTTGTCTTGGTCTTTTCGTGGTTGATCGGGCGCCGCGCGCCCGAAGGTCATGGCCGGATGACGGTCGACAGCGCTTCCAGCGCCAGCCGGTAGCCCGTCGGGCCGAAGCCGCAGATCACGCCGAGCGCGACCGGCGACACGTAGGAGCGGTGGCGGAACGCCTCGCGGGCATGGACGTTGGACAGATGGACCTCGACGGTCGGGATCTGCACCGCCCGGATCGCGTCGTGAAGCGCCACCGAGGTGTGGGTATAGGCCGCCGGGTTGATCACCAGGCCCTGGGCGACGTCGCCCGCCTCCTGGATCCAGTCGACCAGCACGCCCTCGTGGTTGGTCTGGCGGAACTCGATGTCCAGGTCCAGATCCTCGCCGACATCGCGGCACAGCCGCTCGATATCGGCCAACGTCGCCGTTCCGTAGGTGGAAGGCTCCCGTGTTCCGAGCCGGTTGAGGTTCGGCCCGTTGAGGACATAGATGGCGGCGGACATGGATTCCCCGTTGAGGGTCCCTTGAAGGCTCCGCAACGGGGCCCGCAAGGGACGACGCGCCGCACAAGGCGCCGCGTCACGATACTCGCCTCTTATAGGGACAAGCGGGGATGAGGAAAAGACCTCATCTTGCCGCTGCCCGCCCCCATGGCTTCGGCGCTCAGCAGGTCGCCTGGCCGCAATTGCGCATGGCCGCGACCTTGCCCTTGAGCTGGTCGTAGCCGACCGCGCCCATCACCACCTCGTCGCCGATCACATAGGACGGGGTGCCGGTCAGGCCGAGCCGGTTGGCGAGCATGTAGACCTCCTCGAGAGTGGTGTTGACCTCGCTCTTGCCCAGCGTCTCCTCGACCTTGGCAGCGTCAATGCCGGCGGCCGTCGCGGCGGCCAGCGCCGCTGCCTTGTTGGCCTGGCCGCGCAGGCCCATCAGCTCGCGGTGGAAGTCGTGATACTTCTCCGGCGCCACCAGGTTGACGGCGACCGCCACCTGCGCCGCCTCGACCGAACCCTGGCCCAGCACCGGGAATTCCTTGAGGACGATCCGCAGCTTGCCGTCCTCCTTCAGCAGCCGTTCCATGTCGACCATGGCGCGCTTGCAGTAGCCGCAATTGTAATCGAAGAACTCGACCAGCGTGACGTCGCCCTCGCGGTTGCCGAGCTCCACCTGGCGGGTGGAATCGAACAGGATGTCGGCCACCGTCGACAGCGCGTCGGAGCGGGCCTTGTTGGCGGCGGCGATCTCGCGGCGCTCCAGCTCCTCCAGCGCCTCGCGGATCACCTCCGGGTTCTGGACGAGGTAGTCGCGCACGATGGTCTCGACATCGCCGCGCGACAGCGGCGTGTCCTGGGCGAGCGCCAGCGGCGACAGGAGGAGGGCCAGCGTCGCGGCGGCGGCCAGTACGAGTTTCTTCATTCGGGTCTCCAGCGGCCGGGTGGGTCCGGCCTCGTTGGCGGGTGCCGTCGCAGTGTCGCTTGCGCTCACGAGCGGCCGGGAAGCTGCGGCGGTTTATAGGACACGATATCATCGGCCTGCAGCCATGCGGGCGTGCCGGGCTTCAAATTTTTTTGTGCGCGGGCGGCGTAGCGCTTGGCCGCCTGGAAGTCGCCGCGCGCCATCAGCCCGCGCGCGGTCGCCACGTCCGCCTCCGCCGTCTTGCCCTGGCGGCCGAGCGCGATGGCGAGCTGCGAATGGCCGATCGGCGAGTTCTCGTCCACCTGTAGGCCGGCCTTGAGGATCTTCTCGGCCTCCGGCAGCAGCGCGTTGTCGTTGGCCGCGACCAGCGCGAAGCCGAGCCAGATCTGGAACTGCGCCTCGCGCGGGCGCAGGCTCAAGGCCTGGCGGAACGGCGCGATGGCCGCCTTGGGGTTGCCGGATTCCAGCAGCGCCTGGCCCTTCAGCTCGTGGAAATAGGGGTTGTCCGGCTGCCGGCGGATCAGCTTGTCGATCGCCTCGACCGCTTCGCTGCGGCTGCGCGTGCGCATGGTGACGACGGCGCGGGCGTATTCGGCCGGCAGCGAGCTGTCGGAGCGCGGGTAGTCGCGCGCCACCGTGCTCGGATGGGCGGTGAAGGCGATCAGCTTGGCCCGCACCATGTCGTGGCGGGCCTGCAGTCGCGGGTCTTCCGGCGTGTCCCAGTAGGGGCTCTGGCGCGCCACCGTCTCGAGCTGGGTCAGCCGTTCGCGCGGCATCGGGTGGCTCTGGGCATAAGGGTCGGTGTACTGGGACGAGAACAGGGTCTGGTCGGCGAAGCGCGAGAAGGTCTTCAGCATGCCGCGCGCCGACTGGCGGGTCTTCTGCAGATAGGTGAGGGCGGCGCGGTCGGCGACCGATTCCTCGCCGCGCCGATAGGCGAGCAGCGAGCGGTGGGCCAGCCCCGCGCCGGCGGTCAGGGCGCCGGCGCCGCCCTGGGCAATGTCGCTTGAGCCGGAGCTGGAGCCGGCGGCGATGGCGCCGGCGCCCAGCACCGCGCCGATCACCGCGATCACCTGGGCATTGGCCAGCGCCTGGCGCAGCCGCACCAGATGGTTGCCGGAGATGTGGCCGATCTCATGCGCCAGCACGCCGATCACCTCGCCCGGCGTCTCGGCGTCGATGATCACCCCGACATTGATGAAGATGCGGCGGGCATCGGCGACGAAGGCGTTGAAATCGTTGCGGTTGACCAGGATGATGTCGACCTGCTGGCGGGCGATGCCGGCGGCGTCGAAGATCGGCCCGGCATAGTCGCGCATCAAGGCTTCGGTCTCCGCGTCGCGCACCAGGGGCAGGCTGCCCTGCGCCCGCGCGGCCGTGCCCATCGGCGTCAGCGCCGGCCCCAGCGCCAGCACGCCGGCCAGCGCCAGCGTGGCGCTCCGGCGCAGCAGACGGCGCAGCAGTCCGCGCGCCGGGCTGCGGCTTGCATCCGTGCGGCGCACCGCGGGCGATGCCGTGCCGGTTCGGTCGAGCGAGCGGAAGGACCCCATCTTCTGCCTCTTGCCTGTTGTGCCTCTTGCCGGATCTGCCTGCTGCCGGATCTGCCTCTTGCCAGTCGGGCCGGCGGGCAAAATCCCGCTCCTCCCACGCCGCGAGCCTCGACAGCGGCCCGCGCGAAGGGTAGGGAGCCCGTGACGGGCGGTCAACTGCTCCGGCGCGCCTGCCTACCCGTCTTGACGCGGCAAATGCGGCGCGAGATAGGCAGAGGCGGGCGTTTTCCGTCACTTTGCCGTCATGAGCGTACACAGGATCTTTCCATGCCGCATCCCTCCCGCCGGTCCGACGTCGAGCCGTTCCTCGCCATGGACGTTTTGTCGCGTGCCAATGCCCTGGAGGCGGAGGGCGCCCGCATCCTGCACATGGAGGTCGGCCAGCCCGGCGCGCCGGCGCCGACGCCGGTGCTCGCGGCGGCCCGCGCGGCGCTGGAGGGCGGGCGCATCGGCTATACCGAGGCGCGGGGGCTCGCCGGCCTGCGGCAGGCGATCGCCGGCTATTATCGCGACACCCACGGTCTCGACGTGCCGCTGTCGCGGATCGTCGCCACCACCGGCTCGTCGGCCGGCTTCAACCTCGCCTTCCTCGCCGCCTTCGATGTCGGCGACAGGGTGGCGATCACCGCGCCCGGCTATCCGGCCTATCGCAACATCCTGAAAGCGCTGGGTCTCGTCCCGGTCGAGATCGAGGTCGGCGCCGACACCCGCTGGGCCCTGACGCCGGAGCTGCTGGAGGCCGCCCATCGCGAGGGTCCGCTCAAGGGCGTGCTGGTCGCCTCTCCGGCCAATCCCACCGGCACGATGACGACGCCGCAGGCGCTGAAGGCCTTGAGCGATGCCTGCGAGGCGCTCGATATCCGCTTCATCTCCGACGAGATCTATCACGGCCTTGTTTTTGACGGCGAGCAGGAGACGGCGCTGTCCTTCACGAACAAGGCCATCGTCATCAACAGTTTCTCGAAATACTACTGCATGACTGGCTGGCGCATCGGCTGGATGGTGCTGCCGGAGGATCTGGTGCGCCCGGTCGAGCGCATCGCCCAGAGCCTCTACATCTCGCCGCCGGAACTGTCGCAGCGGGCCGCGGCCGCGGCCTTCGGCGCACGCGACGAGCTGGAGGCGGTGAAGGCCGGCTATGCCCGCAACCGCGCGCTGTTGCTGGAGCGCATGCCGACGCTCGGCTTCACCGAACTGCTCCCCGTCGACGGCGCCTTCTATCTCTATGCCGGCATCCGTCCCTTCGCCAATGACAGTCTCGCCTTCGCCTCGCGGATGCTGGAGGAGGCCGGCATCGCGGCAACGCCGGGCCCGGATTTCGACCCGGTCAACGGCCGCTCCTACATGCGCTTTTCCTTCGCCGGCGACCATGCCGTCATCGCCGAGGCTGTCGACCGCCTCGCCGACTGGCTGCCCCGGGCCGGGTGAGGGGCGCGCATTTCGCTCCACCCTCGCGTTTCGTCCTTCCGGACGGCGCGCCTTTCCGCGCCCCTTCCGCGCTCGTCCGTCTCCGTGCGTCCTCCCGGGCGCAATCCTCTCTTTTCGTCATCCCGGGCAAGGCGCAGCCGCGACCCGGGACCGGCGAGCCGAGGGCCTCGCGAAGGCACTCCCAAAAGACACCGCAACCGCCGTGCCTCCCCGGTCCCGGATCGTCGGCCTTCGGCCTCGTCCGGGAAGACGCGGGGAGGGGCATGTGCGACAAATATCCGCTGAGGGCGCCATTGGTTCCCGTTGGGGTGGACGGCCCCCATCCGGCGCCGTTTTGCGCCAAGATGATGGTCCCAACACATCGAAGGAGCCGCCCAATGAACGAGATTACGCGCATCGGCATGGACACGTCCAAGCATCTCTTCCAACTCCACGGGGTTGATGCCGCCGGAGAGAC
>NZ_FYAV01000024.1:0-113280 GCF_900185745.1 Stappia sp. TSB10GB4 | reverse complement strand
CCACGCCGGCCGGGCTTGAGGGAGCGGCAAGCCGAGAGGGAGATGGAGCGTTCGATCGATCACGTGAGGCGGACACGCCGTGCGACCCGACCGGCCGTCGAGGCCGTGGTTCCGTTAGGCGCCGCCCCACGCGCAACCCATCTTGGGCCATGGCGGTTCACCATGCCGCCGAAACAGGCCGGACATACGAACCGCTGTCGATCCGAGCGAGCCTCAACTAATCGCTTGCCCTCAGGGGGCCGTCCACATACGCCGCCGCCACCACAGCCACAGCACCGGCGTGACCGAAACCGCCGCACCGGAATGACAAACACGCCCGGCCACGCCGGCCGGGCTTGAGGGAGCGGCAAGCCGAGAGGGAGATGGAGCGTTCGATCGATCACGTGAGGCGGACACGCCGTGCGACCCGACCGGCCGTCGAGGCCGTGGTTCCGTTAGGCGCCGCCCCACGCGCAACCCATCTTGGGCCATGGCGGTTCACCATGCCGCCGAAACAGGCCGGACATACGAACCGCTGTCGATCCGAGCGAGCCTCAACTAATCGCTTGCCCTCAGGGGGCCGTCCACATACGGGTTGTCCAGCGGCGGACGTTCGGGCAGGAGCGCCCGCTTGTGGCCGCCCCATTCGGGCTTCTCGACGGCGAGCGCGGCCAGCGGCACCGGGCGCAGCGGCATTTGCGGGGCGAGCAAGCCGTTCGTCTCGCTCGCCGGGCGGCCGGCAAGCGCGGTCAGCGTGCGCCCGCAATAGCGGCCCTGGCAGCGGCCCATGCCGGCGCGCGTCAGCCGCTTCAAGGTGGCGATGTCCGGCGGGCCGTCGGCTGCCGTTTCGCGCAGGACACCAAGCGCGACGCTCTCGCAGCGGCAGGACAGCGTGGCAACCGCATCGGCCTGCGCGTCGTCTGCCGGGCGGAACAACTGCCACAGGGCCGCCTGGAAGCGGCGGGCGCGGGCAAGCCGGCGCTGCGCGGCCGGATCGGGCGCGGCCCCGAGCCCGAGCTTGCGCGCAATGGCAAGGCCGGCAAGGCGCCCGGCGGCCATGGCGACATGGGCGCCGCCGAAGCGCGCGGCCTCGCCGACGATATGTACATGCGGGTCGGAGCTTTCGCCGGCCTCGTCGCAGCGGGCGACCAGCGTGCCGTCGCCGGCAACCACATGGGCAAGGCCGAGCAGGCGCGACAGCTCGTTGGACGGGGCGAAGTCGCCGCCGACCAGCACCGTATCGACCTCACACACCTCCTCGCCGGACGGGCCCTCAAGGCGCACGGCCTGCGCGCGCCCCTCTCCCAGCACCTCGACCGCGCGGGTCTGCCAGCGGATGGCAACCCCGGCCCGCTGCAGGGCGGCGATCTCGCCCATGCCCTTCAGCGCCAGCGCCGGATCGGCCTGCAGGATGGCGACGGCATCGCGCGGGCTCGACCAGGGCGCGCGGGCCCGGTCGGCAAGGCAGACGACCTCGCCGCCATGACGCAGGATCTCGCCGGCAACCTGGATGTTGAGCGGGCCGTTACCGGTGATGGCGAAGCGGCGGCCGGGAAGACTGGCATAGCTGCGCAGGAGCGTCTGCGCCGCACCCGTCGTCATCACGCCCGGCAGGGTCCAGCCGGGCAGCGCGGCCGGCCGCTCGAAGGCGCCGGTGGCGATGACCAGCATTCGCGGGCGCAGATAGAAGGCACCGTCCGGGCCGAGACAGCCGAGGACGGAGGTCCCGTCCTCCTGGCGCTCGGCGCCCCAGACCGTGACGCCGGCGAGAAGTTCCACGCCGCAGGCGCGGGCCTCAGAGACGAGGCTGGCACCGTCCTGCGCCTGCCGGTCGCGGGCAAGCGCTGCCCGAGCTGCCCGCGTAACGGGCTGCTTGTAGAACTGGCCGCCGGCGGCGGGCCGCTCGTCGACGAGGGTGACCTTGGCGCCGGCACGGGCAGCGGCAATCGCGGCGGAGAGCCCGCCCGGCCCCGCGCCAACGACGAGAACCTCGACGGCGCGCGCGGGCAGCTCCGCCGGCACCGGCGCAAGATCGGCGAGCGAAGACGAGAGAATGTTGGGGCGCGCGGCCTGCCGCTCGACCCGCATGCCGCCGCGCACCTTGGTCATGCAGGCACGCTGGCTGCTGCGCCCGTCGATGGTGACGAGACAGTCGTGGCAGACGCCCATGCCGCAGAACAGCCCGCGCGCCCGGCCCGCCGCATCGCGCGAGAAGGCGACCCGCCCGCCGGCCGCAAGGGCTGCGGCGACGGACATGTCCCGATCGACACGATGCGTCTCGCCGTCGAGATGGACGATCACGAGGTCTTCGGCCGGCCTGGCACCGTGCGGGGCCGCAGCGGACATGGGCATCTGTCTCCGGTCAGGTCTCGAAGCGCAGGCCGAACCGCTCGACCAGCGCCTTCATTTCGGCGTCGCGCGCGGCCGGTAGCGGCAGGCGCGGCGGCAGCGGCGCGCCGACGGCAAGGCCCATATGCGAGAGCAGCGATTTGGTGCCGGCGACATAGGCCTGGCCGCCGACCGCCTGGATGATCGGCAGCCATTCCAGATAGAGCGCGCGGGCCGCATCGTAATCCTTGTCGTCGGCGGCGAGCGTGAAGATCCGCGCCATCGGCCCCGGCGCGACATTGGAGGCGACCGCCACCCAGCCCTGCGCGCCCATCACGAAGGATTCGAACCCGAGAATGCCGCCGAACGGCACCATGCGGTCGCCGGCAAGGCGGACGATGTCGCGGATGCGCGTGACCTCGAGGGTGGATTCCTTGACATAGTCGCAGCCGTCGATCTGCGCGATGCGGGCCAGCAACTCCGGCGTCATGTCGACATTCGACGTCGCCGGGTTGTTGTAGACCATGATCGGGATGGAGATGGCGGCGGCGATGGTGCGGTAGTGCTCGACCAGCTCGTCGTCGGTCGGGGTGCAGTAGAACGGCGGGATGATCATGACGCCGTCGGCGCCCATCTCCTCAGCCTTGCGGGCGAGCCGGACGCATTCGCGCGTGTCCTCCGCGCCGGTGCCGATCAGCACCGGCACCCGGCCGGCGGCGGTGCCGATCACCGTGCGCGCCACCGCGTCCTTGTCGTCCTCGGACAGCGACAGGAACTCGCCGGTGGAGCCGAGCGGGATGAGGCCGTGCACGCCCTCGCGGATCTGCCAGTCGGTGAAGGCCGCGAGCGCTGCAAGATCCGGCCGGCCGCTGCCGTCGACCGGCGTGATCATCACGGTGAAGACGCCGCGAAATGTCGTGGACATGTGAAGGTACCCTTATGAAAGTTCAGCGCTTTTCCGTGAGGCCGACGGCGGCGGTCGACTGGCCGAAGCGGCGTTCGATGCGTCGCTGGACGAAGTCCCAGAGCGTTGTCAGGATGAGGTAGTAGAGGGCGGCGACCGCGAAGAGCTCCAGCACCATGAACTTCTCCTGGATGAGCACCTGCGTGCGGCGCAGCAGCTCTTCCATGGAGATGACCGAGGTGACGGAGGTGGTCTTGAGCAGGCCGTTCACCGAATTGCCGAGCGGCGGGATGATCACCTTGAAGGCCTGCGGCATGATGATGTAGCGCATGATCTGGCGCTCGGTCATGCCCAGCGCCCGCGCCGCGCGCGATTGGCCCTCCGGCACCGCCTCGATGCCGGCGCGGATGATCTCGGCGAGATAGGCCGCCTCGTTGAGCGCAAGGCCGATCAGGGCCGCCTCGATCACCGAGAAGCGGATGCCGAGCTGCGGCAGCGCGGTGTAGATGACGATGAGCTGCACCAGGAGCGGCGTGCCGCGGAACAGCCAGATGTAGAACCAGGCGACGGCGCGCATCACCCGCAGCTTCGACCGGCGCATCAGGGCGATGACGAAGCCGAGAACCAGGCCGCACAGCAGCGAGACGCAGGTCAGCCAGACCGTCGTGAACACGCCTTCGAGAATGTAGGCGTTGGTGAGATAGTTGAAGAAACCTGACCAGTTCCAGACTGACATGGTGGGCCTTCCTGTGCGGGCCTTCTATCGGGAGCGGCAGGCGGCGGACGACGGCGCCGCCCCGCGCGGCGCGGACCGACGGGCGGCCGCTGGCGTGCGGAGGCGGAACGGGTCGACCGACGGGCGCGCGCCAGCGACAGGGTCGCGGGCCTCCCGTCCGGGAGGCGTCACGGGGTGAGATGGGGCCACGGGTTGGTTTGCATTTCCCGCATTCATTTGGTATACCGATTTAATACACAGCAACGGAGCCGGCGCAAGTCCCTTTGTCGGACCTGTGCACGTCCCCTTCGGGACGCCGCGCGTCCCGCTCCTTGCGAAGACCGAGCGTGCGAAAGAACGAGATGGCGTCCCGTCCCTGCCGCCCGGCGGCGATCTCAATAGGTGGAGAGCACCCGCTGGCGGACCTTGTCGAGGTGCCGCGCCATCGCCTGGCGCGCGGCTTCGGGATCGCGCGCGGCGAGTGCGGCGAGGATCTCGCGATGGTCCTCAAGGCCGGGCTTGCGCTGCTCGAGCCGGCGCTGGCGCTCGAAGATCGTCGTATAGCGACGCATCTGGACGATGGTCTCGGCCATGAACGGGTTGCTGCTGGCCTCGCCCAGCCCCTGGTGCAGCGCATCGTCGAAGCGCCAGATCGTCGCCGGATCGGGGTCGGGGTCGGCCTCGATGGCGTCCAGCATCGCGGACCATCGGCGCAGCACCGCCTCCGGCAGGTCCGGACAGGCGAGCGCGGCGGCCGCCGGCTCGACGAGCAGGCGCATGGCGAGGCTGTTGAGATAGTCCTTCAGGGTGATCACCCGCACGGTGAGCAGGCTCTTGCCGTTGCGCACCAGGAGCCCCTGCCCCTCCAGCCGGCCGAGCGCGTCGCGCATCGGCGAGCGCGAGACGCCGAGCCGGGCGGCAAGCCGGCGCTCCTGGATGACGACGCCGCCGGCAAGCTGCGCCGACAGGATCTCCTCCAGCAGGGCGCGATAGGTCTCGTCGGCGAGACTTGTCTCCGTGCCGGTGTCCTGCTCGGCCATGCGCCGTCTCCACTTCCCTATTTGACGATCAGGACTGCTATGCCGCATGGCTGTAGCCAAGGAAAGTCTTTCGCATGAGGCAGGATCCGCGCAGCGACGAGACGGGGGAGGAGCAAGCCAAAGTGAGCGTGACGGAGGAAAGCGGCGGCAGCGCAGCGGGTCGGGGAAGCCACAGCCTCGCCGCGCTGGCCTACAACGCCGTGTCGGACATGATTCGCCACCGCAAGCTCAGTGGCGGCCATGTCATCGTCGAGGCGCGGCTGGCCGAGACGCTGGGCGTGTCGCGCACCCCCTTGCGCGAGGCGCTGCAGCGGCTGGAGGGCGAAGGCCTCGTCCACAAGGGCGAGGGGCGCAACTACGTGGTCCGGCATGTCGATATCGGCGAGTATATCCAGAGCCTGAAGCTGCGGCTGCTGATCGAGCCGGAAGCGGCGGTGCAGGCGATGGGGAGCATCCCGCGCCGCAAGCTGATCGAGGTCCGCCGCGAGATCGACGAGTTGATGGGGGCGACCAGCTATCACACCGACGCCCACTGGTTCTCTGACGACCACCTGCACGGGCTGATCATCGACCATTGCGGCAACGACGTGATGGCGCAGGTGCTGCGCAACCTGCGCGCCACGACGCGGCTGTTCGAGATCGGCCAGTTGAAGGACCGGCTGACGCCGGATTCGACCGAGCACCTGATGATCATCGACGCACTTCAGCGGCAGGACGCCGACGACGTGCGCCGGACAGTGGCGAACCACATCGTCAGCCTGATCGACTTCGCCCGCAAGCACCTGAACATGGCCGACTGAAGGCCCCTCGCCCGCCCCATCCGACTCACACCAGCGTCAGCAGCCGCGCCGGCGTCTCTTTCAGCAGCAGGTCGATCTCGGATTGCCCGAAACCCCGGTCGCGCATCAGGGGGATGACGTTGCGCAGCATATGCGCATAGCCGTGGCCGCCCTGGCATTGCAGGCGCGAGCGGGTGCAGATGTCCTGCGACAGGACGACATTGCCACTGAGCCCCTCGTCGAACAGCCGACGCACCGCATGGATGCGCATGTAGTCGGTCGGCAGGTCGGCGACCGCCATCCAGTATTGCGACTGCTCGATGCCGAAGAAGTCGTATTCGACGACGCAGCCGCGCCGGGCCAGCGCGACGACCGCGTCGACGCCGTCATAAGTGCGGTCCATATGGTCGATGATGACGCGGGAGAGGTCGGCGCCTGCGGCCTGAAGGATATCGAGGATCTCGTGCGGGGCGTCGGGATGGCGACCCGGATGCACCGTGATCGCCGCGCCGGTGCGCTGCTGGGCGATGGCCCCGGCGGCGAGCGAGCGCCGCTCGAACGGGGTCAGCGGCCAGGAACAGCCGATCTCGCCGATGATGCCGCAGCGGATATCGGTGCCCCAGGCGCCCTCCTCGACCTGCGCCGCGACGATGTCCGCCAGCGCCTCGACCGGCAGCGCCAGCGTCGCCGCGTCCTGATAGCCTTGCGTATAGAAGCCGGCGCCGAGCACCACATGCACGCCGGTCGCCGCCGAGATCGCGGCGAGCCCTTTCGGGTCCGGACACAGCCCGCCGGTGGTCATCTCGACGATGGTGCCGCCGCCCGCCTGCGCGAAGCGGCGGGTCTCGGATGTCGCTATGCCGAGGTCCTGGAGCCGGTGATTGCCGTGATAGTCGTTCGGCCGGTAGGTGACGTCGAAGACGTTTTCCAGCGTGATCTCGACCTCGGGCAGGCCGCGGCCGCGAAGCGCGGGCGGGGTGAGGTCGCACAGCAGATGCTCGTGCATCAACGTGTAGCCCAGCGCCTGCGGCGCGACCGGCCCGCACACCGTCCGAACCGTTCCCGCATGCGCCATGCCGCCCTCCCGAATTCGTCGATTTTGCCCGCTTGCAGATCGCATATAAATGGTATACCGTCCTAATACAATAAATAACAAGCCCCGTCCCATCCCCCAGAGCGGAAGACAACTCCCATGAAAAACAAAGGATTCGATCACATTCTCGGCGCAGGCGTCTCCCGCCGGAGCGTGCTTCTCGGCGCGGCGGCGGCTGGTGCCGGCCTTGCCCTTGGCGGGCGCGCCGCCTTCGCCCAGCCGGCGCTGGCCCCGCCGCACATCATCAAGCCGGGCACGCTCGTCATGAGCACCAACCCGACCCTGCCGCCGCTCCAGTTCGTCGACGACAAGGGCGAGGTGCAGGGCATGCGCATCGAGCTCGGCAAGGAGATCGCCGCCAAGCTCGGCCTGACGCCGGAATATATCAAGGTCGAGTTCGCGGCGATGGTGCCGGGCCTTGCCGCCGGCCGCTGGGACATGATCAACACCGGCATCTTCTGGACCGAAGAGCGCTCCAAGCTGATGTACATGGTGCCCTATGAGCGCGCCGCCGTGAGCTTCCTGGCGCCCAAGGGCAACCCGAAGGGCATCACCAAGTGGGAAGAGCTGGCGGGCCTGTCCGTCGGCGTCGAGCTCGGCGGCATCGAGGAGCGCCGCACCCGCGAGGTCGACGAGATGCTCAAGAATGCCGGGCTCGAAGGCATCACCGTCCGGGTGTTCAACAACTTCTCGGAAGCCTTCCAGGCCCTGCGCGCCGGCCAGGTCGACGCTGCGACCTCGATCGACGCGACCGCCAAGTTCCTCGAGGACCGCGACGACTTCACCCGCGCCATCGCCGGCCTGTTCCCGCAGATCGCGACGCTGGCCTTTGCCGACAAGACGCTGGCCGAGGCCACCGTCGGCGTGCTCAACGACCTGCGCGCCAGCGGCTTCTATGACGAGCTGTTCGACCGCTACGGCGTGCTGACCATCGAGGAAGAGAAGTTCGCGATCAGCGGCCCCGGCCCGGCCTGATCTCCGGCTTAAAATCCGGTCTGACGCCTTTCCCCGTAAACGGACCCGCCCGGCCCTCCCCCGCGCCCGGCGGGTCCCGCGGCGGGCGGCGGCGCCTCCCCGCCGCCGCCCCTCCTCCCGCTGTTTTCGATACGGTCTGGACATCGTGATGAGCACCCGCCCCCGCGACCGGCTCGGGATCATCGGCTTCGGACCGATCGGCAGACGCTTGGCCGCGCGCTTTTCCGGTGGGAGCGACGGTCCCCGGCTCGCCGCGCTGCTGGTGCGCGAACGCCAGGCGGCGGACGCGGCCGCCCTCGCGCCAGACGCGGCGATCTGCACCGACCTTGCGAGTTTTCTGAAAGCGCGGCCGACCGTCGCCGCCGAATGCGCCTCCGCCGCGACGCTGGTCGCGGCGGCCCCCGCCCTGCTCTCCGCCGGCTGCGATATCCTGCCGCTGTCGCTCGGCGCCTTTGCCGACCGCGAGACCGAACGCCTGCTGAGGCAGGCGGCCGCCAGGGGGCCGGGCCGGATCGAAGTGCCGGCCGGGGCACTGGGCTCCATCGGCTTCCTGACGGCGGCGCGCGAGAACGGCCTTTCCCGCGTCGCCATGCGCATCGGCTATCCGCTGGAGCGCTGGCAGGCGATGGGGGCGGACCGCTACATCGACCTGGAGAGGGTCGCGGTGCCGACGACCTTCCTGGAGGCGAGCGCCCGCGAGATCGCCGCGCAGTTTCCCGGTCATCTCAATGTCACCATCGGCGTCGCGCTGGCCGGTCTCGGCCTCGACGCGACGCGGGTGACGCTGGTCGCCGACCCCACCATCACCCAGGCCTGGTTCGAGGTGGAGGCCGACTCGGCTTGCGGCCCCGTGCATCTTCGCGTCGACGGGCGCGATGCCCCCGTCCATGACGACCCGCTGGACCATACGACGTTCAGCCTCATGCGCCTGCTGCTGCGCCGCTCGGCCACCATCGCGACATGACGGCTGGCGACGGACACCGACAGGAGACCACCGTGACATCGATCCTGCAGGACATCGCCAGCGCCTCGGCGCGCGAGCGCACGCGCATCCTCGACGGGCTGCGGGCCTATATCCGCGCCGGCAAGGGCGGCGAGACGGCGGTGCAGGCCCTGTTCGCCGAGACCGCCGAGGCGCTCGGCTGTACCATCGAGGCCAGCTCCTACAATCCGGCGGAGGTGCGGATGATCGAGGAGTTCGCCGGCGCGGCGGCGATCGACCCGCAGGCGCGCACCAGCATCGTCGCACGCTGCAAGGGGACGGGAAACGGGCGCAGCCTGATCCTCTTCGCCCATCCCGACGGCGAGCCCGTCACCGGCACCGAGCGCTGGCGGCACGACCCGTTCGCGGGCGAGATCGAGGATGGCAGACTGTACGGCTGGGGCGTTGCGGATGATCTCTCTGGCGTTGCCGCCGGATTGCAGGCGCTGGACCTGCTCGCCTCGCTCGACCTGCGCCCGGCCGGTGACGTGCTGATCGCCAGCACGCCGAGCAAGCGTCATGCCCGCGGCGTCTCGCGGCTGATGCAGCAGGGCATGACGGCGGATGCGGCACTCTACCTGCATCCGGCCGAATCCGGCGCCGGGCTGCGCGAGATCAAGGCGTTGGCCTCCGGCCAGGTCGAGTTCCGGGTGATCGTCGAGGGCTGCCCGCCGCCGACGACCGAGCCGCTGCAGACCGCCTTCGGGCATCTGGGCGTCAATGCCATCGACAAGGCCTTCGTCATCTGGGAGGCCTTGAGACGGCTCGATGCCCGGCGCGGCGAAGAGGTCCGGCATCCGGCGCTGCAGGGCGAGGTCGGCCGTTCGACCAACATCATGATGTCCCACATCTCGGCCGGCGATCCGAAGCGGCTCGCCCGCCTTGCGACACGCTGCACGCTCGGCGCGGCGCTCGCCTTTCCGCCGCCGGAAAAGCTCTCCGACGTCTGCGCGCAGATCGAGGCGGCGGTGGCGGAGGCCGCCGCGAGCGATCCCTGGCTGGCGGAAAACCCGCCGCGCATCGTCTGGGACAGCGGCACCACCGGCGCGGAAGTGCCACAGGACCATCCGCTGCTGATCGCCGCCCATGATGCGATCCGCGAGGTCTGCGGCCTTAATGCCCACGTCAACCCGATGCATACGGGCAGCGACATCCGCAACCCGATGATCCAGAAGGGCATCCCGACCATCGGCATCGGCCCGCTGTGCGGCGATCTCAGCCAGAACGACGGCACCGACGAATGGGTCGATGCTGAGGATCACGTGCGCTTCGTCGGCGCCGTCGCCGGCATCATCGCCAAGTGGTGCGGGGTCTCGAAGATCGAGGCATAGGCGCACCCCCGCCCCTTCAGCTTCGGGCACATGCAGGCGGCGACGGTGTTCCGCCGCCGCAGGGAGCGTCAATCGCAAGCGGCAGTGACGATGATCTCGACCTTGAGGTCGGCGCGGGCGAGCCTGGCCTCGCCGCAGGCACGAGCTGGCGCGCAGCCGGCCGGCACCCAGGCATCCCAGACCGAGTTCATCTCGGCGAAGTCGTTGATGTCCGCCAGCCAGACGATGGCCTGCAGCATCTTCTCGCGCGAAGAGCCGGCACGCTCGAGCAGCGCCTCGACCCGGGCAAGGCATTCGCGGGTCTGGTCCGCGACGGTCTCGCCCTCGCCGACCTGGCCGCACAGATAGGCGACGCCGTTGTGCTTGACGATCTTGCTCATGCGCGTCGCCACATCGATGCGTTCAATCATTCCGCAGTCTCCTTGCTTTGCGAGGCGGCCAGTGCCGCCAGTTCACCCAATGTCACCGGCTTCAACGGCGGCCGGATGCGGTAATAGCCGGTCTCGCCCTGGCTGCGCCCGTTGGCGTCGGCCAGCAGCTCCGTCACGGTCAAGCCGCAATAGCGCCCCTGGCACGGTCCCATGCCGACGCGGCCGAAGGCCTTGGTCTGGTTGGGACCAAGGCAGCCGATGGCGGCATAGCGCCGGACGTCGCCCGCCGTCACCTCCTCGCAGCGGCAGACGAGCGTGTCATCCCCCGGACGCAGCGCGCCAGCAAAGGGCGGATAGGCGCGATCAAGGAACGGACGCACCGCCAGCTCGAGCGCCAGCGCCGCCCGCAAGGGCCGCGCGGCCCGATCCCGCTCGCCCTGTGTCAGGCGGCCGAGGTCGCCGGCAATCGCCAGCGCGGCGAGGCGGCCGGCCAGCGCCGCCGCCCCGGCCCCGCCGATGCCGCCGCCGTCGCCGGCGATGAAGACGCCCTCCAGTCCCGCCGCACGGCCCCAGGGATCGCGCTCGGGCAGGAAGGCCCGCTGGGCATCGTCCCAGCGATGCGGCACGCCGATGGAGCGGGCGACCTGGGTGTTGGGCACGACGCCGTGATGCAGCAGCACGGCCGAACAGGCGATCCGGTGCGCGCGCCCGCCGGCGGTAAAGCGCAGCGCCTGTGCCTGCGCGCCCCCTTCGACGGCAAGCTCGCTGGCGCCGGTGTAGCGGCGCACGCCGGCCCGGCGCAGTTCGGCCAGCAGGCCGAGACCCTTGGCAAGCGCCCGCCAACCGCGCAGCGCACCGCCGATGTGGCGCAGGGCGGCGAGCCGGTCGGCAGCCGTCTGCGTCTCGACCAAGGCGAGCGGCGGCGTGCCGGCACGGCACATCTGCGCTGCGACGAGATAGAGCAGCGGCCCGCAGCCGGCGAGCACCGCCCCCTCGCAGACGAGGCCCGACTGTTTCAGCAGGATCTGCGCGGCGCCAGCCGTCATCACGCTGGGCAGCGTCCAGCCGGGGATCGGCATCGGCCGCTCCAGCGCGCCGGTCGCGATCAGCAGCCGGCGCCCCTCGACCAGTTCGGCCTCGCCGTCGAGGGTGAAGGCAACGCGGCGCCCCTCCTCCACCTGCCAGGCGGTGGCGCCGGCGAGATGCCGGATATTCGGATACGGCAGGCCGCGGACGAGATCGGCGCCCTTGAGATAATCAGCCCCGAGGATCGCGGCGCGCCGCTCTCCCGCCCGCTCGACATCGCGGTAGATCTGGCCGCCGGCGCGCGGCTGCTCGTCGAGGAGCACCACCGCAAGTCCGGCCTCCGCCGCCGTTCGGGCAGCGGCCATGCCGGCAGGTCCGGCGCCGAGGATGACGAGATCGGCGTCACGCATCCCCGTCCCTCTCCGCAAACGGCATCGCGATCTCCATGCCGGGGCCGACCTCGCACAAGCAGGCCTGGCGGGTGACGCCGTCGATCTCCACCAGACAGTCGAAGCAGGCGCCCATCATGCAGAACGGAGCGCGCGGTGCCCCGGAAACGGGCGTGCGGCGAAACAGGGTGACGCCGGCGGCAAGCAACTCGGCCGCCAGATTGCCGCCCTTGCGCAACAAAAGGTCCTGGCCGGCGAAACGGACGCGGACCCTCGCCCCCTCCGGCTCCAGCTCACGAAAGGTCGAAGCGGTCTTCACTGAACACCTCCAGGTCGGGGGCCTGCGCCGTGCCTTCCAGCCAGTCGGGCAGGAAGCGCGCATGGGCGGCGGCGAGCGTCACCCCGCTGTGACAGGTCACGAGATAGGCGCCGGGCATCGCGCGGCTTTGCTGGTAGATCGGCAGCCCGTCGGGCGACAGCACCCGCAGCGCGCCCCAGGAGCGCACGAGCTGGGCCTTCGCCAGCACCGGATAGGCGGCGATGGCCTGCGCGGCGATCCCGGCCATGCCCTCCACCGTCACCGTGTCGTCGTGGCCGACCTCCTCGTTGGTCACGCCGATCTGGACGCCGCCCTCGTCCACCTGACGGGCGAGCAGCGACGGGCGGTTGAGGAGATTCGGCAGTTTCTCGGTGATCAGCACCTGGCCGCGCTGCGGCCGGATCGGCGCGCGAAACCCCATCTTCGGCCCCAGCGCCGCCGAGCCGAGCCCGGCGGAGAGCACCGTGCGCGCCGCCTCCACAAGGGTGCCGTCGGTGCATTCGATGCGGAACACGTCGTTGCGGGTGACGGACTGGACCGTCTTGCCATTGAGCACGCGCCCGCCCCGGCGCCGGACATCGGCGGCGAGCGCCCGCAGCAGCTTCAGCGGATTGGCGTGGCCGTCCTGGTGATGCAGGATCGCGCCTGCGACCTTCGGCCCGATCGCCGGCTCCTCCATGCGCAACTCGTTGTGGCCGAGCACCTCGTAAGGATAGTTGCCGCCGAGCTTCGCCTTCAGCACCTCGTAGCGGGCGACGGTCTCGGCCAGCGTCTCCTCGGAGAAATGCAGATCGTAGCCGCCGTCCTGCCGCAGCGCCGGATCCTCGCCCGTGCCCTCGCGCAGCTCCTCGGCAAAGCCGCGCCAGGCGGCCACCGACGCTTGCGACCAGCTTGCATAGCGCGGCTGGTTCATGCCTTTCGACTGCACCCAGACGAGGCCGAAATTGCCGCGGCTGGCGCGAAAGCTGCCGTCGTCGCCGTCGATCACGGTGACCGAGCGCCCGCGCCCGAGCAGGCCCCAGGCGACGGAAAGGCCTACAACGCCCCCACCGATGATGGCGTAGTCAGAATCCATGACGATGTCCGATCGGATTGGAAAGGATGCCGGGCAGCGCGGGACCGCCCGGCAGCAGGCAGGATCAGTCGCGGGTAGTCTCGAGAACGGAGCGCGCCCAGTCCTCGCCGATGTCCTTCAGCACCTCGGGCCATACGGTCTCGCGCACCTTTTCGGCCATGGCCGACAACTGCTCGTCGGTGAGCGCCACCAACGTGGTGCCGAGTTCGTCCGCAAGCCGTTGCTCGTTCTTCGCCTGGTCCTGTTCGGCAACGGTCCAGCGCAGGGTCTCGAACTCGGTCGCGACGCGCTGCATGGCCGCCTGGACATCCGGGTTAAGTCCGTCGAACACCTCGGTCGAGATGATCATGAACCAGACCTCGAAATGGGTGTTGGCGGGGATGTAGGTCTTGGTCACGTCGCGGAAGGAGGAATAGTAGCCCTCCGCTCCCGAGCCGATCACCCCGTCGACGACGCCGGTCTGGACCGCGGTGAAGGCTTCCGAGAACGGGATCGGCGAGGGAATGTAGCCGAGCGCCTCGCCGGTGAGCTGAAAGCTCTTGATGCCGGGAACACGCACCTTGATGCCCTTGGCCTCGGTCGTGCCGGGGGTGACCGCGTCGCGGTTGAGGGCGATGCCGCCGAAATAGACCGGATAGGCCGCCAGCATCGTGATGTCCTGCTTGGCGAAAAGCTCCGCCATCGTCGCGTGCATGGCCCCGCCACGGCCGTAGACCTTGCGCGCCTCCTCCCAGTTGGAGGCGAGGAACGGCAGGGAGGCGATCTGCATCCGTCGGTCGGCGGCGGTCGCCGCCGGCTGGACCGACATGTCGATGGCGCCGACCGACACGCGCTCCTGCACGGTGGTGTAGTCGCCGAGCGCCGAGGCCGCAAAGATCTGGATATTGACCTCTCCCCCGCTCGCCTCGCGGATCGCATCGGCGAAGACCTTCAGCTCGGTGTCGATGGTCGTGCCCTGCGGGCGGACATGGCTCATCTTCAGGTCGGCGGCCTGGGCAAGGCCGGCGGTGGCCAGCCATAGGGCGGCGGCGGTGACATGCAGCATATGTTTCATGAGGACCTCCTCTTCAGGTTATGCAGTTCAGGGTTCTTCTTGTTGTTGTCGGGGTCAGTAGCCGAACAGCCGCGGCAGGTAGAGCGACAGGTCCGGCCAGAACGACACTAGGAAGACCACCGGCAGGTATCCGGTGACGATCAGCAGCATCGCCGGCGGGATCACCTTGGTAACCTTCACCTTGCCGATGCGCGCGCCGAGATAGAGGATCGAGGCATAGGGCGGCGTGACCCCGCCCATCGCCGTGTTGACCCCCATGATCGCGGCGAACTGCACCGGCGAGACGTCCATCGCCTGCATCAACGGCATCAGGAGCGGGGCGACGAGCAGGATCGCCGTCGTGTCGTTGACCACCATGCCGATCAGGAAGAGCAGCACGTTGATCATGATCAGCAGCAGGATCTTGTTCTCGGTGATGCCGAAGATCGCCTGGACGAGCTGCTGCGGGACGCCCTCATAGACGAACATCTGGCCGACGATCATCGAGAACAGGATCATCAGCATGATCGCGCCGACGGCGGTGGCCGCTTCCTTGCCGGCGAACAGGAAGTTGTCGAGCTTCAGCCCCTTGTAGACGAGGAAGCCGACCGGCACGGCGTAGATCACCGCGAGCGCCGCCGCCTCCGTCGGCGTGACGATGCCGCCATAGATGCCGCCGAGAATGATCACCGGCATCAGCATCGCCGGGAAGGCATGGACGCCGCGCCGCGCCACCTCGCCGGCAAGGTCCCCGAGCGCCGGCTTTTCATCCAGCACCAGGTTGAACTTGCGCGACATCCACAGGTTGACGAGCGAGAAGTTGACCATGATCAAGAGGCCCGGCCCAAGCGTCGCCAGGAAGCAGGCAAGGATCGAGGTCTCGGTGACCCAGCCGAACAGGATCATGCTGAGGGATGGCGGGATCAACAGGCCGAGGATCGAGGAATTGGCGATCAGGGCCGTGGCGTATTCGCGCGGATAGCCGCGCTTTTCCATCTCCGGGATCAGGAGCGGGCCGATCGCCGAAATGCCGGTGAGGCCGGAGCCGGAGATCGCCCCGATCACAGCGCAGCTCACCGCCGCGACGATGCCGAGGCCGCCGCGCACATGGCCGACAAAGGCGTTGACGAAGCGCAGCAGCGAGGCGGCGATGCCGCTTTCCGACATCACCGCGCCGGCAAGCACGAAGAGCGGAATGGCCAGCAGCACGGGGTTGCCCAGTTGCTGGAAGCCCCAGAGCACCATACCCTTCATGGTGACGTCGCCGAGATAGTACATCACCATCAGCGCGGCACCGAAGCACCAGGGCAGCGGAACCCCGAAGGACAGGGTGACGACGAGGGCCGCGATGGCCAGAAGCGCGATCTCGATCATCGTGCGCCCTCACCCGCCAGGGCACGGACATGGCCAACCATGTGGATCGCCGTGTAGAGCATCATCAGCGCAAGGCCGACCACCAGCGCCACATCCGAATAGAAGGTCGGGATGTAGAGGGTCGGGCTCTCCTTCCACACGCGCCAGGCGTAGCGGGTGAAGTCCCAGGCCCAGTAAAGCAGCCAGAGGCCGATGATCAGGCTGAGGATCTCGCCGATAATGGCAAGGATCGTGTGCTGACGCTTCGTCTTGAGGAAGATCTCCAGCACGTTGGCGCGGATGTGGCTGTTCTCCCGCGACGCATTGACCGCTCCGAGAATGTAGAGCCAGAGCGTCGGATACATCATCGTCTCCTCCAGCCCCATCACCGGAATCTGGAAGACGTAACGCGTGAGTGCCTGAGCAAACTGACCGAGCGCCACGATGCAGATCAGCGTCGTCAGCAGGTATTTCGCAAACCGGTCCAAAACACGCCCCCCTCTCATGGCGGTCTTGCGAGCGCCACAGCAACCTCCATTGCAGTTGCCATTGTCGGATCTGCTATGGCATAAAATCAAATTAGAATTACTGCTATATCGATAAAGTTGGCCTATGGGATGGACATGAACCTGTCATTCCGCCAGTTGCAGACTTTCGTGGAGGTGATGCGCACGGGCTCGGTCTCCGAGGCGGGCCGTTCCCTCGGGCGGACCCAGCCGGCGGTGAGCGCGATGATTTCGGGGCTGGAGCGGGAAATCGGCTTTCCCCTGTTCGAGCGCGAGCGCGGCCGGCTGGTGGCCCGGCCTGAGGCCCATTACTTCCTGGAGGAGGCGGAATTCGTCCTGGAGCGCCTGTCACACTCGGCGCGCACGCTGCAGGAAATCGGCAACCTGGAAAAGGGCAAGCTCAGGATCGCCTGCAATCCGGCCGCATCCGGCTTTTTCATGCCCAAGGTGGTGGCAGGGTTCCTGCGCGGCCGCCCGCAGGTCGAAGTCTCGCTGATGATGCAGTCGTCGGTGGTCATCACCGACTGGATCGCCTCGCAGCAATACGACATCGGCCTTGCCGAGACGTCCGAGCCGCGGCGCACGATCCGTTCGCAGGACTTCGTCTTTCCCGGGCTTTGCGCGATGCCCGCGGACGATCCGCTCACCGAACGGGAGGCGATCACCCCGGCCGACCTCGACGGCCGCCCGCTCGCCATGCTGTATGACGAGCACATCACCGCGGTGCAGACCTACCGTGCCTTTCGCGACGCGGGCGCGCGCCTCAACCGCCGCTTCGAGCTGCGCACCTTCCTGCCGGCACTGCAACTCGTCTCGGAAGGATTGTGCTGCACGATCTGCGACAGTTTCACCGCCATCAGCCATGAGGAAACGTTCGGGACGTCGAGCCGCATCGTCTTCCGTCCCTTCGCCCCCGAACTGCACCACAACCTGTCGCTGATGACGCCCGCCAACCGGCCGCTCTCCATGCTGGTGCAGGAGTTCGCCGCGGAGCTGGCCGATCAGCTTACCGAGCTTGCCGCAAGGCGCGACTGGTAGCCAGGCCCGCGCAAAGCGTTGCGGAAGCCAGGTCGTGAACCCATCGATATGGCGGCTGGCTCGCCGAGCGCATCCCCGGCGTCACCCGGACCTATCTGGCCCGCGAGAGCGCCGAGATGGACGAGGCGAAGCGCTGACCGAAAACGGCGGCAGGGCGGCCTCAGGAGGCCTCCCTCGCCTCGCTCTCGATCAGCGGAATGACCGTGCGCTCCTCCTTGCGGGCGCCGCAGAGCAGCTCGACGGCACGGTCGGCAGCGTCCTGGAACGGCTCCAGCACCATGTCCGCCCCGGCCTTGAACATCGTCTCCGTATCGCTGGCGTGATGCGAGGAGACGGCGATCCGTCCGCCGAAGCCGGCGCTGCGGGCCAGTTGCAGCAGGGTCGTGCGCGGATCCTCCTGGCTGAGCCCGGTGACGTGGCTCGGCACGGTCGACACCAGCCACTCGGCATGGGACATCGGCAGTTCGGAGATGAACTCCGGATCGGTGGCGTCGCCGAACTCTGTCTCCAGGCCGAGTTCGCGCCAACGCCGCACCGCCAGCGGATTGAAGTCGACGCCGAGCACGCGGATGCCCCGCCGCTGCAGCCGCAGGCCGATCGCCGTGCCGAAGCGGCCGAGGCCGAAAACGATCACCTTGTGGCCGGTGTCCTCATGCGCGGATGCCTCGCTCGGCTCGCGCGGGGTGCCCCGGCGCTCGAACAGGCCGAGCAGCGGCTCGCACAGGGCATAGAGCTGGTGGGAATAGGTGATCATATAGGTCGAGGCGGCAATGGTGACGAGGCCGACCATCGTGACGAGGCCGAGCGCATCTTCCCGCACATGCCCGAGCGAGACGCCCATGGCGATGAAGATCAGCGAGAACTCGCTGATCTGCGCCACGGTCAGGCCGGCCAGGAAGCCGGTGCGCTTGCGGTAGCCCATCGCCCCCATGATCGCCAGCACGATCAAGGGATTGCCGATCAGCACGAACAGCGAGAAGATGATGGCGCCGGTCACATGCGCGCCCAGCAGCGACAGATCGAGCGTCGCCCCGAGCGCGATGAAGAAGAACAGCAGCAGAAAGTCGCGCAGCGGCGCCAGCCGCGCCGCGATGGTCTCGCGATAGGGCGTCGAGGCGAGCGAGACGCCGGCCAGCAACCCGCCGACCTCCTTGCCGAGCCCCACCGCATCGCCGATGGCGGCGAACATCGCCGCCTGGGCGATGGCGAAGATCACCAGCAGCTCCGGCGCCCGCGCCAGCCGCTCGGTCAGCGGGGTGGCGACGAAACGGACGAACAGAACCACCAGCGCGACCATGGCGATGCCGGAGACCAGCACCGTCAGCACCGAGCCGCCGCCATGTCCCCCCGCCCCCTCAGTGGCCGCGCCGATGCCGATGGCCGACAGCACGATCATCGCCAGCACCACGACCAGGTCCTGGACGATGAGGAAGCCGAGGGCGATCTGCCCGTGCAGCGAATCGATCTCGCGCTTGTCGGACAGCAGCTTGACGATGATGATCGTCGAGGAGAAGGTCAGCGCCACCGCCACATAGAGGCTCGTCGTGTGGCCGAGCCCGAGCGCAAGGCCGATCAGATAGCCGAAGAACGAGGTGAAGGCGACCTGGCCGAGCCCGGTCAACAGCGACACCGCGCCGAGCGAGCGGATCAGCTTCACGTCCAGCTTGATGCCGACGAGAAACAGCAGGACGGCAATGCCGAGCTCGGCGAGGAACGCGATCTGCTCGTCCGCATGGACGAGGTCCAGCGCCGAGGGTCCGGCAATCAAGCCGACCGCGATGAAGCTGACGATCAGCGGTTGCCGGAGCAGGATGCCGACCAGCCCGACGGCCGCGGCCATCACCAGCAAGGCGGCAATCTCGGCAAACGGAGACTGGATCAGCACGTCCATCAGGCACTCCTGTCCTCGGGCGACGCCATATCCGGCCGTGCCCTTGTCGCATGATTGTTCAGGAAGGTATCGAAATCACTGTCTGCAATCCGCCATCCCTTGCCGATGTCGATCGCCCGCAATTCGCCGCTGCGGATCCACAGCCGCACCGTCGCCTCGCTGATCTTCAGGCGCTCGGCCACCTCCCTGACTGTCTGATACTGCTCTCGGGTCATGGGTATGCCATTTTGCACGTGTTTGTCGCAGAATAGCGAAACATGATGATCCCCGCCTGATCCAGATCAAGGAAAGTGTCCTTTTCTCGTGTCTGTGTAGGTCGGGAACGGCGGAGAACACGCGCAATGAAGACAATCATGGTGGCCACCGATTTTTCCGAGCGGTCCGACCGCGCGCTGCGGCGCGCCACGCTGCTGGCACGGCAGACCGGCGCCAGCCTGTCGCTGGTTCATGTGGTCGACGACGACCAGCCGCAACGGATCGTCGACGCCGAGCGCGAGGTGGCGTTGCGCCTGCTTTACGAGCAGTCCGCGACGCTGCGCCGGATCGACGGGGTGGCTTGCGAGACCCGCGTGGTCCTCGCCTCCCCCTTCGCCGGCATCGCGCAGGCGAGCGAAGATGAGACGCCGGACCTGCTGGTGCTCGGCCCGCATCGCCGGCAGGTGCTGCGCGACGCCTTTGTCGGCACCACGGCCGAACGTGCCATCCGCTTCGTCGCCTGCCCGGTGCTGATGGCCAACGCGCCTCCGGTCGGCCCCTATCGCAACGTCCTGCTGGCCACCGACCTGTCCGACGCCTCGCGCGCGGCGATCGAAACCTTCCGCGCGCTCTCCCTGCACGGGCATGCGCGGCTTTCCGCCCTCCATGTCTTCGACGCCCCGGCGATCGGCCTTGCCATGGGCCATTCGCTGAACAAGGAGGACAAGGAGCATTATCTGGAACGGGAGCGGAGCGAGGCGACCGGCAAGCTTGCGGCCTTTTTCGACGGGCTCGACATCGCGCCGGCCGAATATCTGGCGCGCCACGACGCATCGGGCACGGCCGACGAGATCCTGGCCGCGGCGCGGCAGGACGAGGCCGGGCTGGTCGTCGTCGGCACGCGCGGACGCGGCGGCCTTGCCAAGTTCCTGCTCGGAAGCGTCGCCGAGGAGGTTCTGCGCAACGCCACGATGGATGTGCTTGCGATCCCGCCGGGTCCGGCCGCGCCGGACGCCGGTTGACGCACGGCACGACGCCGGCCCGCAACGCGGGAGCGAAAAAGGGACGGCGGGTCGCCCCGCCGTCCGCGATCAGATCAGTCGCAGGCGGCGGTGACGATGATCTCGACCTTGTATTCGGGCGTAGCCAGCTTCGCCTCGCCGCAGGCGCGCACGGGCGCGCAGCCGGCCGGCACCCAGGCGTCCCACACCGAGTTCATCTCGGCGAAGTCGGTCATGTCCGCCAGCCAGATGATCGCCTGCAGCATCTTCTCGGGCGAGGAGCCGGCGCGGGCGAGCAGCGCCTCCACCTCAGCGATGCAGTCGCGGGTCTGCTCGGCGACGGTCGCGCCCTCCCCGACCTGGCCGGCCAGATAGACAACGCCATTGTGCTTGACGATCTGGCTCAGGCGCGTCCCGACATCCATACGTTCGATCATTCCAAGTCTCTCCTTGTGTGCCGACCCGGCCAGACGACCGGCGCGGCCCGTCCGCCCGGAATCGCCGGCCTCAACGACGGGCCGAGGGTCTGTCTGACAGGCTTCGGGCCAGCCATGCAAGGGATGATGGGAGCGCCGGGACGAAGGAGCCTTACCAGCCGGCGAATCCGGCAAGCAGGTTCTCGTCGACGCGCCCGTTTTGAACATCGTCAAGCGCCTGGCCCAGAATGGCGGCGCCCTCCAGGGCCTGCGCCTCGGTAAGCGTCAACGGCGGCGTCAGTTCCAGGACATTGGAATGGACTCCGACATAGTAGAGCACGAGCCCCAACTGATAGGCGCGGTAGACCGTCAGTGCCGCCTGCCGCGATGCCGGCCGACGGGTGCCCCTGTCGGTGACGAGCTCGATCCCGAGAGCGAGACCGCGGCCGCGCACCTCCCCGATCAGCGGCTGCGTTGCCGCCAGCCTGCCGAGAGCCTCGAAGAGCACACGGCCTGTGGCGTTGGCATTCTCCGCCAGCCTGTCGCCCTCGATGGTTTCAAGCACCGCCAGAGCCGCGGCCGAACAGACCGGATTGCCGTGGACGGTCTGCAGCGAGAACGCCACCGCATGGTTCATCACGGTTTCGGGCCCGACGACGGCGGAGATCGGCAGGCCTCCGCCCAGTCCCTTGCCGAAGACGACGATGTCCGGCTCGATGCGACAATGCTCGAACGCGTTGAACCGGCCGGTGCGACCGAGTCCGACCTTCACCTCGTCGGCGACGATGAGAATGCCGTGCTTCCGGCAGATCGCCTCCACGGCCTGGAAGTAGCCGTCCGGCGGCACCAGCATCCCGCCGTCGGACTGAACGGGCTCGATGAAGAAGGCTGCGATCTCCTGCGGCGGGGCTTCGCTGGCGAGAGCCCGCTCCAGCGCCTCCAGCGCTTCCCGCTTTGCGGCTTCCGGACCGCCGCTGGCATAGCTGTCGGGATAGGGCACGAGCGTCAGCCCCGCGGCGCGCGCCCCCTGCTGGGCCGGATGGCCGGACACCGCCATCGAGCCGACGGTGCCGCCATGATAGGCACCTTTGAAGGCAAGGATGCGGGGGCGGCCGGTTGCGGAGACGACCATGCGCGCGACGGTCTCGTTGGCATCGGACCCGGAATGGCCGAACCAGACGCGGCCGCGGGCACGCTCCGGCACCAGCGTGAGCAGTTTCTCGGCCAGCCGCACGCAAGGCTCGTTGGCGCTCGACAGATAGCTGGCACCGGCCTGGTTCGACAGCGCCCGGTTCACCGCATCGCGCAGCGCCGGGTGGGAATGACCGAGGCTCGCAGCCCCCCAGGAGGCGGAGAGGTCGAGAAGCCGGCGCCCATCCTCCCCGGTCAGATACGATCCGTGACCGCCTGTCACCGCCTGCGGAAAGAACCGCAGATGCGCCATCGTGGAGACCGATCGGCTTTCTCGGGCATAGAGACCGGACATCGGCGCGCGCCCTTTCACTTGAAGAAGGTCACGACCTCGTCGAGCTGCGCGACGTGGCAGTAGATCATGTTGATGATCTCGAGCTCGCGCCTGTGCAGCTCATCCGTTGCGGCGGCGGCGCAATCATCGACGACGATCACCCCGAAGCTCTCGTCCGCCAGGCTGCGCACGGTGGACGACACGCACTGGTCGGTGAAGATGCCGCAGCAGATGACGTCCTTGATCCCCATGTTGTGAAGGATCAGGCGCAGGTTGGTTCCGGTCAGGGCGCTGTCGGTCGTCTTGGTGATGACGATCTCGTCCGCCCTCGGCGCAAGCTCGTCGACGATCTGCCCCTCGGGCAGGTCCTTCGGCAACAGCAGGTAGTTGAAGCCCGGCTTCTTCTGGCTCAGCGAGCGGTCGCGGCCGTCGGGTTTCAGGCAGGCGATGCGGGCGAAGATCACCTCGACCTTGCGCTTGCGGCAGTCCTCGATCAAGCGCGCGGTGTTCGGGATGACGGTCTGGCGCATGCGATCATAAAAGGGCTGCCAACGGGCCGTTTCCTCGGGCGTGTCCTTGGGCGCGAGATAGGTGTTCTGGATGTCGATGACCAGCAACGCCGTGGTTTCCGGGTCAAGGACGATATCCTCCGGCTCCTCGGCATTGGCATAGTAGAAGGAGCGATAGTCGGTCTTCCAGGTCATGAACGTGTCTCCTTCCTGGCGCGGAGGCGGGCGAGGATGTCGCCGATCTCGCGACTTGGGAAAATGCCGCCGGGCTTGAGGATCATCACGGCGATCATGGCGAGCGCCAGCACGATTTCCGTCAGGCCGATGACCTGTCCGGCGCCGAACGACGTGGCGTTGAGCATGCTTTCGGTTCCGCGCAAGCCTTCATAGGCCACGGTTATCAGCACGGTTCCGACAACCGCGCCGGTTACGGTGTTGGCGCCGCCGACGACCAGCATGGTGACGATCAGGAAGGTCTCCTTGAGGTAGAAGGCCTTGGGCGAGAACGACGTGATGAAGTGCCCCCAGAGCGAGCCGCCGACGCCGGCGAGGAAAGCGGCAAGGATGAAGGCGCGCCACCGCAATGCGGGAATGTTGGCGCCAAGCGCGGCGGCGGCGACCTCATCCTCGCGAGAGGCGCGCAACAGCTTGCCGGTGCGGGACTCCTTGAAGACCAGCGCGGCGATCACCGCCAGCACCGCCACGCTCGCCGCCGTGGGAAGGTCCGTCGTCCGTGGCAGGCCGAAGAGCGTGCGCGGACCGTTCGTCAGGGCACTCCAGTTGTTCATCACCGTGTAGAGCACGACCAGCAGCGCGAAGGACGTGATGACGGCCGCCGCATCGGACAGGCGCATCAGCGGATAGGCGATCGCCGCCGCCACTGCCGCCGCGACCAGGCCGCCGGCGACCATCGCGAGAAGCGGCGAGACCTCGACGGCCGTCAGGAACGGGTAGAGGTCGGGCAGCGCCATCCCCTTCATCTGCGAGGGAATGGTGAGAACCGCCGATGTGTAGGCACCAAGGCCCATGAAGCCGATATGGGCGAAGGACAGGAGGCCCGAATTGCCCATGAAGGTCTGCAGACCCACCACAAGCACCAGCGAGATCATCAGGTTCGTGGCAATGCGGTCATAGAGACGGATGCCGATGAGGTGGCTGCCGACACCGATGATCACGATGACGGCAAGCAGGACGAGGGCGGTGAGATGGGAGGGTTTCAAGGCAGCGCTCCTCAGGTCCGCTGCCCGCTCGCCGGGCCCTTGATGAGGCCATCGGGACGCCAAAGCAGGATCAGGATCACGAGTCCGAAGGTGAAGGCGTCGCGGAACTTCAGGAGATCCTGCGACAGGGTGTAGTTGAGCGTGGTGTCGATGAACGCCAGCAGGAAGCCGCCGATGACCGCCCCCGGCAGGCTGCGCATGCCGCCGATGACCGTGGCAATGAAGGCGACGAGCAAGGGTTCGAGGCCGATCCCCGGCACGACCGTGCCAATGCGGCCGATCCACAGGATGCCGACCACTCCGGCGAGAAAGCCCGACAGGGCGAAGGCCAGCGAGATGATGAGGTTCGCCGGAACGCCCAGCATGCGCGCCATGGTGAAGTTGCTCGCCGCCGCACGCATCGCGATGCCGAGCGTCGTCTTCCGCATCAGGAAGGCGACGGCCGCCAGCAGCACGATCGACGCGGCGATCGTCAGCAGGTTGCGGACCGGCGTGATTGCGCCCGCGATCACCACCGTTTGCGAGAAAATCTCCGGCAACGGCACATAGCGGGGACGCGGCGAGATGAACAGAAGCGCCGCGTTCTGCAACAGGTTGGAGAACGCGAAGGAGGTGATCAGCACCGCCGTCACGGATTTGGCGCGCACGGGACGGAACGCGGCATAGTCCGTGAAGATGCCGAAGACGACCGCCATGGCCAGGGCAAGGACCGCCATGACGATCCAGGGCAAGCCGGAGCCGCCGGTCAGATACAGCGTGTAGCCCGCGACCATGATCAGTTCGCCGTAAGCGAAGTTCACGAGGCGCAGGATGCCGTAGATGATGACGAGGCCGAGGGCCATCAGCGCATAGGCACCGCCAAGGCTCAGCACGTCGATGACGAATTGGACGGTGAACGCCATGCTCAGCCTCCCAGATAATGTGCGCTGAGATCGGTGGTCGACCTGATCTCGTCGGCGGTTCCGGAAGCGACGATTTTTCCGAGCCGCAGAACATAGGCGCGGTCGGCAATGGCCAGCGCCTGGTTCACGTTCTGCTCCACCAGGAAGATGGTGAGGCCCGTCCGCTTCAGCGTGTCGATCATCTCGAAGATCCGGTCGACGATCGCCGGCGCCAGACCGAGCGACGGCTCGTCGAGCAGCAGCACGGTGGGACGCGACATCAGGGCGCGGGCGATGACCAGCATCTGCTGCTCGCCGCCCGAAAGCGTCCCGGCCGCCTGATGCTTGCGCTCCGCAAGACGCGGAAAGAGCGTGTGGACCCGTTCGAGATTGTCGCGATTGCCGGCGCGGTCCCGGCGATGGATATAGGCGCCGAGCATCAGGTTTTCCGCGACCGTCAGATCGGGGAAGACGTCGCGGGTCTCCGGCACGGTCGCAAGACCGGCACGCACGACCTGCTCGGGGCTGCTGGAGGTGATCGCGACCCCGCCGAGCGTGATGGAGCCGCTGGAGGCCTTCAACGCGCCGGCGATACATTTGAGCGTGGTGGACTTGCCGGCGCCATTGGCCCCGAGCAAGCTCACCAACTCGCCCTTTGCGAGATGGAAGCTGATGCCGCGAACCGCCCGGATCGAGCCGTAGTCCACGGAGAGGTCCCGGACATCAAGCATGGGTCGCCCCCTTGCCGAGATAGGCTTCGATAACCGCCGGATGGCTGCGGACATGGGCGGCATCGCCTTCCGCGATGGTCCGGCCGGACGCCAGCACATGCAGCCGGTGACACAGCCGCATGATCAGGCTCATGTCGTGATCGATGATGATGAGACCGAGCCCCCGGCTTTTCGGAAGCTCGGCAAGGGTGTGAAGCAGCGTTTCGGTCTCGGCATCGTTCATTCCCGCGGCCGGCTCGTCGAGCAGCAGGAAGCGCGGTTCGGCAGCAAGCGCGCGCGCGATTTCCACCCGGCGCTTGTCGCCATAGCTCAGGCTCTCGCCGAGTTCGTCGGCCTTCTCGCCGAGGCCGAATTCGCCGAGCAGGGTCCTGGTCCGCTCCCGCGCCTCGTCACGCGACGTCCCCTTGGCCAGCGCTGCGGCTTCGACATTTTCGAACACCGTCATCGCGTTGAAAAGCCGGACGATCTGGAAGGAACGGCTGACACCCTGAAGGGCGATCTCGCGCGGCGAGAGGCCTGAAATGGTCGTATCGCCGATGCTGACACGGCCGGCGGCCAGCTTCACATGGCCGGTGATGGCGTTGATCAGCGTGGTCTTGCCGGACCCGTTCGGCCCGATAAGTCCGACGATCTCACTGGTCGAAACGGCAAGAGACACGTGGTCGAGGGCGCGCAGGCCGGCGAACTCCACCGACACGTCGTTCAGCGCGAGGCGCGATTCTGACATGGCTTTTCCAAACGAAGATGGGCCGGCCTGTCAGCCGGCCCAAAAGTGCAATCAGGGCTTGGGAAGCGAGTCAGGCTTGCGCCAGCCGACGAAGCTCGGCGTGCCGCCCTTCAATTCGATCATCGCCGCGGCCTTGTTCGGAACATGCCCCTCCTCGGCGGTGCCGTAGTCGAGATCGCCGGTCAGAAGCTTGAACTGGCCGTCCTCGAGAGCCTTGGCGAGCGCCGCGCCCTCGGTGGTTCCGGCGGCCTTGATGCCCTCGGCGATCAGCATGATCGTGTCCCAGCCCGTGGAGACGAAGGACGTGTCGGGCGCCGAACCATGCATGGCGGTGTAGAGCTCGATGAATTCTGCCATGTCGGGATGCGCCTCGGGGCCCATCCAGGTATGCGTGACGAAGAAGACGTCGTTGCCGAACTTCTCGCCGAGCGCCTCGTGCATCGCCGGATCGTCATAGGCGTCGCCGCCCAGCACAGGCGCGTCGTAGCCGACTTCACGCAGAGCGCGAATGATGATGCCGATGTCCTGACCATAGGACGAGACGAAGATGACGTCGGGCTTCGTTCCGAGCGCCTGCAGACGCGCAAGCTGCGCCGAGAAATTGTTGTCGCCGTTGGTATAGGTGTCTTCCAGAAGGATCTCGCCGCCATTCGCCTTGAACTGCTCGACGAAATACTTGGAGAGCGACTTGGTATAGGCGATGAACTGATCGGTGACGACATAGGCCGTCTTCCAGCCCTTCTCCTTGATCGCGAAATCGGCCGCCGCCGCCCCCATCGTGGTGTTCCACATGGAGAGCGTGAACTGCTTGTCGCCCAGCGACCACGACGAATAGAGCGGATCGGACGCGCAGGTCGAGATGCCGACGAGGCCGGCAGCCTGGGCTTCGCGGCTGGCGGGCGAACCGAAATCGAAATCGCAGGGCGCAACGATGACCGCCGCGCCCTTGTCGATCAGTTCGACCGCGACATTGCCGACCGTGACCGGATCGGACTTGCCGTCGATATTGATGAACTCGATCTGCTTGCCGAGCACGCCGCCATTGTCGTTGAGGTATTTCACCGCCACCTGGGCGCCGTAGTAGCCGGGCGTGTCGAGCGGAGCCTGAATGCCGGTCATCGACAAGGCGCCGCCGATCACGATCTTGCCGTCGTCGGCGAGCGCCGCGGAGCCGGCCAGCGCCACGCCGGCGGCTGCCATCAGAATTCTGGACGTCTTCATCATGGTTGTTCCTCTTTTCTGGAAGGTGCCTTTCGGCTGCGAACTGACAAGCGGGCCTGCCTTCTTGGGCTTATTCGCCGCGTTCTCGGGTGTCTCCTTGGTCCTTTCCTCAATCCGCCTTTCGCTTACTGGCCGATCTCCTTCAGAAGATCGGCGGTCGAGATCTGTCGGCAGTAGCCTTTGATGGCGTTGAGCGAGAAGTCGTGACGCTCCTGCGAGTAGGTGCCGCAGGCATCCGGCACGAGCGTGACCAGGTAGTTGAGGTCGCAGGCGTCACGAACGGCGGATTCGACGCACTGATCGGTGAGCAGTCCGCACAGCACGATCTGCTTCACGCCGAGATTGCGCAGCACATAGTCGATATGGGTCGAAACGAAGACGCTGGACGAGCTTTTCGGAAAGACGATTTCGTCCTCAAGCGGCGCCAGCTCGTCGATCACCTTGCCGTCATGCGATCCCTTCGCCACGTTGAAGCCGGTGATCTTGTAATCGAGGCTCCGGTCGCGGCCATCCTTCGTCAGACTCTCGATCGTGGTGTGCAGAACCTCGATCCCTGCCCTGCGGAACCCCGCCAGCAGCCGCTGCATGTTCGGGATCGCCACCTCGTGGATGCGCTTGAAATAGTACCCGTATTTGCCGGCGATATCCTCGTCCGAGACATCCTTGAACTCGCCGCCGTCCCGCAGGACCGAGAAGTTCTGGACATCGATAAAGAGGATCGCGGAGGCAGCCGGATCGAGCGGGATATCGCGTGTGGTCGGATGGGCTGCGGCCATCATACGCTTCCTTCAAGGCTTTGCGCCGCCAGACGAAGGGAGGCGGCCAGCCGGTCCGCCCACTCCCGCTGTCCGCGGTCATCGGTGATGAGATCGTTGCGCGTTTCGATCAGCACGTGCGGGATGCCGCGCCTTTCGCCGTGAACGGGTATCGTGTAGTCGGAGAGATCGTCGACGACATAGGGCTCGTTGAGCTTGACCGTGACATGCGGATTGGCGCGCGCGAACAGGTCGGCCAACCGCTCGGCAAGACGGGCGTCGCGATTGTACAGCAGGCCGAGCTCGAAATCCCGCCGGGCGCCCGTTGCGCGCATGACCGGAGTGAAACTGTGGACGGTGACGAGAAACAGCGGGCCGCCGCCGGCTTGCCGATCATCGAGCGCCGCCGCGATCGCGGCATGCAGCGGCCGGTGGATTTCCTCGAAGCGGCGGCGCCGGTCGATCTCGGCAACCTCCGCATTGGCGGGCACCACGGTGCCGTCGCTCTGCCTGACGACACAGCCGTCGGACTCGTAGGGACGATTGCAATCGATCACGAGGCGGCTGTAGCGCTGCAGGATGAGAGGCGCGTCAAGGCGCTCGGAAAGCCCCCGGGCAAGCCCCTCCGCGCCGACGTCATAGGCGATGTGCCGGTCCATTTCCTCCGGATCGATGCCGAGATCGCCAAGCGCCGAAGGCACGGCACGCCCCGCATGTTCGCAGATCAGGAAAATGGCGGATCGGCCGGAGATGTTGACCCATTCCACCGGATGCGGGTCGCCCGACTGCAGCAGTCCAGTGATGTCGGGATCTGCGAACCTGAGCATGGAGGACGGTATCCGTGAGGCGGCCAGGACGATCTCGGCACGCGGGGCTTCGATACCGCAAATCAAAGAAATTTATCGATCATAGTCAATCGCATTTTTCCATTTGACTAATTTTTTCCAAAAAGGGAATATCCGCTCCAACAAGGGGAACTCGCCAATGAGCGATGTGACTTCGTCTTCGACGATCCGCACAAGAATTCGGGAAGCATCCAGCCAGCTCACCGCAAGCGAACGCAAGATCGCCAACGCCATCCTTGCCGACTATCCCTTCGCTGGTCTGGAGAATATTCAGGAGCTTGCCGCCAGGACCGGCGTCAGCGCTCCGTCGATCACGCGATTTGTCAGCAAGATCGGCTGCGGCGGGTTCCAGGATCTACAGCGGCAGTTGATCGCCGAGCTGAAAGCCGGACAGAGCTCGCCTGTCGACCTGATGTCCAGCCAGACCCCGGTCGGCCACTCGGATTTTCTTTCGGAGTATGTGGCGCGCCTCTCGGCCGTGATGCAGGAAATGGTCGAGACCGTGCCGCAGGCACAGTTCGACAGTCTCGCCAGCCTCCTTGCGGACCCAACCCGCAACATCTTCCTGCTTGGCGGCAGGGTGAGCGACTGCATCGCCTCGTTCCTGTCCGTTCATCTCCGGCAGATTCGCAGCGGCATCTATCACATGGCCGACAATCCCGAGTTCTGGCCGGAACATGTGTTGCGCATGCGCAAGAAGGACGTGGTGCTGATCTTCGACTTCCGCCGCTATCAGATCAGCTTCTCCCGGCTTGCGAAATCCATTGCGGAACAGCGCGGAGCGACGATTATCGTCGTGACCGACAAGTGGATGTCGCCGGCGGCAAGACACGCCGATCACATCGTGGCGCTGCCGATCGATGCCGGCACGGCCTGGGATACGGCCGCGGCCGCCCTGGCCCTTGTCGAGGCACTGATCGTGCGCGTCTCCGAGACCGACTGGGAAGCCACACAAAAACGCATCAGGGACTGGGACGGCATTCGCTTCGCAATGCCCGGATACGACCAGGACAGACTGAACGGGGATGTCGATGAGACGTGAGGAAATGATGGTCGCCTGCTGCGGCGACCTTTCGGGCAAGGTGCGCGGCAAGGCTTTCCCTGTGTCGCAGTTCGACAAGCGCCTCAAGCGGGGCGTCGGCTGGACGCCGACCAACGTGCAGATCACCTGCTTCGATGCGATCGCCGACAGCCCGTTCGGCTCGCTCGGGGATCTCGTGCTCATTCCCGATCCCGCGACCCGCGTCAGCATCGAGAGCGAGGCGGGAGCGCCGAACGAGAACTTCGTGCTCGGCAACATCCGCTATCTCGACGGCCGCCCCTGGGAGTTCTGCACGCGCTCGATCCTCGAGGCCGCGCTCGCGCGGTTGAAGACGGTTGCGGGCGTGACGCTGTACGGCGCTTTCGAACACGAGTTTCAGATCAAGCAACTGACCGGGGAGATCGGCAAGGCCTTCACGCTCGCCGCTTTCCAGGAAGAACGCCATTTCTGCGAAGCCGTCGTCGCCGCCATGCGCGATGCGGGCGTGACCCCGGACACGATCCTGAAGGAATTCGGCGCCGGCCAGTTCGAGGTGACGATGGGGCCGCAAAAGGGCGTGACGATCGCCGACCATTCGCTGGTCACACGCGAAATCGTCGGTCTCGTGGCGCGTGAACTCGGCTACGATCCGACGTTCACCCCGATCCGCGATCCGGCCGGCGTCGGAAACGGCGTCCATGTTCACCTGAGCATGCTCGATGATGCGGGCACTCCGGTGACCCACGACCCGCAGGGCAAGCACGAGCTCTCCGACGTCGCCGGCATGTTCGTCGCCGGGATCCTGAAATATCTGGATGCGATCATCGCCATCACCGCCCCGAGCGTCGTGTCCTATCTCCGGCTGACGCCGCACCGCTGGAGCGCTGCCTTCAACAATCTCGGTTTTCGGGACCGCGAAGCCTCGGTGCGCATCTGCCCGGTGTCCGACATCAGCGACATCGCCCGCGCCGCCCAGTTCAATTTCGAGTTCAGGGCAGCGGATGCGGCGGCCAACCCGCATCTGGCCCTGGCGGCGATCGTGCATGCCGGTGTCCAGGGCATTGAAGAGCGATTGCCGGTGCCGGAGGCAACGCAGGAGGATCTGTCGCTGCTCGACGCCGACGCCCTTGCCGCCCGCGGCTTCATTCGGCTCCCGCAGACGCTCGAGGCCGCCCTGGAGCGGTTCGAAGGAAACCCGGTCGTTCGCGACTGGTTTCCCGCCGGGTTTACAGAAGTCTATGTCAAACACAAGAAGGGCGAGATCGCCTACCTGGACGGCAAGACGCAGGGCGAAATCTGCGCGGCCTACGAAGCTGTCTATTAGCGCGGCGACCCGCGCGATCCGAAACGCACCGCCGGTCCCCGAAGGGCCAAGCGACAGCCCTTCGGGATGCCGAAGACGTCACGCCACTCTATTTTTCCGAAACAAGCATCTGATATCCCTGGAGAAAGAAAATACTGGGGCGAGAATACCATGTGATCTGGGCCCTGGGGGCCCTGGGGTCCCTGCCGCTCAGCGCAGAGCCCTTGGATTGATTTTTGGCCCCATGCGGCCTGGTTTCCCGGTCTCCATTTGATGGCGTGTTCGTACGGCGTCATGTTACCGAGCGCCGAATGTGGCCGGGTGCGATTGCAGTCCTTACGCCACCTGGCGATGCCCGGCCTCGCCTGACCGAGGGTGGTGAACAGCGTCTCGTTCAGGCATTCGTCGCGGAAGCCGCCGTTGAACGCGTCCACCCCGGCGTTCTGGGCCGGTTTGCGCTCAAGCGAGGCGCGCGCCTGGATCATAGGCGATCCAGGAACTCAAGCACTCGGAGGGTGAGCAGCGCGGTCGCATCCGCGTCGTACGACGGAAGCGAACTGTCAGCGAAGTAGTGCTGATCGCCTGGGTACAGGAAGAGTTCCGCCTCCGCGACTTTCTCCACCAACTCGCGGGCGGCGTCGATATCGCCCTCGCCGACGAACATCGGGTCATTGTCCATCCCGTGGATTTGAGCTGCCACGCCGTCCGGCCAAGGCCCGAAAGCCCACTCGCCAGTTATCGGCAGGCAAGAGTGGAAGAGCAAGGCCCCACGGGCGCCGGGCCGGGTCTGCGCAAGCTGCTGTGCCGGCAGCACACCGAACGAGAACCCTGCGTAGACAAGTTCGAGAGGCAATCCGTCGGCGGCTCTGACGCCGCGCTCCCGCATTTCATCGAATCCCGTCTCCCCGATATAGGCAAGCCCCTCGTCGATACTTTGAAAGGTGAGCCCGTTGAACAGATCGGGCGTGTGAACGACGTGCCCCCCGGCTCGCAAGTCGTCGGCGAAAGCGCGCACACCCGGGGTCAGCCCCTGCGCGTGATGGAACAGCAAGACCTCAGCCATATGGAACCTTCCGGTTGGATGATCGCGGGCATGTCTGACCTGCTACTGCGCGACGAATGCCGTCAACATGCAGAGAGTATTGGAGCGCGGATCGGGACGGAAGGCGCCCGCGAAACAAACTGCAGCCATCAGCAAGGCGCGATCTTGAGACTTCCCGGAAACCAGCCTCGTTCATCCAGGTGCGAGAGAGACTTTCGGGGTATGAGCCACCGTGCCGGTAGGGGTTCAAAAAAGTCAGGTTCATGAAAACGCCTTCGAACGGCCCCATCCCCATCGGCGAGGTGCACCGCCACGGTCCGCGGCCTTGTACCTTCGCCTTTGATATCAGTGCCTTAAAAGCCGCGTCGGTGAGCTTGGACACTCCCCATTCTGATTTTTCAATGCCATAAGAGATTGATTTTATTTCAAAAAAACTTGCTTTGCCCGTCAGCGCCGAGGAGTAGGCCGTCAAAGCTGGCGCAGTCAACGCTCACCCTGCCATCGCCGATCGCCGCGATGGCGGACGTCCAAGACGCCATCCTGTGCTCTACGCGACCAGGCCCCGCATATGCTTCTCGAAGCGGAACATGTCGTCGTCGCCGGGCAGACCCGGCTCACTCGGACGGTGAGGATCCGGGTGGCCGGCGTGGTGGTATTCGACGATGTGGAAGCCGCAGACGTTGACGTAGAAGTGGATGTTGCGCTTCTCGAAGTAGGGCGTGTGGGTGATCCAGACCTGCGTATCCGGATACGCCGCCTCGATGGCGGCCCAGGCCTTGCGGCCGATGCCGCGCCCCAGTTCATCGGAGCGCACGTAGAAAAAATCGAGCGAGTTATGCTGCGTTTCGGTGTCGATCGACACCACGGCACCGCCGACCCAGCGGCCGTCTTCGAGAATCCGGTGAACGACGGCGTTCGGCGCCGCAAAGGAGGCGGCCACGTCGTCGTCGGACGGAATCGGGGCGTCATCGACCGATCCGAAGGTTTCCACGACCGCGACCGCGAAGGCGTCCTGAAGATCTTTGCGGAAGCGCGGCAGGTCGTCCTCGCGCGCGATGTCGAGGGTTACCTGGCCAGTTGTGGTTGCGGATTTCATCAATATTCTCCGAAATCTATGTTGAGATGCGGTTGGCCATTGGTCACGTTGTGACCGCTTCGGCAGTTTCTTGCTTCGTTTTCCGCCCAGCAAATCGCATCACTAGCGTGAAGAAGACAGGCACGAAGAGCACGGCAAGGACCGTGGCCGAGATCATGCCGCCGAAGAGGCCCGTCCCCAGCGCGTTCTGCATCTCGAAACTCGGCCCCTTGGCGACGACCAGGGGCACGATGCCGAGCGTGAAGGCAAGCGAGGTCATCACGATCGGCCGCAGGCGGAGGCGCGATGCCGCTATGGCCGCCTCCCCGAGGCTCCTGCCCTCCGCGTGCAGCTTTCGCGCGAACTCCACGATCAGCACCGCGTTCTTCGCCGACAGGCCGATCAGCGTGATGAGGCCGACCTTGAAAAACACGTCGTTTTCCATGCCGCGCAGGTGCATCGCGATGACCGCTCCGAGAATGCCCAGCGGCACGACCAGCATGACGGACAGCGGAATGGCCCAGCTTTCGTAGAGCGCTGCCAGAACCAGGAACACCACCAGGAAGGAGAAGGCGACGAGGATCGGCGCCTGCGCCCCGGCCTGGCGTTCCTGGAACGACTGCCCGGTCCATTCCACGCCATACCCACCCTGCAACTTCGATGCGAGGCGCTCGATCTCGGTCATCGCAGCACCACTCGACACGCCCGAGGCGGCATCGCCGGAGATGCTCAGCGAGGGATAACCGTTGTATCGGTTAAGCTGGAGAGGGCTGACCGACCACTCCGGCGTGACAACTTCAGCCAGCGGAACCATCCCGCCCTTGTCGTTGCGCACGTGAAGCTTGAGGACGTCTTCGACCTGCATGCGGTCCTTGGCTTCGGCCTGTATGATGACCTGCTGAAGCCGGCCCGCACGCGGGAAATCGTTGATGTAGGTCGAGCCCATCGCGGCGGCAAGCGTATCGCTGATCATCGAGAAGTTGACGCCGAGCGCCCCGGCCTTCGCGCGGTCGATGTTGAGGCGGACGCTCGGACCGCTCGGCAATCCGTCGACCCGGACGTTCTGCAGGAGCTTGCTGCCTCCCGCCAGCTTGATGAGGTCGTCGGCAACTTTCTGCAGCGCCTCCGCCCCGTTGCCGCTGCGATCGACAAGGCGCATCGCGAAGCCGGACGTCGTGCCGAGTTCCTCGATGGTGGGCGGCTTCATCACGAGGATTTCGCCTTCTGTCGTTTCCTGCATCGCCGCGCTGGCAGCCGCCACTTCTGCGTCGGTGCTGCCCGTCCGTTCGCTCCAGTCGCGCAGCGTCGTGAACGACATGGCGGTATTTGGTCCAGATCCGGAGAAGCTGAAGCCCATGACGGAGAGGTTGTTCGCAATATCGGGACGCGTCGCGACATGGCGGTCGAAGCCTTCCACGATCGCCTTGGTGCGCTCGGCCGTCGCGTCGGCCGGGAGCGTGTAGGACGTCATGAATGCGCCCTGGTCTTCGTCGGGCACGAAGGCGGTCGGCAACGAAGTGTAGCCGAAGGCCAGCGCGCCTACGATCGCGGCGTAGACCAGCATCACGCGCATACCGCGTTTCACCAGTGCTCCGACCCAGGCAGTGTAGCGGCCCGTCAGCCGCTCGAAACCGCGGTTGAACCACGCGAAGAAACCCTTGCGCTCGTGATGAGGCGCGACCGGCTTCAGGATCGTGGCGCAGAGCGCAGGTGTCAGGCTGAGAGCGAGGAAGGCGGAGAAGAGGATCGAGACCGCCAGCGAGACTGTGAACTGGCGGTAGATCGCGCCGACAGAGCCCGTCGCCAGGCCCATCGGCAGGAACACCGCGGTCAGCACCAGCGTGATGCCGATGACGGCGCCCGCGATCTCGCGCAGGGCGCGACGCGTGGCATCCCGCGGCGAAAGGCCCTCGGTCGCCATCAGGCGCTCGACGTTCTCCACCACGACGATCGCGTCGTCGACGATGATGCCGATGGCCAGCACCATGCCGAACATCGTCAGCGCGTTGATCGAATAGCCGATCATCCACATCACCGCGAAGGTGCCGAGCAGCGCGATCGGCGCGACGATCGCCGGGATCAGCGTGTAGCGGATGTTCTGGAGAAAGAGCAGCATGATGAGGAACACCAGCACCATTGCTTCGATCAGGGTCTGCACGACCTTGGTGATCGAGACCTTCACGAAGGGTGCGGTGTCGTAGGAGACCGCGTGAGTGACGCCGGACGGCATCGACGGTGCCAGTTCGGCCAGTCGCGCGCGTACACCCTCGGATGTGCTGACGGCATTGGCGCCGGGCGCGAGCTGGATCGCCGCCGCCGTCGCCCGCTTGCCGCCGTCGAAGATCGAAAAGCCGGAGGACTGGGCACCGACCTCGATGCGGGCGACGTCGCCGAGCGTCAGCTTCGATCCGTCGGTATTCGACCGCAGCACCACCGCTGCGAACTGTTCCGGCGTCTCGAGTTGTCCGCTGACACTGAGGGGCACGCTGATCGTCTGGCCGGGGACAGCCGGCTCCTCTCCGAGCCGCCCCGGAGCAACCTGAACGTTCTGCGTCTGAATGGCTTGAATGATCTCGGCCATCGACAGCGAGTAGGAGGTCAGCAGCGCGGGATCCACCCAGACGCGCATCGCTGCCTCCGAGCCGAACGACTGCACGCGGCCAACGCCGGGCACTCGCTTCAATTCAGGCGCAAGGCTTCGGGCGAGATAATCATCGAGCGCGAGAGGATCGACCGCGCCGTCGTCCGACCGCAGCGAGACGATCATGAGGAAACCCGAAGACGCAGCCTCCACGGACAGTCCGCCGCGGCGCACCTGCTCAGGCAGGCGGGGCTCGACCGACTTCAGACGGTTCTGCACGTCGACCTGAGCAAGCTCGGGGTCGGTCCCCGGCTTGAAGGTCACCGTGATGGAGGCGTTGCCGGAAGCGTCTGCCGAGGATTCGAAATAGAGGACGTTCTTGACAGCCGACAGCTCGCGCTCGATCGGCGCCGTCACGCTGTCGGTGACGGTCTGGGCGCTCGCGCCGACATAGCTCGCATTGATGCTGACGCTGGGCGGCGCGATCACGGGAAAGCGCGAGACAGGCAGTTGCGGGATCGCGACGATGCCGGCGATCGTGATGAAGATGGCGATGACCCAGGCGAAGACGGGGCGGTCGATGAAGAATTGGGGCATGGGGCGTCTCTACTGTGTGTCCGTCCGGACGACAGGCTGGTGCGCCACCGTCTGGAGCTTCATTCCGTCGGTCGCGCGATCCTGGCCCCGGACCACGACCTCGTCGCCGGCGCTGATGCCTGACAGGATCACGTACTGCCGGTCGACCAGCGGACCCAGTTCGACATTGCGGCGCCATGCCGACTTGTCGGCTCCGACGACCGTCAACTGCGGCCGGCCGGAGCTGTCACGCACGATGGCTTCCTGCGGCACCGTCAGGGCGTTGGGATGGACTGAGCGAGGGAGTCTTGCGCGAAGGTACATGCCGGGCAGCAGTTGATCATAAGGGTTCGGCACCTCGACGCGGATCGTAATGCTGCCCGTTCCCGGATCGACAGCGCTGTCGGAGAAACGGATGGTGCCTTGATACTCATAGGGCTTGCCCGTGATGGTGAGAATGTCGACCGGCAGCCCGCCCGCCTCGTCTGCCTGTCCGTTCGCAAGCGCCTCTTCGAGTGCCTCACGGCGCATCGACGGCTGGTGGACATCCAGGAAGAGGTGGTCCAACTGCTGGACGACGGCCATTGGGTTGGTAGCGCCCGCCGTAGCGAGTCCGCCTTCGGTGATGAGTGCTTGCCCCACCCGCCCGGCGATCGGGCTGGTCACGGTGGCATGGGCCAGCTCGAGCAGGCGACGCGTCAGGTTTGCCCGCGCCTCTGCCACGCTCGCACGCGCCTGTGCCAGCGCCGCCTTCGCGTCTCCCAGGGCGGCGGCGGTCGCGGTCCGGCTTTCGGCCAAGGCCTTGATACGATCATGCTTGAGGGAGGCGTTGAGCTCGTCAGCCTCAGCGCGCGCCAGCACCGCCGAAGCGGCCTCCACATCGGCAGCGAATGGCGCGGGATCGATCTCGAACAGAGGCTGGTGGGCAGAGACCTCGGAGCCCTCCTTGAAAAGCACCTTGCGGACGATCCCGCTGACCTGTGGCCGTATCTCCGCGGTGCGCCGCGCGGACACGCGTCCCGGCAACTCCTCGTAGACGACGACGCGACGGGGCTGGACGGTCAAGGTCGCCACGCGTGCGACCGCCGGTTCAGCCTGTTCCCGCGCACTTGCAGCCTGAGACGCTCGCGGCTCCCCGTTGTCGGAACAGGCGGCGAGAACCAGCAAGGCAATGCCGAGAACTGTGCGGGTGAAGTGCCTGCGGACACGCATCATCGGGACATCCTTCAAGACCATCGATCGCTCGAAGCGACGACGCCCATATCAACCCGGACCGTTTGCGCAATGTGGAGGTTTTATGGAGACTTGATGGACGAGAGGCCAAAGCACTCGACGGCAGTCGCTACGGATGGCATCCCTTGAGCAGGAGAACGCCATGGCCGCCCTTGTCCTGATTGCCGAAGACGACGAAGAAATCGCTTCTATCCTGGACGCCTACCTCCAGCGGGAGGAGTTCAGGACCGTGCTCGCCCGCGACGGCCGCACCGCCCTCGATCTCCATCTCGCTTTGAAGCCGGATCTCGTCCTGTTGGATGTGAACATGCCCCGTCTCGACGGCTGGGAAGTCCTGGCGGAACTTCGCCGGCGCGGCACCACCCCAGCCATCATGATCACTGCGCTCGACAAGGATATCGACCGCCTTCAAGGTCTTCGCATCGGCGCTGACGATTACGTCGTGAAGCCGTTCAATCCGATTGAGGTTGTGGCGCGCGCCAAGGCCGTGCTCCGGCGCTCGGGGCTGGCGACGGCGGGCGGCGTTCTGCGCGTGGGCGATCTCTCCATCGATCTCGATGGCTATCAGGCGAGCTTCGGGACCGGCAGCGAGGCCAGGCCGCTGGCGCTGACCCTGACCGAGTTCCGCATCCTCGCCCATATGGCGCGCAACCCCGGCAAGGTGTTTACGCGCGGCGAGCTTGTCGATGCTTGCCTCCCCGGATCGGACGCCCTGGACCGGACGGTGGACAGCCACCTCAGCAAGCTGCGCAAGAAGCTCGAACAGGCAGGGGCACACGGGCTCCTGCCCGGCGTTCGCGGCATCGGCTACAGATTGTCGGCGTGACGATGGACGCGCGCACTGGGCTGAGCCGTCAGATCCTTATCGCCATGTCAGCGATCACCGTCCTGGCTGGCATCCTCGTGTTCTTCGGCACCTATCTCATCTACTCGGTTTTCGTCGCCGTCTATCCATTGCCGGAAGCGGATGGCTGGCTGACATCACTTGACCTCGTGATCTTTGCCGTGTTGGTCCTCGTCACCCTTCCGATTGCCGCCTTGGTGGCGCTGCGGCTCGCGCGCCGCATCCTCGATCCGTTGGAGTCGCTGGCCCGCAGCGCTCGCCAGATCGCCGCTGGCGACCTGTCGGCCCGGGCTACGGCAAGCGACAAGGCGCTGGGCGAAACGGCCTCACTCGTCGGCGACTTCAACACGATGGCGCAACGACTGCAGGACATGGCCGCCGACATGGCGCTGTGGAACGCGACGATCGCACACGAACTGCGTACACCGCTGACCATCCTCAAGGGGCGCCTCCAGGGGATCATCGACGGGGTGTTCGAACCGGACGAGCCCACGCTTCGACGGCTGATCCTTCAGGTCGACGGCCTCGCCCGGTTGGTCGAGGATCTGCGCACGGTGACGCTTGCCGATAGCGGCCATCTCGATCTCCGTATCGTGCCGACCCGCCTGGCCCAGGAGGTCGAGGAAATCGCCGCGCTCCTATCGCCCGATCTGGCTTCAAGCGGTTTCGCTCTGGCGCTCGACCTCGACGACATCGTTGTCGACGCGGATGTGACACGCGTGCGTCAGGCGGTTCTCGCCCTGATCTCGAATGCGCGGCGCCACGCCATCCGGGGCACGATCACCATCAGCCTGAAGGCGGTTAACGGAACAGCGGTGCTCGCCATCTCCGACCAAGGACCAGGCATCGACACCGATCTAGTCGGCCGGGTGTTCGACCCGTTCGTGCGCGGCGATCCCGAGCGTGCGAAGGAAACTGGAGGAAACGGGCTCGGTCTCTCCGTCGTGCGCGCGGTCATGGAGGCGCATGGGGGAAATCTTCGGTACAGGACCGCGTCAGGCGGCGGCGCACTCTTCGAGATGGATTTTGCAGCATCCAAGGAAAAGCGCTCTGCCTTTGAGGCGTATAGCTCGCTGGCTCGTAGCAGTGTCACCGACCCGCGCACCCGTTCTTAGCCCTGAGACCACGGCAGCTTGACTTGTGGAAGATTTGAGCGCTGACAGAAGGCTGGTTGGAATTACCCTGCACTTCAATGTGTTATGGCGTATCGGAGCGTAGAAATGGATACTGCCGGAGGGGCCAAAATCATTCCCACTCGATGGTGCCCGGCGGCTTCGAGGTGATGTCGTAGGTGACCCGGTTGATGCCCTCGACCTCGTTGATGATCCGCGTCGCGGTTTCGCCGAGGAACTCGTGGCTGAACGGGTAGTAATCCGCCGTCATGCCGTCGACCGAAGTCACCGCGCGCAGGGCGCAGGCATAGTCGTAGGTCCGCCCGTCGCCCATCACGCCGACGGTGCGCACCGGCAGGATCGCCACGAAGGCCTGCCAGATCTCGTCATAGAGCCCATGGCGGCGGATCTGGTCGATATAGACCGCATCCGCCTTGCGCAGGATGTCGAGCTTGGCCCGCGTGATCTCGCCGGGACAGCGGATCGCAAGGCCGGGGCCGGGGAACGGATGGCGGCCGATAAAGCTGTCCGGCAGGCCGAGCTCGCGCCCGAGCGCCCTCACCTCGTCCTTGAACAGCTCGCGCAAGGGCTCGACCAGCTTCAGGCCCATCTTCTCCGGCAGGCCGCCGACATTGTGGTGGCTCTTGATCGTCACCGACGGGCCGCCCGAGAAGGACACGCTTTCGATCACGTCCGGATAGAGCGTTCCCTGCGCCAGGAACTCGGCACCCTCGATGCTGTTCGCATGCTTCTGGAACACGTCGATGAACAGCTTGCCGATGGTCTTGCGCTTCACTTCCGGGTCGCTGACGCCCTCCAGCGCCGACAGGAACAGCTCCTGCTCGTCGGCATGGATCAGGCGGATATTGTAGTGGTCGCGGAACATCGCCACGACCTCCTGCGCCTCGCCGAGACGCAGCAGGCCGTGATCAACGAAGACGCAGGTGAGCTGGTCGCCGATCGCCTCGTGGATCAGCACCGCCGCAACCGAACTGTCGACGCCGCCGGACAGGCCGCAGATCACCTTCTTGTCGCCCACCTGCTCGCGGATCTTGCGGATCGCCTCCTCGCGATAGGCGCCCATCGTCCAGTCGCCGGTGAAACCGGCCTGTCTGACGAAGTTCTCGTAGAGCCGCCGGCCGTTCGGCGTGTGGTGCACCTCCGGGTGGAACTGCACCGCATAGAAGCGGCGGGCCGGATCGGCGGTGATGGCGAAGGGCGCGTTGGGCGAGGTGCCGAACACTTCGAAGCCCGGAGCAAGCCGGCTGACATGGTCGCCATGGCTCATCCAGACCTGCTCGCGCCCCTCCTCGAACCAGCCGTCGAGGAACGGCAACCGCTGCTCGGTCGGTGTCACATAGGCGCGGCCGAACTCCGCCGTGCCGCCGCCGCCGGAGATCTTGCCGCCCTCCACCTGGCCGCCGAGATCCTGCATCATCACCTGCTGTCCGTAGCAGATGCCGAGGATCGGCACGCCGAGCTGATAGACGGAGGCCGGCGGGCGCGGCGATCCCTCGCGGACCACCGAGTCCGGGCCGCCGGAGAAGATCACCGCCTTTGGCCGGAACTCGGCCAGGAAGGCGTCGGTGACGTTCTGGAAGGGATGGATCTCGCAATAGACGTTCAGCTCGCGCAGCCGCCGCGCGATGAGCTGGGTTACCTGCGAGCCGAAATCGATGATGAGGAGCTGGTCGGTCATGGGCAGCTAATAGCCAAAGCGCCGCAGGTTTTGAACAGGAATCTTGTCCTCACGGCCCTGCGCCTGCCGCAATGCCGCAATCTCGCCGGACGGCTGCGGATAACTGCGGGAACGGGCGTGGGAACTTTGACCATGCGGGCGAAGAACCCTACGCTCCCGCAATGACCTGCCCTCCGGAGGCGCGGCCGAATCGCCGCGACCCGAGCCGGGGAAGCACAAGCGCGGCTCAGGAGCCCACCCGATCCATGGCCTCATTCCTCTCGCCGCCCGAAGCCTCCGACGCCCTCATCGCGGCCGCCGCGCGCGAGGCCGCCGGCGACTTCGACGGTGCGCTCGACATCTACCGGGCGCTGATGACCCGCGACCCGGACGATTTCGAGGCCCGCTACCGCGCCGGCACCGCGATGATGCGCAAGGGCGACCTCGACGAGGCGGTGACGCTGCTGCGCCAGGTGGTGTTCTCCCGGCCCGAGCACGGCCCCGCCCGCGCCAATCTCGGCAATGCCCTGCTGCTGCTCGGCCGCGACGAGCAGGCCCGCGAGGCGTTTCTCGCCGTGCTCGACTTCGACCGCGACAACCGCAACGCCCTCTATGGCCTGTCCACCATCCTGATCCGCTCCGGCCGCCACGCCGAGGCCGCGCCCCATGCCCGCCGCCTGCTCAAGGCGATGCCGGAAAGCGCCGCCGCCCTCACGCTCGACGCCGACGCCCAGGCGCCGCTCGGCAATGTCGCCGCGGCCATCGCCCAGTACCGCCAGGCCCTGCGCCTCGACGAGACCTATGTGCCGGCGCTCAAGGGACTTGCCCGGACCCTGTTCCGCCAGGCCCGCGTTGAGGAGGCACTCGACGCCGCAACCCAGGCGGTGGTGCGCGGGGCGGCAGATGCCGAGATCATGGCGCTGCTCGGCTCGATCCATCTTGCCGGCGAGCGCTGGAGCGAGGCGATCGAGGCCTTTGCCGGCGCGCAGGAGCTCGAACCCGACAATCCCGACCACCCGATCCAGCTCAGCCATGCCTGCCGCAAGGCAGGCGACCTGGCCGGCGCCCTGTCCAATGCCCGCGCTGCATGGGAGCTGGATGGCGACAACCGTGCCGCCGGCAACGCGCTCGGCACCGCGCTCGCGGCCGCCGGCGCCGGGCTGCAGGCGCGCAGCGTGCTGATGGCTGCGGGCCAGCGCGACCGGGTGCCGGAAGGGGTCTGGCGCGATCTCGACGTGCTGGTGCCGCAACTCGAGCGACAAGCGCTGGAGCGGGCGCAGGAGGCCGCCGAGCGTGCCGAGCGCCTGCTGTCCGAACGACAGCAGGACGACGCAGCGGCCACAGTCGCGCCGACGGGACCCGCAGCCGAGGACATTGCCCCGCAGGGCGCGCAAGAGGCTGCGCAGACGGAAACCGACCCACCGGGCGAGACGCGACGGGACCAGGAGAACCTGCCGCTCTTTCCCGGCATATGACGAGGGCCCGGCATCTGAGGCGGGCCCGGCATCTGACACAGGACGGCATCTGACGCAGGACGGCGACGGTCTCAGGCTTCCTCGCGCCGCCGCAGCAAGGCGATGAAGAAGCCATCGGTCGCGGTGCGCGCCGGGCTCAGCGTTGCAAAGCCGGGCGCCTCGAAACGCGGACGCGGCGCCGCCTCCCCGAACAACTCCGTCCAGCGCGACTCCAGCGAGATCGCCTCGAAGCCGGGAACCTCGGCCAGAAAGCCCCGCACCTGCTCGCCATTCTCGCAAGGCAGCAGCGAACATGTCGCGTAGAGGAGATGGCCGCCCGGGCGCACATGCCGGCTGGCCGATAACAACACCTCGTGCTGCTCGCGCACCCGCGCGGCAAGGGCATTGGGCGTGATACGCCACTTGGAATCCGGCCGCCTGCGCCACACGCCGGTGCCCGAACACGGCACGTCGACGAAAACGAGATCCATCCGCCCTTCCAGGTCGGTGAGGGTCGCCGCCTCCGGGTCTCGCACCTGGACATTGCGCGCGCCCGCCCGCTGCAGACGCTCGAAGATCGGCGCGAGCCGCAGCTTGCTGGCGTCATGAGCGTAGATCTGCCCGCGATTGCCCATCTCGCCGGCCAGCGCCAGCGTCTTGCCACCGCCGCCGGCGCAATAATCCAGCACCTGCGCCGGCTCGACGGACGCAGCAACGAGCGCCGCCACCTGGCTCGCCTCGTCCTGCAACTCGAACCAGCCCTTGCGGAAGCCCTCTTCCGCCTGAACGTGCGGCGCCCGCTCCTTGCCGAGCGGCGGCTCGATCCGCAGCCCCACCGGCGAGATCGCGGTCGCGTGCAAGGAGAGGTGAGAGAGCTTGCGCAGCAGGCGCTCGCGGTCGCCCTTCAGCAGGTTGACGCGCAGGTCGATCGGCGCGCGGGCGGCAAGCGCCCTGCCCTCCTCGATCGCGGCATCGCCGAAAGCCTCGTGGAACTGCGGCCACAGCCACTCGGGAATGTCGGCCGCCACATGCGGCGCCATCTCGACCGGAGCCTCTGCGGCAAGCCGCGCCGCCTCCTCCTGCGTCACCGCCTCGGGCGCGAAACGGTCGCCATCGAGCACCGCGGCAAGACCGTCGACGCCGAAGCCCCAGATTCGCGCATAGGTGGCCAGCACCAGCGCGCGCGGGCTCTCGTCCTGCATGATCGCAGCCAGCGACAACCGCCGCCGCAGCGCATCGAACACGAGGTTGCCAATGACCAGCCGGTCGCCGGAGCCGGCAAAGCGATGCTGCCGGCCCCAATCGCGCAACGCCTCCTGCACCGGCCGGCGCGCCTGCTCGACATCGCCGAGAATCTCGATTGCCGCAGCCAGGCGGCCTCCGTCCTTCATGCTTCGTGTCCTCGAAATCCGTCCATGCGCGCCAGCAGGTCGCGACATCGCCCGCGTCGCGCCGCTGCCCGACGGCACGACGCCAAAGACCCTGCCAGCCGATCCCGGCCTGACCGGGACTGCACCCTTTCGGCTGCTTTAGCCGATCCTCCGCGCCTTGCCAATGTCTGGCACCGCCGCGACAGGGTGGCGTGGCATGTCGTTTTCGCGAGCAGCCTTCACCCTGGGATTGTTTGAAAGTCAACCTTAAGTAGTGACGCCTCGATATTATTGACAGAGCACACCAAACATACAACCAATACGTGCTTATGAGTAGAATACAAATAACGCTTCCATAACGTCACTGAGTGCCAAATCTTGTTTATCGGAGGAGGATGCCATGAAAAGCGACATCAGACAGCCGACCGAAAGTACATTTACCGACCCGGATAAGGAAATTCGGGCGTGGAAAGCGTTCTTCTCCTATGCCGCCCAGGACGTTGACGGAGCCTCGCCCGAGTTGCTCGTCGCCTGCGCCCATCGCCTTCTGGAGATGTCGCGGGAACCCCGCGCGCCGCGCCGCGGCGGCCGGCGGCGCGGCCCACAGGCGCAGGTTGCGGACGCCGCTCTCGGGTAATCGGCCGGCACGATCCGGAAAAACCGGTCCAGAAAACGACACCGGGCGGAAGATCTCTTCCGCCCGGTGCCGGCTGATATTCCTTCTCGACCGTCGCCGTCCTCAGACGCCGCCGGGGTAGTTCGGGCTCTCGCGGGTGATAGTCACATCGTGGGCGTGGCTTTCACGCAGGCCCGCGCCGGAGATCCGCACGAAGCGCGCCTTGTCCTGCAGATCCGCGATGGTACGGGCCCCAACATAGCCCATGGCCGCGCGCAGGCCGCCGCCGAGCTGGTGCAGGACGCTGGCAAGCGGCCCCTTGTAGGGAACCTGACCCTCGATGCCTTCCGGCACCAGCTTCAAGGTGTCGCGCACTTCCGCCTGGAAGTAGCGGTCGGCGGAGCCGCGCGCCATCGCGCCGACGGACCCCATGCCGCGATACGCCTTGTAGGAGCGGCCCTGGTGCAGGTAGACCTCGCCGGGGCTCTCGTCCGTGCCCGCCAGCAGCGAGCCGACCATCGCGGCGGAGGCACCGGCCGCCAGCGCCTTGGCAAGATCGCCCGAGAACTTGATGCCGCCGTCGGCGACGATCGGCACCCCGTCCTTCTCGGCAACCGCGCAGGCCTCCATGATCGCGGTGAGCTGCGGCACCCCGACGCCGGCGACGATCCGGGTGGTGCAGATCGAGCCCGGACCGATGCCGACCTTGACCGCGTCGGCACCGGCGTCGATCAGCGCCCGCGTGCCGTCGCCCGTGGCGACGTTGCCGGCAAGGACCTGCACGGCATTCGACTGCGCCTTGACCCGGCGCACCATCTCCAGCACCCGCTCGGAATGACCATGGGCGGTGTCGACGACCAGAAGGTCGACGCCGGCATCGATCAGCCGCTCGGCCCGCTCGAAACCCTCCGGCCCGACGCTGGTTGCCGCCGCGACCCGCAGTCGGCCCTGCTCGTCCTTGGAAGCGTTGGGGTTGAGCTGAGCCTTCTCCATGTCCTTGACGGTGATCAGACCGATGCAGTGGTTGCGGTCGTCGACCACCAGCAGCTTTTCGATCCGATGCGCATGCAGCAGCCGCTTGGCCTCGGCCTGGCTCACGCTGTCGCGCACCGTGACCAGCCCCTCGCGGGTCATCAGCTCGGCGATGCGCTGCGCCGGATCGGAGGCGAAGCGCACGTCGCGGTTGGTCAGAATGCCGACCAGCCGGCCGACATGATGCCCGCCCGAGCCGCCGTTCTCGACCACCGGCACGCCGGAAATGCCGAAATGCTGCATCAGGTCCAGCGCTTCCTGCAGCGTCGCCTCGGGGCCGATCACCAGCGGGTTGACCACCATGCCGGACTCGAACTTCTTGACCTGGCGGACCTGCTCGGCCTGCTGATCGATGGTCAGATTGCGGTGAATCACGCCGATGCCGCCGGCCTGGGCCATGGCAATGGCAAGCCGCCCCTCGGTGACGGTGTCCATGGCGCTCGACAGGATCGGCAGGTTGAGCTCCAGCTCCCGCGTCACCCGGGTACGAAGATCCGTTTCCGCCGGCAGGACCTCCGAATGGCCCGGCATCAGCAGGACGTCGTCGAAGGTCAGAGCCTCCGTACCGTGAATGGACTGGTAGAATGCGGGCATCGGCCAATTCCCCTTTCAGGAAAAACGACCCTGGTCCGGACGGGAGGCGTCCGGAGGAGCGGTCGCAGATGGGAGAAGTTGGCGCGGGTCATTAACACGCGTACGACGGGAAGGGAAGCGCGATCACGGAAGGACTTGTCCCTTCGCGGTCTTTTCTTAACGGCACCGATGCGGCGAGTGTCTTTCGCTCAGTCCTTGCGGCCGCGAAAACCCTTCGCCAGAACATAAAGTTCCGGGCTTTCCTTGCGGCTCGCCGGCGGCTTGATGTGATGCACCGTCTGGTAGTCGCGCTTCAGTTCGGCGAGCTGGTCGTTCTCGGCTCCGCCGCGAAAGACCTTGGACAGGAAGGCGCCGCCCGGCGCCAGGGTCTCGCGGGCAAAAAGGGCGGCGACCTCGAACAGGTGAGTCGTGCGCAGGTGGTCGGTCTGACGGTGGCCGGTGGTCGGCGCCGCCATGTCGGAGATCACCAGGTCCGGCGCATGGCCGCCAAGCGCCTGGAGCAGGGCTTGCGGCGCGTCGTCGTCGAGAAAGTCCTTCTGCAGCAGCACCACGCCGGGGAGCGGCTCCATCTCCAAATAGTCGATGCCGACGATCAGCGGATCCTCATCGGTGGACCCGGTCTTCGCTGCCGCCACCTGGCACCAGCCGCCGGGCGCAGCGCCGAGATCGACGATCCTCTGGCCCGGCTTCAGCAGCTTGTGCTTCTCATCGATCTCCAGCAGCTTGTAGGCCGCGCGCGAGCGATAGCCGTCGATCTTCGAGCGGCGGACATAGGGATCGTTGAGCTGGCGCTGCAGCCAGCGGGTAGAGGAATTCGACCGCTTGCGCGCGGTCTTCACCCGCTCGAACATGCCGCGGTCGCCGCGTCCGCGGCCCGAAGTGGTCATTGCCTTGTCCTATCTCGTGCGCCCGCGCGGGCGCTGTCGGTGCGGCGGCTTTCGGCGCCAGACATTGTCGGCCGCCATCAGCTCCATCAGGATGCCCTCGCGCAAGCCCCGGTCGGCGACACGCAGCCGCTGGCACGGCCAGCGCCGTCGGATCGCCTCGAGGATCGCACAGCCCGCCAGCACGAGATCGGCCCGGTCGGCGCCGATGCACGGGTTGTCGACGCGCTCCTCATACGGCATCGCACGCAGCCGCTCAATCATCGCCGAGACATCCTCGGTGTCCATCCACGCCCCGTCGACCCGGCGCCGGTCGTAGCGCTTGAGGCCGAAATGCACGCCGGCCAGCGTCGTGACGGTGCCGGATGTGCCGAGCATGTGCACCTTGCCGTCGCAGATCGCCGCGCTGAGTTCCCGTCCCAGCGAGAAGGCCTCCAGATGCGCGCGGGCATCGTTGACCATCGCCTCGAACGTGTCGGTCGTGACATGGCGTCCGCCATGGCGTTCCGCAAGGTTGACGACGCCGACGGGCAGCGAGATCCAGGCGCGGATGAAGCGGGTGAGCGCCACGCCGCGCGCGCCGCAGCGGTTGCGCAGGTCCAGCCAGACGATCTCCGACGATCCGCCGCCGATGTCGAACAGCACCACGCCATTGGCATCCGGACACACGAGCGACGCGCAGCCCGCGACCGCGAGCCGCGCCTCGGTCTCCCGCGAGGCGATCTCCAGGGCAAGTCCGGTTTCCTGCCGCACCCGCTCGATGAATTGCGGCCCGTTTTCCGCCGCGCGGCAGGCTTCCGTAGCGATCAGGCGGAAACGATCGACCCCCCGCTCCTCCAGCTTGTCGCGGCAACAGACCAGCGCTTCCAGCGCCCGCTCCATCGCCGGCTCGCTCAGCCGGTTGGTATGGCCCAGCCCCTCGCCCAGCCGGACGATGCGCGAATAGGCATCGACCACGCGAAAGCCGCGCTGCTCGGGCCGTGCCACCAGCAGGCGGCAATTGTTGGTGCCAAGATCGAGCGCCGCATAGAGCCGCCCCGGCGGCTCCGCCTCTGGCCCGGCTACCGCATGCCCATGCGGCGGCGGCCGGTGGGCCACGGGTTCGTCCCGCCCGCGCGCCGGCAACCCGGACGCGCAGTGGGGCACCGCCGCGTGCACCTGGTCCGCCGGGCGGCCGTGTTTCCCAGAGCCCTCGCCATGGCTGCCGGGGCCCGATTGCCCAGCCCCCCACCCTGCCTGCTGTCCGGTCGTCGGCACACCACGCCGCAGCGCCGCAGCCTCCCGCGCCCCTGCTTGCGGCTGTTCCTTGTACCGGATCGCGGCCCTGCCGGCCTGCGGCGCAGTCTGCGCGCGCGTTGCCGGCTCGGCTTGGCCCGCCGTCTCGGCGGGTGTCTGCCCTTCGGCCCGGCTCGCAGCCGTTCGGCTGGCATCCGTGCGGCTGGCATCTGTCTGGCTGGTGTCCGTCCGGCTGGCATCGGCACGCCGCTCCGCCCGGTTGGGGCGGTGGCGCTTGCGCGCCCGCTTTCGGCTGCCCGCGGATGCAGCTTTCCCGTTCACGCCCCCTGGTGGTGGCGCGCCGACGGCGTTCGCTCCGGCATCCCGGTCTCCGGCCGTGCGTGCCGCACCTTGCCCGGAGCCCCCGGCCGGGGCGCCAGCGGCGCCCTTCGGCCTGCGTCTCTTCCGGGACCTCTTGCGCTTGGCGGGCCCTGTGCCGGCGCCTGTCGCGTCGTTCTGTCCCGGTGTCGAGCCGGGATGCAGCCGGCTGTCGCCCGGCTCCATCTGTCCCGATTCGCTCACAGTCTGTCCTTACCGGCACCCATGGGTGCCTCTGCCTTCCTGTGTCGGCCGCATCGTGGCCGCCGCCAGAAAACGCATTGTCGTTGGGGAGAGTTTACCACCATATCCGCCGCCCGCAACGTTCTGCCCCACGGGAAGCCCCCCGACAGCCGCAAATCCCATGGCACGCGCTGCCCCGCGCGCGTCCCGACCTTGCGCGCGCGCCCTCTGCCAACCCCGGATATGCACAGGCTGGGGCAGCATTTTTTCCAAGGACCGGCATCCGTGCTTGACAGCGCGGGTCCAGATTCATAAAAAGCCGCCCATGGATGCGCTGCCGTTCGCGCGGCAGGCGCCGGGGAGTTTTTTCCTGAAGGGCATCTTTCCTGAAGAGCATCTCCGGCCGGACTGCATCGCCAAAGGCTCCAGAGCCGGCATGGCTGTTGCAGGTCCAGATGTCCGGTCACATCCGGAAAGAGCATCCATCGGCATTGGGGAATAGGTTAACGGTAGACCCACGGACTCTGACTCCGTTAGTCCTGGTTCGAATCCAGGTTCCCCAGCCAACCTCCCTGTCTCATAGGCTCACCCTCCCCGCCAGACTTGCCCTCCCCCGCGGCGCTTCCGGTCACGGTATCTGTCATCGCGTGTGAAAGCACTCCAGTCCACGGCCTGAAGGGCGCGTACCACCATAGAGGCCGCGCGCGCCGCTGCACCGCGCCGCAAGAACGGGCGGACGGGCCCGCCCGCGTCAGGTGCCGCCCCTCGCCTTGACGGCATGGGTCAGGACGGCGCCCATCTCGTAATAGGCCTCGCGCACGGGAACGAAGCTCTCGCGGTGGCTGGTCACCGGCGCGACGGGCAGGACGGTGTCGTCGCCGGTCAAAAGCGCCTCGGCCGCAAGCGTGCCGAAAGTGGTGCCCGGCCCGATCCCCCGGCCGGAATAGCCGAAGCAGGCCAGGGCCGAGGTGCCGAAGCGCAGGATCTTGGGGATGTGATCGCCGGTCATGGCGATGCGGCCGGACCAGTCATGTTCGAACGGCAGGTCGCCCAGTTCCGGGAAGGTCTGACGCAGCTTGCGGCGCGCCCAGCTCATGTGGACAGCCCGTCCCGGCCCTTCCAGATTGCCGATGCCGCCGATGATGAAGCGGCCCTGCGCGTCCATGCGGAACGAGGACATGACCAGATCCGTATCCCAGCAGCCCTGGCGCCCCGGCAGGATGCGCAAGCGCAGGTCCTGCGGGATCGGCACGGTCGCGGCCTGGAAATAGTTGACGGCGACGATCTCCGGGCGTGTGCCCATGTCGATCCCGTCGAAATAGGCGTTGGTCGCCAGCAGCAGGCTGCGCGCCCGCACCGGCTGACCGTTCACGCTCAGATGCCAGTGCTGGTCCTCGCGCCGCACCCGGCTGACGCGGCTGTGCTCGAACACCTGCGCCCCCGCCGAAATTGCCGCCCGCGCCAGACCCAGCGCATAGGACAGCGGCTGGATCGTACCCGCACGCGGATCGAACAGCGCGCCGTGAAAGGCCCTGCTGCCGGTGCGGCGGGCCGCTTCCGCCGCATCCAGCAATTGCAGCGGCCAGCCGAGGGCCGTACCCTGGCGGTGCCGCTCGGCCAGATCGCGAAAGCCGGCAGGCGCATGAGCCAGATGCAGCGTGCCCTGCCGCGTCGCCTCGCACTCGATGCCCTCGCGCTCGATCAGCGACCACACCCGGCGCGGCGCATCGGCCAGCAGCGCCATCAGCCGCCCGCCCGCCTCGGCGCCCATTGCCCTGACGACCTCTTCGGGGGGCAGCCAAAGCCCCGCATTGACCAGCCCGACATTGCGCCCCGAACCACCGTGGCCGAAGGTCTCGCCCTCGAACACGGCGACCGAGGCGCCGCGCCGCGCGCCCTCCAGCGCCGCGGCCTGGCCGGTGAAGCCGCCGCCGATGATCGCCAGGTCCACGTCCAGCGGGCGGTCCAGCGCCGGTGCCTCGACCCGAACAGCAGAACTCGCCCGCCAAAGATTTCCCTTGCTGGTCATGGAAGCGTCCCCGAACGTGCCCGCCTGATCCGGGCGATTTGACATTGGCGTGAGCATAAATCGCGAAACCTGCTAAAAAAGCGCGATTTCGTCACCGATACTCAAGGAAAACTCACATGATCGCGCCGCGTCGGTTCCTGCCCTCGATCCCCTCGCTGCTGGCGCTGGAAGCGGTGGACCGGCTGGGGTCGGTGACGGCAGCGGCGCAGGATCTGGCGCTGACCCACTCCGCCGTCAGCCGTCAGTTGACCGTACTGGAAGAGCAGCTTGGCGTCGAACTGCTGCGCCGCGAAGGGCGCGGCGTCCGGCTGACCGACAGTGGCCGCGACTATGCCCAATCCGCGCGGAACTGCCTGCAGGATCTGGCCGACGCCAGCTTGCGCATCCGTGCCGCCGGGACGCGGATCAGCCTGAACCTTGCCATCCGCCCGGCCTTCGGCATGTCCTGGCTGGCGCCGCGGCTGCGCATCTATGCCGCGCGCCATCCCGACATCTCGATCAATCTCGGCACGCGCTTGACGCCTTTCGACTTCGCGCAGGAGCGCTTCGACGCGGCGATCCACTTCGGGCTGCGCGACTGGCCGGGCATGTGCTGGCTGGATCTTGCCGGCGAAGAGGTCATCCCCTGCTGTGCCCCGGCCCTGCTCCCGGATCGCATCGACGATCCGCAGGCGCTGCTGGCGCTGCCGCTTCTGCATCTGGAAGGCCGCCCCGGCGCCTGGGAGGAGTGGTTCCAGGCCCAAGGAACCGAGGCCTCGCGCCTGCGGGGCATGCTGTTCGACCAGTTCGCCACCCTGGCCGAGGCGGCGGTGCTGGGCTTTGGACTGGCCCTGTTGCCCCGCCCCATGGCCGAGGCCGAGTTCCATCGTGGCCGGCTGGTGCCGGCCTTCGATCGCTATGCCCCCACGCAGGGCCGCTATGCGCTGGTCTGGCCCGAGGCGCGCCCGCCCTCGCCCGCCCTGGCGGATCTGATCGCGCTGCTTGAGGAGCTGCGCGAGCCCTGATCCCCGGCAGTCTCGCGCCGGGGGAAACACAACACGGCCGCCACTGGGCGGGAGCCCGGCGGCGGCCTGCATCGCGGGGTCTTGCCTCGCCTCAGATGTCGAACTTGACGCCCTGGGCCAGCGGCAGCGCGGTGGAGTAGTTGATCGTGTTGGTCGCGCGGCGCATGTAGCCCTTCCACGCGTCCGAACCGCTTTCACGGCCGCCGCCGGTCTCCTTCTCGCCGCCGAAGGCGCCGCCGATCTCGGCGCCCGAGGTGCCGATGTTCACGTTGGCGATGCCGCAATCCGAGCCGGCGGACGACAGGAACATCTCCATCTCGCGCATATCCAGCGTGAAGATCGAGGACGACAGGCCCGCGCCCACTGCATTGTGCTGGGCGATGGCGTCGGTCAGGTCCTGGTAGCGCATCACATACAGGATCGGCGCGAAGGTCTCCTCCAACACCGGGCCGGTCTGGCTGGGCATCTCGACCAGCGCCGGGCGGGCGTAATAGCCGTCCTGGCCGACGGTGACGCGCTCGCCGCCATGGACGGTACCGCCGGCCGCGCGGGCAGCATCCAGCGCCGACTGCATGGCATCGAAGGCGGCCTTGTCGATCAGCGGGCCGACCAGCGCATCGGTCTCCAGCGGATTGCCGACGCTGACCTGGCCATAGACCTTGATCAGTTTCGGCACGATCTGATCGTAGACACTGTCATGCACGAACAGCCGCCGCATCGTCGTGCAGCGCTGGCCCGCCGTGCCCATGGCGCCGAAGGCAACCGCGCGCAGCGCCATGTCCAGATCGGCGGACGGCGTGACGATGCCCGCATTGTTGCCGCCCAGTTCCAGGATCGCCCGGCCGAAGCGCGCCGCGACCTTGGGACCGACGATCCGCCCCATGCGGGTCGAGCCGGTGGCCGAGATCACCGGCACGCGCGTGTCCTCGACCAGCGCCGCGCCGATCTGCGGGCCGCCGATCAGCACCTGCGACAGGTTCGCGGGCGCATCGCCAAAGCGCGCCAGCGCGCGGTCCAGGATCGCCTGGCAGGCGAGCGCGGTCAGCGGCGTCTTCTCCGAGGGCTTCCAGACCACGCTGTTGCCGCAGACCAGCGCCAGCGCCGCGTTCCACGACCAGACCGCGACCGGGAAATTGAACGCCGAGATGATGCCGACCACGCCCAGCGGATGCCAGGTCTCCATCATCCGGTGGCCGGGACGCTCGGTGGCGATGGTCAGGCCGTAGAGCTGGCGCGACAGGCCGACGGCGAAGTCGCAGATGTCGATCATCTCCTGGACTTCGCCCAGCCCTTCCGAGGTGCTCTTGCCCGCCTCGATCGAGACCAGCCGGCCCAGGTCGCTCTTGCTGGCCCGCAGTTCCTCACCCAGCAGGCGCACCAATTCGCCCCGCCGCGGAGCAGGAACGCCGCGCCAGTCCAGAAAGGCCTTGTGCGCGTCGGCGATGATGCGATCGGTCGTGGCGAGGTCATGGGTCGCGATGGCCGCGACCTGCTCGCCCGTCAGCGGCGAGAAGGTGGCCAGATCGCCGCCGGTCAGCAGGTCGGGCGAGAGGCTAAGCCGGGAAAAGATCTCGGCGGTGGCGGCGGTCAGCTTGGTCATCGGAATGTTCCCTTGTCGACGTTCAGCTATCGGCGGTCATGTATCGGTTTTCAGGCCCTGTCGGCGGCGCGGCGGCGTTGTCCAGGTCCGGTCACCGGCCTCACGCGTCGGGCCCGTTCCGGTCGAGCGGATCCGGTCGAGCCGTTCTGCGCCACGTCAGCTCCTTGAGCGGGTGATCGCCTCTTGCATCTGCATAAAGCATGGATCATCGATTGAATCGTGCTAATATCTCATGAGTTGATGCAGGATGCGCATGGATCTTCGCCGCCGACTGATACCCGACATGATCATGCTGCAGTCGTTCGACAGCGCGGCACGACACCTGAACTTTACCCGCGCGGCCGAGGAATTGCACCTGACGCAGAGCTCGATCTCGCGCCATGTCCAGGATCTCGAGGCGCAACTGGGCGTCGCGCTGTTCAACCGGGTGCGCCGGCAGGTCGTGCTGACGCCGGCGGGATTGCAATTCCAGCGCGAGGCGGCGCGGCTCTTGCAGGACAGCCGGACGATGATGATGCGCGCCTTGCACACCGGCGACAGCCCCGAGGTGCTGCGCATCGCCACGCTGCCGACCTTTGCCGGCCGCTGGCTGGTGCCGCGCCTGCCCCGCTTCTGTGCCGACCATCCGGGCTTGCAGATCGACGTCATCACCTATGACGCTCCCTTTCCGCTGGAGCGGGAGCATTGCGACCTGGCCTTTCACTTCGGCGACCCGGTCTGGCCGCAGGGCGAGTGCCGTTATCTGTGCAGCGAGCAGGTCGTCGCCGTCTGCGCGCCGCAGCTCCTGCCAGACCCGGCCGAGCCGGTCGAGACGGTGTTGGCACGCCTGCCGCTGTTGCAGAATGCCGGTCGCCCGCTGCAATGGCAGGACTGGCTGACCCAGGCAGGGTTTGAACGGGATTTCAGCCTGCGCGGGCCGCGCTTCGACAGCTTTGCCACCACCATTGCCGCGGCGCAGGCGGGGCTCGGCGTGGCGCTGCTGCCCGACTATCTGATCGAGACCGAACTGGCCACCGGCGAGTTGCTGATGCTGGATGCCCCGGCCCTCGTCTCCTCTGCCGCCTATTACATCGCGATGCCCGATCAGAGCCCGCGCGGCCAGTTGGCCCAAGCCTTCGCGAACTGGGCCTGCGCGCAGGTCCGCAAGCGCTAGCCTTATCGGTCGTGCCCGTGCAAGCCCGTCGAGCGCGAGCGCGCATGTTGGCTTCCCCGTCACTGGCCATGTCAGCGATCGGACCCGGACTATTCCGCGGCGTCGCCGAAAATCGACTTGGATTGAGAACCATAGCTCGTGAGATCGACCGAGGCCCCGGCTGCGATGGCAGCAAACGCCTCCCGCACCACGTCAGGCTTGGCGTCCTTTGGAAGAAACCGAAACACACTGGCCGCCAGATAATCGAGGCGTTCCTCGAACGCGAGCCAGCGGCGCTCTTCCGCCTCGGCCACCTGACCCGTGGTGTTCGACCCAGCGAAGATATCGAGGACGACATCTGCCGGATCGGTCAGGAACCTTATGAAGAACTCCGGTAGCTTCGCCGGGAACCGCGCAGGATGTGGGGGCGTCTCGACCAGCTTGCATCCCGACACATACACGCCGTTGGATTCCGTGTTGGAGATCTGCAACAAATTCGACGGGATCGCACCACCGTTGTTCTTCGCGAAACCCTTCCCAATTCCATGTCCAGACGGACGGGTTCCGGGTTTGTAGAACTTAGCCGGATCCTCCATGAGCTTGAGCATCCTGTCCGAATACGGCACCAGGACCTTCGAAATGTCGGCCTTCGGCCACTCGGTTTTGGAAAACCACCAGAGGTTATTGACGGAGTCCTTTGCCCGAATCTTCCGCTTGTTCACCCATTCGATGGGCGAAGGCAGCTTCGCCGGATTGTGCCAGTAGAAGTCCTCGGCAAGGAAAAAGCCGATTTCGTCACAGAAGCGAATAGGCAGCCGCAGATGATGCAGGCTCCGGGTCGGAATGCCTTTCTGGTATGCCCCTCCGATGTCCATCACCATGCTGCCTGTGGGCTTCAGCTTGGCGTGAACGAGGCTGGCAAACTCCGCAAGCCAGTCGAGATACTCCGCTTGTCCCTTGTTCCCATAGGCCTTCTGGCGCTGCAACGCGAAAGGGGGAGACGTCATCACTAGATCGACGCTGTCGTCCGGAAGCTGCTTGAGCAACTCTCGCGAATCCCCGCAATACGCCGCCCCAAGAGCGGTCTTATACGCAACGGGGGTTTCAAGCATCTGCAACAGGCCTCGTCTCAAAATCACACTCATAGTGTGTAGACTCATAGTGGTCACAGGTCAATCTCGAAGACGTGACCGACTCGCACACCATATCAGCCAGAGTGACGCTTGCAACAAACCTGAAGCGCCTTCGGCAAGAACTGGAGATCAGCCAGGAAAAGCTGGCTGGCGTTGCTGGCATTCACCGAAATTATCTCGGTGGAATAGAGCGATGCGAGCGAAATGTTGGGCTAGATAACCTGGAGAAGATCGCAAAAGCCCTTGGCGTCTCCCCCGCAGATCTTTTGAAGGAGAGTTGATGCCACCTCATCCGGACTGGGAGCGGCTCGAAACACTTATGCCGGCCGTTCGCGAATTCCAGGCACTTGCCGTGGAACACGGCATCGACGACATCTTTCAAGACAACGGCGGGAAAATTCTGCAAATGCTGCTTGCTCTCAACCTGCAGGGAATTCCCGGGCGAGAGGGCAATGATGCTGTCGATGCCGAAGGATTCGAGTACGAATTGAAAAGCGTCAACATCTGGCTGACGGACAGTTTCTCGACCAACCATCATGTCAACATCCCGATTATCAAAAAATACCGAGAGGTTAAGTGGATCTTCGCGATCTACGAAGGCATAGAAATGCGAAGAGCATACTCGCTGGAGCCGGCCAAACTCGAGACATACTTCTCTGCATGGGAGGAGAAATGGCTCAGATCGGAAAAGGATATCAACAATCCGAAAATTCCGCGCAGTTTCGTCATGCAGGAAGGCACACTTCTCTACACGGACCAACGCGAGTTGGATCTGACGACGGCAGCCGCGATCCGACGCGCAAAAACGAAGGCGTCGGCGGATCGCAGGGCGGCCAAGAAAAAAGCTCAAGCTGATCTCATTGCATTGCAGAAAGAGCCGTGATTCCGCCATTCCCTCCTGACCGTTCAGGATGCCGCAGTTTCCCCCTTGAGAGCACCGAACCGGAAATCGCGATATCCCACCGGCCTCCTCACGCGCGGAGCCTTCAGCATCGCGACCGATCGGCATGCCGCAAGCCAACCAAGGCACTGGAAAGACGCACCGCCATACTCAGCTCTGCCTGGAAGGAAGGCGGCTTACCCGCTCACGGTTGCAGGGACGACATCCGTCGTCTGGTGCAGCCCGATGTTCGCTCCCATGCGGTGCGACAGGCGCGTGGCGATCCGCTGGACACTGGCAATGATGCAATCCTGGCTGGTGTCCTCCAGCCGGTCGACCGGCAGGCTGACAGCGACACCTGCCATCGGCCGGTTGCGCGAATCGAGGACGGACGCACCAAAGCAGATGATCCCTTCGGCCACCTGCTGGTCGTCGACGGAAAAGCCGTTCTGCCGCACCAGCGCGAGTTCCGACAGTAGGGTCTCGATGTCCTTTACGCTGTAGGGCGTGCGGGGCTCCGGAAGCCCGTCGGGATACAATCTCCGGACCTCGAACTCGCTCATATGGCTGAGGAAGGCCTTGCCGGTCGCGGTGAAACAGGCTGGCAGGCGCATGCCGGCGCGAAACTCGATGAGGGAGTGGGAAATGGCCGAATTCCGCGCCGCGATATACACGACCTCGCCCCCTTCCAGCACGGTCAGGGTAATGGTCGCACCCGGCAGTTCGGTCTCTTCGTCCCACAGTGTGGCGAACTCGGCGGCGACATCGGACTGCTGAACGAAGGCGTTGGCCCAGCGCATCACATGCGGGCCGACGCGGAAGGTCTGATCCGGCCTGCGGATCAGCAGTCCCAGCTCCGTGAGCGTGTGGCACAGCGTATGCGCGGAGCTCTTGGCGATCTCGAGTTCCCGGGCGATCTCGGTGAGCGAGGGGGGATTTCTGGCGTGAGTCACGAAATCGAGAATCCGTATGCCCCGCTCCAGCGCAGGCACCAGCCGCGGCTTCAGCCCATCCGTCGCCATCCATTCCTCCTGTGCCCGCTGCAATCTTCGCGAGTGTTCTACGCCCCCCGCCCAGCTTGTCAATTCAGGCAATATATCCGCGTTTTGTCCTTGACATGCGTCTAGCATGATGACTAACGTTCAGTCCACAGAAAAGAGTTCAGCATATTGAACCGAAATCGCCAAGGAGAACGCAGTTCTTCTTGAGGGTGGATTGGGCGGCACTCCTGGCGCCGCCTCCGGGGAGGAACAGCAATGGTGATGAGCCTGCGCGACTGGGCCGTGCGCTTCAGCGAGGCTTCGGATCGTGACGCCACCATCGGCGCGATGGCCAAGTATTTCACGTGCACCTACATGTGGGACATGGGCACGGCGAAGGTCATCGTCGAAATGATCGACGGCAAGGTCTATCGCATCAACACCGATCCCCGGCCGCTGGATGCCTACGACTTCGCCCTGCGCGCAAGTCCTGCGACCTGGCGCGAGTTCGCCCGCCCGGTTCCCGAGCCGATGTATCACGGCATCTGGGCAGCAAGTTTCCGCCGCGACTTGAAGATCGAGGGCAACACCCTCGTGATGATGCAGAACCTGCGGAACTTCACCGTCCAGTTCGAGCTCCTGCGCAAGGTCGGCGTTCCCGTCTGACCCCGCGTTTCAATCCCAGACCTGAAGGACTCCGGTATGGCCAAGCACTCGCCGGTCATCGGTCGCTATGTGACCATCGACGTCGACGGCTATGAATACAAGGTGTTCTACCTGCGCAACGGCCAGGGACAGCCCCTGGTGTGCCAGCATACGGCCGGCTGCCACAATCATCAGTGGCGCGGCCTGCTGGAGGACGAGGCGATCACCCGGGACTACGACGTGATCGCCTATGATCTGGCCCGGCACGGCAAGTCCGACCCGCCGCACAATCGCGAATGGTGGAAGGAGGAGTACCTCCTCACCGCCGATCACTACATGAAGTTCGTCGTCGCGTTCTGCGACGCGCTGGAGCTGAAGAACCCGATCTTCATGGGCTCTTCCTTCGGCGGCAACCTTGCCCTTCAGCTCGCCCTGCACCATCCGGACCGCTTCCGCGCCGTGATCCCGGTCGAGGCGGCGGAGCATGCCCCCGGCTTCTTCCTCGACTGGTGGCGGCATCCCCACGCCAACGCCGCTCAGGTTTGCGCCTCCGGCGTGTGGGATCTGATGGCGCCGCAGTCCCCCGACCAGGACCGCTGGCTGACCTGGCACTACTACACGCAAGGCTCCGAGGTGTTCCGGGGCGATCTCTATTTCTACTCGATCGACCACGACCTGCGCGGCCATCTCGGCAACATCGATACCCGGCGCTGCCCGGTGATCATGATGACGGGTACCTACGACTATCTGACGCCCCCCGAAGCAACCGAGAACACCGCCCGCCAGATCCCCGGCGGCATCTACATCGAGATGGAGGACATCGGCCATTTCCCGATGTCCGAAAACTATCCGCTGTTCGCCGTCTACCTGAGGGAAGCGCTGCGCATCATCGAGGAGCGGACATGAGCCGCGCCGCCGCCGGAGGAGTGATCGCCCGATGAAGATCGTGGAGTTCGACGATAAGGGCCTGCGGGTCGAGGTCGAAGCGGATGGCGCCGGCGGCAGGAGCCGCGCGGACGGCTCGGCGCTTGCCCCCCGCCCGGTCTTCGCGCCGACGCCGGCACCGGCCGCAACGCCGGCGCGGCGGCGCAAGTCCTCGGGGATGGAGCTGCACATGTTCCAGACCGGCACGCTGCGCACCAAGCTCAAATACATCAAGATGAACCAGGGCGAGGAGGACTTCGAGATCCCCGTGCCGTGGTTCCTGATCCGCCACCCCAAGGGCAACGTGGTGATCGATGGCGGCAATGCCGCCGAGGTCGCCGTCGACAAGCGCGGACACTGGGGCAAGGTGGTGGATGCCTATGACCCGGTCATGGGCCTGTCCGAGAACTGCATCGAGCAGCTCAAGATGGTGGATGTGGCGCCGCATACGGTGCGCTACGTCCTGCAGTCGCACCTGCATCTCGACCACACCGGCGCCATCGGCCGCTTCCCGAAGGCCACCTATGTCGTGCAGAGGGCGGAATACGACTATGCCTTCCGCCCCCACTGGTTCTCCCAGGGCGCCTATATCCGCTCGGATTTCGACCGGCCGGGCCTCGACTGGAAGTTTCTCGGCGGCGACTACACCGACAATTACGACCTGTTCGGCGACGGCACGGTGCGGATGATCTTCACGCCCGGCCATTCTCCCGGACACATGTCGTTCCTGGTCACCCTCCCCCAGACCGGACCGGTGCTGCTGACCATCGATGCCGCCTACACCCAGGACCACTGGGAGGACCGGGCGCTGCCGGGACTGGTTCACTCCGCCGCCGATGCCGCCAACTCCGTCGCCAAGCTGCGCCGGATCGCGAAGGACACCGGCGCGATGGTCGTCACCGGCCACGACCCCGACGGCTGGGCCGCGTTCCGCAAGGCGCCGCACGACTTCTACGACTGAAGCCACGCCCCGAGAGAGGGCAACTGAGGAGGAAATAGCATGACGCTGAAAAGATACCTCGGCCTGACCGCAGCCCTGCTGGCCGTTGCGATCAGCCCGGCCCTGGCGGAAGGCCTCGACGAACTCAACCCCGCTGTCGTCGAGCGTCTCTACAACAAGGACATGCTCGACCCGATGCAGCCGGTCGGGCCCAGCGCCTGGCGCGAGTTCAAGGCGAAGAACCCGCCGCCGTGGAAGATCGGTTATGCCTCGTCCTATGCCGGCAACACCTGGCGCGCCGCCGCCATGGACGAGTTGCAGAACACCATCATTCCCGAATGGCAGTCGCTGGGGCTTGTGTCCGAGGTCGTCGTCACCCAGTCCAACCTGAACGACGCGACGCAGATCCAGCAGATGCGCCAGTTGGTCGACCAGGGCGTCGATGCGATCATCGTGTGCTGCTCGAACCCGACCGCGCTCAATGCCACCGTCAAGTATGCCGCCGACCGCGGTGTCCCGGTGTTCTCGATGACCGGCTACCTGACCTCGGAATACTCGGTCAATTCCTCGGTCAACTACCAGGTGGCGGGCTATGAGATCGCCCGGGAAGTGGTCGAGCAGCTCGGCGGCAAGGGCAACGTCCTGGTGGTCGAGGGCATTCCCGGCACCTCCGGATCCGACAGCCAGCATCGCGGCGTCCTTGCCGGACTGGCAAGCTCGCCCGACATTCGCGTGGCCGGCCAGGTCGCGGGCATGTGGACCGATCAGGTCGCCCAGGGCGAGGTCCAGCGCTGGCTTGCGACCAATCCCGGCCAGCTTGACGCGATCGTCGTCCAGTCGGCCGCCGAGATGGGCGTGCTGCGCGCCGTGCAGCAGTCGGGCCGGGGCAACATCCCCGTCGCGATCGGCGGCGAGCTGGGCGCGCTCTGCTACTGGCGCAAGAACCCCGACTACATCACCGCGGCCTATCAGGTCTGGCCGCCGGCCGACGAGATCCAACTGATCTGGAACATCATGATGCGCACGCTGCAGGGCCAGGGTCCGAAGGTGCAGTCGGTGCTCGTCGATCCGGTCAAGATCACCCACCAGGATCTCGCCGAGGTGATGGGCGAAGACTGCAACGAGGACAGCCCGGACTGGCTGGCCGTCGGAGCGAGCCGCTGGGGCCAGGACCCCGCCTATCTGGACGACTTCTTCCTGCGTCCGGCCGATCCGCGCGCCTACAAGCCGTGAACCGGATCTGAAACCGCGGGGCCGCACACCGTGCGGCCCCCCTTTCCACCTGACCGCCGGAACCCCATGGCCGACGCCGCTCCCCCCGCCGCAACAGCGAAGCCCGGCCGCGAGACCATCGCGGTTCGGAACGTTCGCAAGTATTTCGGGCCGACCCGCGCGCTCGACGGCGTCAACTTCTCCGCCCGGGCCGGAGAGATCCATGCCGTCGTCGGCGGCAACGGCTGCGGCAAGAGCACGCTGGCAAAGGTTGTTTCCGGCATCCTTCCGGTGGACGGCGGCACTGTATCGATCCTTGGCGAAAGCCCGTCCACCCCGGCCGAAAGCCGCGCACTCGGCATCTCCACCGTCTATCAGGAGGTGCTCGTCGCCGACGAGGCCAGCGTCGTCGACAACATCTTCATGGGCGCAGACACGCTCTTCACCAAGACCCTGGGCCAGGCGCAGAAAGTCGCTCGCGCCGCCCAGTTGATGGAAGAGCTTTCGGGGGAACCGGTCGATCCGCACGCCCTCGCCGGCACCCTGCCCCTATCCCTGAAACAGTGGCTCACGATCGCACGCGCGCTTCTGTCGGATCCGCGCATCCTGATCCTCGACGAGAGCTCGGCGGCGCTCGACTTCGATTCCACCGAACGGCTGTTTTCCAAGATGCGCGCCCTGCGCGACGCCGGCACCACGGTGCTGATCGTGACCCACCGCATCGCCGAACTGGTCCGCATCTCGGACCGTGCCACGGTCATGCGCGACGGCCGCGACGTCGGCGTGCTCGAGCGCGCCGATATCACCGAGCGCAATCTTCTGTCGCTGATGACCGGCGAGGACCCTGGAACCGGGCACATGACGCAGGAGCCGGCCCGGCCGGCGACGCCGGAACGGGCCCTGCGCGCCGCCGCCCTCAAACTATGGCCGACCAGCCGCAGCTTCGACTTCGACCTGCGCCGGGGCGAGATCGTCGGCATCGCGGGATTGGACGGACAGGGGCAGGACGCCTTCGTGCGGGCGCTGGCGGGCGTCCAGCCCGCCCCTTACGGCAGCGTCGAGGTGCAGGATCGGCACGGACACTGGCATCCGGTGCGCGCCCTTGCCGAAGCTGTCAAAGGACGCATTGCCTACGTCTCCGGCGACCGCAAGCGCGAAGGCATCTTCGCGTCGCTGTCGATCTTCGAGAACATGGTGATGCCTCTCTACCGGGAGAAGAAGCGCGCCGGCGTCCTCGGCATCATCGACTGGGAAACCCTGAACACCACGTTCCGGCGCGAGGCCGACAACCTGCTGATCAAGTTCGGGGTCAAGGAAGACCGCATCACCTCGCTGTCGGGCGGCAACCAGCAGAAGGTGCTGATCGGGCGCGGCTTCGCCATGCGTCCCGACATCATCGTGCTGAACGACCCGGCGCGCGGCATCGATGTCGGCGCCAAGAACGAACTCTACAAGCACCTGCATCGCTTCGCGGCCGAGGGGCGCTCCGTCGTCTATCTCTCGTCCGAGATCGAGGAGTTCCTCGGCTTCGCTACGCGAGTGATCGTCTTCCGCGACGGTGCGCCGTTCGATGCGTTTGACGGGCGCGGCCTGCGCGCCAATCTCGTGCTCGAGGCGATGTTCGGCCAGACCGACGGACGCGGGCTCAACGCCCCCTGGGGGCTGAAGCCGGTTGCCGGCGAAGCGGCGGAAACGCCCGCGACCGGCGACGGCGTGCGGGTCCGCGTCGACATCCCTGACCACCTTCGCGCCGCCCCGCCCCAGCCCCGCCCGCCGGCGGAAGACCGCGTGCCGCAGGCGGCTCACCGGACGCCCTCCCCCGCAGCAACGCCCCCGGCGCGCCGTATCAAGATCGTCGAGTTCGATACCGAAGGTCGCCAGACCCGTGGAGGCCAGCGGTGAGCATGACCACGACAGGTCCCGGTGCCAGCGCTCGCAGCGACGCCCCCCGGCAGGGAGGACGGTCGAATCCGTTCCTGCTGATGCCGATCACCCTGTTCTTCGCGCTGCTGACGCTCGCCGTCCTGCGCTCGCCCAGCCTGACCACCAGCTACGGCCTCGGCGCGGCGGTGATCGTCGTCTCGCCGCTGATCCTGGCAACCTATGCGTTGATGGCCTCGGTGATCTCCGGACGCGGCACCGTCGACCTGTCGGTCGGACCGCTGATCGGCTTCATCAACGTCACGCTGATCCAACTGAGCGGCGCCGGCATTATCTCGTCCCCGATCGCGGTGTTCCTCTACGCCATCGCCGCAGGCGCGCTGTACCAGTTCCTGTTCGCCCTGATCGTCATCTATGTCCGCGTCCAGCCGATCATCGTGTCGCTGTCCGGTTATCTGGCCCTGTCGGGGATCAATCTTGTCATCCTGCCGCGACCAGGCGGCCTTGCCCCGGAATTCATGGCCGAATGGGGCTACGGCACCACCATCTTCTCGCCGCCGCTGATCATCGTCCTGATCGCCACCGGCCTGTGGCTGCTGTTCACCGCGACCGCCTTCTACACCCATCTGCGCCTGATGGGCTCGGACGAGCGCGCCGCCTATACCTCCGGCGTCCAGATCTCCGTCGTACGGATCGGCGCGCATCTGATTTCGGGCGCCTTTGCCGGGTTGGCTGCGATCTGCTTCACCGCCCTGATCGGCTCCGGCGACCCCTCGCAGGGCACGACCTACACGCTGATCGCCGTCACCGCGCTGGTGCTGGGTGGCGCGTCGCTGGCCGGCGGGCGGGCGGGCGTCTTCGGGTCGGCGCTCGGCGCGCTGAACCTCTACCTCATCACCTTCTCGCTCTCGACCTTCAACTTCGGCGCGGTGCAGAGCTTCGTCACCAATCTCGCCTATGGCACGATCCTCGTGGTGTCGCTGCTGCTGACGCTGCTGATCCCGGTGATCCAGCGGCGGATACCGAACTTCTCGCCGCTGCTCTACTTCGTCGCCCTGTCGGTGGTGGTGCTCGGCGTCATCCTGCATGCCAGCTTCGACTATCGCAGCCTTGGCGCTGTCGGCGCCGTCCTTCCCGGCCCGCTCGACATGCAGGCTGCCCTGACCGGCCCGCTGGAAATCGCCGTCGTGTCGCCGGCAACCGAGGCCCTGCGCCTGCAGGCCGCGCCGCTGATCCTTTCGGTGATCGTCCTTGCCGTGGTTGCCCTGTTCCTGCGCCTTGCGATCACCGAGGCCGGCCGGCGGCGTGAGATCGGCATGGCCACTGGCGTCATCGTGGCGGCGCTGGTTCTGGCAATTGCCTGGGTGATGAGCAGCGAGAGACCGGCACCGCCCGCACAGACTGCGGCGCCCGTTTCGCAGGAGGCCGCCGAATGACCGACGCCGCCCGCATTGCCCCGCGCACCCCCCTGCCGCTCGGCGCCCGCATCCTCGGCCTGGTGGCCGGCCTGATCCTGACCGGCATCGGCATCATCATGGGCTTTGCCCAGGATGCCAGCGTGCAGTTGGTGATCCTGGCCGCCATCGCCACGCTCGCCCTGTGGATGTGGGGCTGGCACTACGTTCTTGGCCAGTTCTGGGAGATCGGCGGCGACAGCGAAGACGGCCCCGGTCCGATCCGCAGCCTGTGGAACAGCTATCGCTGGCCGCTTCTGGGGCTCGCCGCGATCCTGCTCGCGTTCCTCGTGCTCAGCGCGACCGTGACGGGTTTCTTCAATGTCTGGAACGTCATCTCGCTGCTGATCCTGCTGACGATCCTGGTCCTGACGCGCACGCTCGGCCGGCAGTTCCAGCAGAACCGCTCCGCCTTCATCGGCATCATGGTTCTGTCGGGCCTCTTTTCCGTCGGCGCGATGAACATCGAAGGCTTCTCCTCGGCGCAGAACATCAAGTCGATGCTGCTCTTCGCGGCCTTCCTCGGGCTGGCCTCGGTCGGGCAGACCATGGTGGCGCTGCTTGGCGGACTGGACCTGTCGATCCCCTTCATCATCGGCGCGGCGAATGTCGGCCTGCTCTACCTGATCTCGCTCGGCGTGCCGCCCTGGCTCGCCATGATCATCGTGCTGACCGTCGGCGTCATCCTGGGCGTCATCAACGGGTTCCTCAGTTACCGGCTGCAGGGTCAGGCGCTGATCGTGACGCTGGGCACCGGCTTCGCGATCTCCGGCGGCGTGCAGATCCTGACGTCGATCGGCACCGCCTATTCGGGCAACGTGTTCGGCACCGTTCCCAAATGGCTGGCCAACCTGAGCTCGATGAACGGCACCACGTTCGGCCTGCCTGTTCCGCCGGTGATCGTGATCTGGGCCCTCATCGCGCTGGTTCTGATCGTCGGCATGCGCACCACCGTCTATGGGCGCTACCTCTACGCGCTCGGCGTCAACCGCACCTCGGCCAACCGGGTGATGATCTCGGAGCTGCGTTACTGGGTCTCCATGTACGCCCTGTCCGGCTTCTTCGCGGCGCTGACCGGATCGCTGCTGCTCGGCTGGTCGGGCGGCGGGTTCATCGGCGTCGGCGACCAGTATCTGTTCCTGACGCTGGCCGCTGTCGTGGTCGGAGGCACCTCGCTGCTGGGCGGACAGGGCGGCTACGGCTTCACAGTGATCGGCGTCCTGGTCCTGCAGGTCCTGTCGAGCTTCCTTGTCGGGCTCGGCCTCAACTTTCAATGGCAGCAGTTCATCTTCGGACTGCTGATCCTGCCCATGGTCGCGCTCTATGCGCGCTCCCCGCACATCCGCACACAGATCTGAGGCGGAACCATGGGCAACAGGCACATCCGCGAACGGAGGAAACGCGATGGCGGTTTATGAGACGGCCGACCTGACCGCGGCAAGCTATTCGGTGGCGATCTTCGGTCTTGCCGCGACAGCGGTGCTGCTGCTTCTCGGCACGGCCTGGGTGGGGCGGGCCTGGAAGCTGCCGGTGACGCTGTGCGCCGTTGCGGCGCTGGTGGGCGTCGCCGCGGCCTGGGAGGGACGGATCGCCTGGGGCGCGGCCGGACAGGTGCCGGTCGTCTATCACTATGTCGGCTGGGTCGTGTCGATCCCGCTGCAGGTGATGGCCCTCTACTTCTTCGCCGCCACCTCGCGGCGGCTCGGAGCCGGCCTGTTCTGGCGCCTCATCGTCGTCGCCGTGCTGATGGTCTTCGTCCGCTACCTGGGCGAGGCGGCCTATATGAACGCCACGCTGGCCTTCCTGATCGGGCTCGTGTTCTGGCTCTACATTCTCGGCGAGCTCTATTTCGGCGGAATGGACGACGCGGTGCGCGAGGCCGAAAGCGATGCGGTGCGCAGCGGCTATTTCTGGCTGCGCCTGATCGTCACCATCGGCTGGGCGATCTATCCGCTCGGCAATTTCCTGACCGCCTTCGCCGGCATCCCCGACACCGGGGAACTGACGGTGGCCTACAATATCGCCGACATCCTGAACCGCATGGCCTTCGGCGTCGCGGTGCTGGCCACCGGGGTGCTGTGCGCATCCTCGGAGACCCGCCGTGACTGACGCCATCGGTCATTCCTCTGCCGCGCATATGAAGGGAGCACGTCCATGAACGGTGCAGACGTCATTGCCATCATCATCCTGGCGGCGATCGTCATCGCCGTGGCCGCCTACCTGCTTCACTGGCTCTACCGCCGATCGACCAAGGACATCTCCTTCGTGCGAACCGGCTTCGGCGGCGAGAAGGTCGTCATGGGCGGCGGCGCGCTGGTGCTGCCCATCCTGCACGACATCACCGAGGTGAACATGAACACCCTGCGGCTGGAGGTGACGCGCGCCCGCGAGCGCTCGCTCATCACCAAGGACCGCATGCGCGTGGAGCTGACCGTGGAATTCTACGTCCGCGTCGCCCCGACGGAAGAGGCCGTGGCGATTGCCGCGCGGTCCCTCGGCTCCCGGACAATGAATGCCGAACAGCTCAAGGACCTGATCCAGGGCCGTTTTGTCGACGCCATGGGCGGCGCCGCGGCGAAGATGACGCTCGAACACATCCACGAGCACCGACAGGCCTTCGTCAAGGAGGTCAAGCAGGAGGTGGCCGAGAGCCTTGCCCTCGACGGGCTGGAACTGGAAAGCGTCTCGCTCACCTCGCTCGACCAAACCGACATCAAGCTGTTCGACGAGTCCAACACCTTCGACGCCGAAGGCCTGACGCGCCTCACCGAGCAGATCGAGAGCCGCAAGAAGAAGCGCAACGACATCGAGAAGGACACGGCGGTCGCGATGCGCGCCAAGAACCTCGAAGCCGAGAAGCGCAGCCTCGAGATCCAGCGCGAGAGCGAATATGCGCGGCTGGCGCATGAAGCCGAAGTGGCGGTCGAGCGCGCCAACCGCAAGGCCGAGATCGCCAACGAGGCGGCCGCCCGCGAACGCGAGATCGAGACGGCGAAGGTGAAGGAACGCGAGGCGGTCGAGCGCACCCGCATCGAGATGGAGCTGGAAATCGAGCGGCTGGAGATCAAGCGCCGCGAGGCCCTGGATCTGGAGCAGCAGATGCGCGAGATCGCCGTCTCGCTGAAGTCGAAGGAGCGGGCCGAGGCGCAGTCGATCGCCGAAGCGGCACGCGCCGCCGCCGTGGAGGCCACCGAACGGGTGCAGACCCTGCGCGACCTGGAGATCGCCAACCGCCAGAAGAAGGTGGAGGTGATCGAGGCCGAGCGCGCTGCCGAGTCCGAGGCCGTCCGGCTGCGCATCCTGGCGGAAGCGGAGAAGGCCGCTGCGAGCGACCGGGCGGATGCCGACCGCATCGCCGTCGCTGCGCTCGAGGAGCGTCTGCGCGTGGAAGCGGAGGGCAAGGAGAAGCTGAACGCGGCCGAAAACCTGCGCTCCGACGCCAGCCGCCGGTCGGCGCTGCACAAGGCGCTGGTGGAGAACCTTCCCGCCATCATCCGCGAGAGCGTCAAGCCGATGGAGCAGATCGACGAGATCAAGATCGTCCATGTGGAAGGCTTGCCCGGGCTCTCGGGAGCCTCGCTCTCGGGACAGGCGAGCGGCGCTGCGATCGACGGCGGCACCCCGCGCGACGGCAACCTGGCCGACCAGGTGGTGACCTCGGCCCTGCGCTATCGCAGCCAGGCGCCCTTCGTCGATACGCTGCTGGGTGAGATCGGCCTGTCGGCAGACACGGTCCACCGCCCGCATACGCTGCAGGACCTGTCGAAGATCGTCTACACCGACCCTTCGGCCCCCGCACCGGCGACCAAGGGCACCAAGGCGCGCGGCGGCAAGCCTTCGGCCAACTGACACATCGCGGGGCGCGCGACCTGCGCCCCGCCCTCCCCAACGGAGCGGCTGAGCCATGCGCGAACGCACCCCGAACGTCGACCGCGGAATCCTTGTCTTCTCGATCTGGGGCAGCCTTGGCTTTCTGGGCCTCGGGCTGTTCCTTGAAGGGATGGCGCACGATGTCTGGGCCGTCTCGGCAGCGGGCGTCGCCGTGATCCTGACGGCCCTTGGCGCGCATGTCGTCGTCAATGCCGTCCACGGCACCGGGTTCACCCGCGGCGAGGCGGCGCTCGGTGTCGGAACCTACGGTGTGCTCGGCTTCGTGTTCATCGTCGGGGCGCTGCAGGGAGACATGACCATGGCCGATTACTATGCGGGCCTGACCCTGTTCGGCACGCTGGCGGCCGGCTTCCTTGCCTATCTCGTCACCCGCCACGGGCTGCGCGGCGCCTTCTCGCAATTCCACATGCGCTCGGCGGGACCCGCCATGCGGAAGGGTGACTAGATGATCTGGCTCCCGCTCTACCTGCTGTTCTGGGCTGCCGTCACCCTGTACTGGGCGCGGGTGGCGGCCCTCGCCAACGCCGGCCACGAGACCTGGTTCTCGGCCGGACACACGCTTCCCGCTTGGGTGTCGGCGCTGGTCGTCGCCGGCGCCTCCGTCTCCGGCTGGGCAACGCTGGCGCTGCCTGCCGAGATCGCGGCGCAGGGCTTTTCGCATCCCTCGCTCCTGCAGGCAGGCGTGGTTCTGGCCATCCCCGGGGTCCTGTTCTTCAAGCGGCTGTGGCTGGTCGGCCAACGGCTGCGCCTGTCCTCGCAAGGGGAACTTCTGCGCGTCTATTGGCAGTCGGAGTTCCTCGTGGTGTTTTCCGCCCTGGTGGCGGTGGTCTTCGCCGTGGCCTTCGCAGGGCTGCAGTTGCGGACCCTCTCCGCCATCGCCGCGCAGCTCACCGATGGGGCACTGTCGCTTGAAGGAGCGGCCTTGCTGCTGGGGGCGATCCTGATCGGCTATGTGGTGATCGGCGGCATGCGGGCCGTCGGCTATCTCGGCGCGATCCAGGCGGTGCTGGCAATGGCCGCGCTGATCGGCCTTGCCACCTTCGCCCTCGTCGAGGCCGGGGGTTTCGCCGCGCTCAACCGGGGCCTGCAGGCCGTTGTGGCCGAGAGCGGCGGCGGCCACCTGACCGTTGCCGGCGTCATCCAGTTCACCGCCGGGATCGGGCGCGAAGCCGCCGCCGGGCATGAGGGCACCGCCGTCGCTGCCCTGTCGCTGGCCTTTGCGCTGCTGGGGATGCAGGCCAGCCCCGTCGTGCTGAAGGTGGTGCTGTCCACGGCCACGCCGCGCGGTCTTGCCGCCGGGCAGACCTGGGTGATGGCGGGCGCCTTCGGTCTTGTGGTGGCGCTGGCCGCCGCCGCCGTCGGGGTGGCCGGCTATACCGATCCGGCGCTGTCTGTGCCGGCCCTGATGGCGAACCTGTCGCCCTGGTTCGCGGCCTGGATCTTCATCGGCATCCTCTGCGGCATCCAGCTCCTGGCCGGGCTGGCCCTGCTGACGGCGGCCGAAGCGCTGGTCCGCACCCTCTACAAGCCCTGGTTCCACAGTGCCCTGTCGCGCTCGGCGACGGTGTCCCTGGCGCGCATCGCCGTGGTGCTTCTGGCACTGCTGTCGCTGCTGATGCAGGCGCTGACCCCGGTCACGCTGTCCGTGCTCGGCGCGCTGGCGCTGCCCCTCTCCGTCCAGTTGTGGACGCCGCTGCTCGGCATGACCTGGGTGCGCTGGTTCACGCGCCCCGCGGTCATCACCGGCACCGGCTTCGGCATCGCCGGCGTGCTGCTGACCGAGCCTTTCGGCCAGGCGGTGCTGTCCTTCCTCGGGCTGGACCTGCCATGGGGGCGCTGGCCCTGGACGATCCACTCCGCCGCCTGGGGTCTTGTGCCCAACCTTGTCGTGACCATGCTCGTCTCCCTCTTCACCCAGCGCCGGGGCTTCGGCAGCGAGGCGGAAGAAGCAAGGCGGTTCCTTGCCGGCACGCTGCGCCAGTCGCCCCGCGCCGAGGCGCTGCGCTCGACCGCCTGGTCGGTGGCGCTGGCCTGGGCCTTCTTCGCCGTCGGTCCCGGCCTGGTGTTCGGAAACATCGCCTTCGGCGCGCCCGCAGGCACCTGGCTGGTCGGAATGCCGTCGCAATGGGCCTGGGGTCTTCTGTTCTGGGCCCTCGGCCTCGGGCTCGTCTGGTTCCTCTCCTACAAGATGGAGATGGCCAGCCCACACACCGGCGCCATACCGGCCTATACCCCGCCGCCGCGCCTGCGCCCCGACACGCGCGCGGCAGAGCGGGAACGGCTGCGCGCCCTGGTGCTGACCGCAGCCATCGGTTTCGCGCTGATCGTCCTGACGGCGCTGTCCTTCGGCGGATAGGAGCAACAACATGACCGCCCCCTTCACCTTCAACACCACCCGTTCCGTCCGCTTCGGCGCCGGCGTGCTCGGCGAACTGCCGGCCCTTGCCCTGCCGCTGACAGGCCCGCGTGTGCTGATCGTCACCGATCCCGGCATGATGGGCACCGGCATCGTCGATCGCGCGGTGGCCCTGCTGCGTGACGCCGGCTTGGAGACGACGCTGTTCGCGGATGTCCAGGCCGACCCGCCGGAAGCCGTGGTGCTTGCCGCGGTCGATGCCGCACGCGAAGCCAGGGCCGGCGGCATCATCGGCCTGGGAGGCGGATCGTCGCTCGACGTGGCGAAGCTTGTCGCGCTGCTTGCTCCGGGAACGGAAGCGCTCGCCGATGTCTATGGCGTCGGCAAGGCCAGGGGGCCGCGTCTGCCGCTGGTGCTGATCCCCACCACCTCGGGCACCGGCTCGGAGGTCACGCCGATTTCCATCGTCACCACCGGGGCGGCGGAGAAGATGGGCGTCGTCAGCCCGCACCTGATCCCCGACCTCGCGCTGCTTGATCCCGAGTTGACCCTGGGTCTGCCGCCGCATGTGACGGCCGCCACCGGCATCGACGCGATGGTGCACGCGATCGAGGCCTATGCCTCCGCCAGCCCGAACAACAATCCGGTGTCCCGGGCGCTCGCCTGCGAGGCCCTGCGGCTGATGGGTGGAGCCTTGCTGAGGGCCGTGCGGGATGGCAGCGATGCGGCGGCGCGGGCCGACATGCTGCTCGGGTCAATGCTCGCGGGCCAGGCCTTCGCCAATTCCCCGGTCGCGGCGGTGCACGCCCTCGCCTATCCGCTGGGCGGACATTTCCACATCCCGCACGGCCTGTCGAACGCCCTCGTCCTGCCCCATGTCCTGCGGTTCAACGCGGTGGTCGCCCCGGCGCCCTATGCGGAACTCGCGCCCCATGCTTTCCCCGATCTTGCCGCTCTCGACGGGCAGGAGCGGGCCGCAGCCTTCATCGAGCGGCTGGCGACCCTGTCGGCCGATTGCGGTCTGCCGCAGCGGCTGCGCGACATGGACATTTCGGCCGAGGTGCTGCCACGGCTGGCGCGCGACGCCATGAACCAGACCCGGTTGCTGGTCAACAATCCGAGGCCCCTGACCGAGGCCGACGCCCTCGCCATCTACACCGCCGCCCACTGACGTCTCCATCGACGCCCCGAAAGGACAGATCATGGCCCTTGCCTTGCGTGACCCCTCGCTCCTGGAGCCGCGTGCCTTCGTGGCGGGACGATGGGAAGAGGGAGGCGCCCGCTTCGCCGTCACCAACCCGGCCACCGGAGAGAAGGTGGCGGAGGTGGCGGATCTCGGGCCCGCCGACATCCGCCGCGCGATCGACGCTGCCTATGACGCGCAAAAAAGCTGGGCGGCGCGCACCGCAAAGGACCGCTGCGCGATCCTGCTCGCCTGGCAGGCGCTGATGCTGGACAATGCCGACGACCTCGCCGCGATCCTGACCGCCGAAATGGGCAAGCCGCTGGCCGAGGCCAAGGGCGAGATCGCCTATGGCGCCAGCTTCATCCAGTGGTTTGCCGAGGAAGGCCGCCGGATCTATGGCGACGTGATCCCCGGCCACCAGCCCGACAAGCGCATTCTGGTGCTCAAGCAGCCCGTGGGCGTGGTGGGATCGATCACGCCCTGGAACTTTCCCAATGCGATGATCGCACGCAAGGTCGCACCGGCGCTCGCCGCCGGCTGCAGCTTCGTCGGGCGGCCGGCGGAGAAGACCCCCCTCTCGGCGCTGGCGATGGCGGTGCTGGCGGAGCGCGCCGGCATCCCGGCAGGTGTGCTGTCCATCGTGCCGGGCCTCGATGCTCCGGGCATGGGTCTTGAGCTTTGCACCAACCCGAAGGTGCGCAAGCTGACCTTCACCGGCTCGACCAATGTCGGGCGCATCCTGATGCGTCAATGCGCCCATGACATCAAGAAGCTCTCCCTGGAACTCGGCGGCAATGCCCCGTTCCTCATCTTCGACGATGCCGACCTCGATGCCGCCGTCGAAGGCGCGTTGATCGCCAAGTACCGCAACTCGGGTCAGACCTGCGTTTGCGCCAACCGCATCTATGTGCAGCGCGGGGTGATGGACGCCTTCGCCGAGAAACTCGCCGAGGCAACGGCGGCCCTGCGCGTCGGCGACGGGGTCGTCCCCGGCGTCCAGATCGGGCCATTGATCGATGCCCAGGGGCTGGCCAAGGTCGAGAGCCATGTGGCCGATGCCCTGGCCCACGGCGCGCGCGTGATGACCGGCGGACGCCGCTCCGAGCTCGGCGGCACCTTCTACGAGCCGACGGTGCTGGCCGATGTGGCGCCGGGCATGAAAATCCTCACGGAGGAAACCTTCGGGCCGGTCGCTCCGCTGATCCCCTTCGACACCGAGAGCGAGGGCATCTCGATGGCGAACGACACCGAATTCGGCCTCGCCTCCTACTTCTATGCCCGCGATGTCTCGCGCATCTGGCGCGTCGCGGAAGCCCTGGAATACGGCATGGTCGGCATCAACACCGGCCTCATCTCGACTGCCGAGGCACCGTTCGGCGGCATCAAGTCCTCAGGCCTCGGCCGTGAAGGGTCGAAATACGGGATCGAGGACTATCTCGAGACCAAGTATCTGTGCCTCGCGGTCGCCGCCTCGTGAGGGAGATGGAACCCCGCAGCGCCGCCTGACCGAGGCCGCCGCCCCGGGTGGACGACCGGGGCACCAGCGCCAGCGATGAGATCGATCTGGCCCCCCCTCAGGCCGGTCGGTCGAGCCGCCAACGTGCGCCGGCCAGTCCGACGCGGCGCTGGATTATCACAGGTGTCGGCCCTCCCGTGCTGCTTGAGGGCGTGCGGGGAGGGCTGGCCGCCTGCCCTGCCCGACCCGACCCTGCTCCACCCGCGTCCCTGCTGCTTCCTGCCTTCGCTCGGCTCTGGTGCCGCCGGCCGGCCGCATCACTCGCCCCTCAACGCCCTTCCCCGTCCTTTCACCACCGGCCTTCACCTCCCCGTCGGGAGTTCTCAAAAGCGCACCCCTTCAAGTCATCAGTTGTCAGACATCGGATCACCTGCTATGTAAGATTTCACAAGGGAGACTGCAATGAGCCGCGCCGAACAGGAAAGACCGTTTGCACCGCGACCGCTCGGCCGCCGCCGGCTTCCGGACGAAATTGCGGAGCAGCTTTCCGAGATGATCGTGTCCGGCCGCTTCTCCGCCGGCGACCAGTTGCCGACGGAAGCAACGCTCACGGCGGAGTTCGGCGTCGGCCGAAGCGCCGTGCGCGAGGCGATCGCCAAGCTGCGCGAGGCGGGCCTGGTGGAAACCCGCCATGGCGTCGGGGCTTTCGTGTCGTCCGACCCCACTCCCGCCAGCTTCCGCATCGATGCCGGACGGCTCCAGTCGATCGAGGCGCTGCGCCAGGTCCTGGAACTGCGCATGGAAATCGAGGTGGCCGGCGCCGCCATGGCCGCCCGCCGGCGCACCCTGGCGCAGATGGCGCTGATTGACGAGGCCTTCGCCGCCATGCGGGCCAGACTGGAAGCGGGTGATGCCGCCGTTGCGGAACAGCGCGAGTTCCAGCGGGTGGTCGCCGCGGCGACCGGCAACCCCTACTTCCGTGATTTCATGCAGTTTCTCAGCCTGCGGATCGGCACCGGCATCGCCGACGAACTGGCACGCTCGGTGCTGCGCGGCACCGGCCCCGCCGACCTGATCCGGGAGCATACCAACATCGTCGAGGCGATCCGCATCGGCGATCCCGACAAGGCCCGCCGCGCCGCCTGGAACCACCTGCTGCGCTCGGCCGACAGACTTGGACTACGCGGCCTGCAAGGCTGGGAGGAGAGCAGAATGACATCCATCGGCGAGACGATGATCCCGGTTTGCGCGGCGGCCGACCCGGCTCCGCGCGCGCCGCGCTTCACGCCGCCTCCCGGTGCCTGCGACTGCCACGCGCATATCATCGGCCCCGCCGCGACCTATCCTTTCACTCCGCACCGCACCTACACCCCGCCGCCGGCGAGCCTGTCCGCCTACATGGCGATGCTGAACGCCCTCGGCCTCGAACGCGGTGTCATCGTCCAGCCGAGCGTCTATGGCCGCGACAATCGCTGCACGCTCGATGCGACACGGATGATGCCCGACAGGCTGCGCGCCATCGTGGTGGTGGACCACACGGTCACCGAGCGCGAGTTAGAGGAGATGCACGAGGCCGGGGCGCGCGGCGTTCGCCTCAACCTGCTCTTCCGCTCAGGCATCGAGGTCTCCGACGTTCGCACCATGGCGGAGAAGGTGGCGCCGCTCGGCTGGCATCTGCAGATGCTCGTCGACGTGTCCGAGTTCGCCGACATCCGCGAAACCTTCGGCAAGCTCCCCATCGAGACCGTGTTCGACCACCTCGGACACATGCCGACCTCCGCCGGCATCAACCACAAGGGCTTCCAGGACATGCTCTCGCTGATGGCGGACGGGCGCGCCTGGGTGAAGCTGTCGGGCAGCTACCGCATCACCAGCGAGGCGCAAACGCCCTATTCCGACATCGCACCCTTTGCGCGGGAGATCATCCGCGCCAACCCGGAACGGGTGTTGTGGGCCAGCGACTGGCCGCACCCCTACATCAACGTGCCCATGCCCAACGACGGCGCCCTGCTCGACATGCTCAGCGACTGGGCACCCGATGCCGCCACACGCGACCGGATCCTCGCGGACAATCCGGCCCGGCTGTACGGCTTCTGATCCGCAACACCAACGGAAACTGGGAGGAAACGATAATGAGAATGTCCTTTACCCGTAGCTTGCAGGCCGCTGTCGCGGTCTGTGGGATCGCCATTGCCGGCCTTGCACCGGCAGACGCCGCCGACAAGCTGCGCATCGGCTGGACGACATCGGACGGGCCGACGGATCCCTATGCGATCACCGCGCGCACCCTTGCCGCCGAACTCGACCAACGGTTGCCGGGCAAGTTCGACGTGGCCATGTTCCCGAACAACCAGTTGGGTGACGAAAAGCAGATGCTGGAAGGCCTCGGCTTCGGCACGCTGGACGTCGGCATCATCACCAATGCCCCCATCGGCAACATCGCCCCGGCCTTCCAACTGAACGACATGCCCTTCCTCTACGCGAGCGAAGAGCAGGCACACCAGGTGCTGGACGGCGAGATCGGCCAGCAGATCCTCGCCACGCTCGATGGCAAGGGCATTGTCGGCCTCGGCTTCGCCGAAGGCGGCTTCCGGCACATGATCAACAACAAGCGCCCGGTCCTGGAGCCCGAGGACGTTTCTGGCGTCAAGTACCGGGTGATGCAGAACCCGGTCTTCATCGGCATGTTCGAGGCGCTCGGCGGCAATGCGACGCCGATGGCCTGGGGCGAGACCTATACGGCCACCCAGCAGGGCACCATCGACGGGCTGGAAATCCCGCTCGCAGTGATCGCCGCTAACAAATATGCCGAGGTCACCAAGTATCTCTCCCTGACCCGCCACACCTATTCGGCCCTCGGCGTGCTCGTGTCGAAGCGCTTCTTCGACAAGCTCTCCGCCGAGGAGCAGGAGGCCTTCCGCGCGGCGGCAGCCGCGGCGATCACCAGCCAGCGCGCCGAGACGGCGCGCAACACCGCCGAACTGCTCGACGTGCTGAAGGCGGCCGGCATGGAGGTCAACGAGGTCAAGGATGCGGCCGCCTTCCGCGCCCGCGTCGGCAATGTCTACGAGCAGTTCAAACCGGTGATCGGCGCCGAACTGTTCGACAAGGCCCTTGCCGCGGTCGAATAGAGTGCAGTCTTCCGGCGCCCGTCAAAGGGCGGGCGCCGTCCCCGCCCCGCACGAAACGGAACCGGCCATGGCCTGGCTTTTGGATCGCCTCTCGCATCACGTGGCGCGCCTGACCAATGTCGTTGTCGCCATCATGGCGACCGTGATGATGGCCGCGCTCATTCTCCAGGTCTTCTCGCGCTATGTGCTCGGCGCCTCGCTGGTCTGGTCCGAGGAACTCGCCCTGATGCTGTTCACCTGGTCGACGCTGCTCGCCGCGACGACAGCCCTGCGGGCGGGGGCGCATGTGCGGCTGGACCTGTTCCTCTCCCTTCTGTCGCCGCGCCTGCGGCGAGCCTGGCAGGCCTTGATCATGCTGGCGATCCTCGGCTTCTGCCTGGTGCTGCTGCGCTCGGGCATCGACTACACCGATGCCACCCTCGGTCAGGTCTCCGCCGCCATGCGCGTGCCGATCGAGGTCCTCCACCTCGCCGCGCCGGTCTGCGGAGCGCTCGGCTGCCTGCACGCGCTGGCGCTCCTGTTCAACCCGCCGGCGCCCACCGAAGCGGAGAAAATCGGATGAGCGCCGTCGCTCTCGCCATTCTCGCCACCTTCCTGACGACGATGTTCGGCGGCATGCCCATCGCATTCTGCCTCGGCCTTGCCTCAATCATCGGCCTGCTGGTCGCCGACCTGCCGCTGGTCGTCCTGGCGCAGCGGATCATCGCCGGCACCCAGAGCTTCTCTCTGCTTGCCATTCCCGGCTTCATCCTGGCCGGCGATCTGATGATGCACGGCGGCCTGTCGCGGCGGCTCGTGCGCTTCTGCCAATGCCTGGTGCAGCATGTCACCGGCGGGCTCGGCATGGTGACGGTGCTGTCGGCGACATTCTTCGCCGCCATCTCCGGATCGGCTCCCGCCACCACCGCCGCGATCGGCGGCATCATGATCCCGGAGATGGAGCAGCGCGGATGGCGCCGGGATTTCTCGGCAGCCCTTGCCACCGCATCCGGCCCCATCGGCCAGATGATCCCGCCCTCGATCCCCCTGATCATCTGGGGCGTGGTGGCGGAGGAATCGATCAGCCAGCTCTTTCTCGCCGGGATCATCCCCGGCCTTCTGGTCGCGCTCGGCCTGATGCTGGTCTGCTACATCGCTGCCCGGCGCAGCGGGCAGATCCGCGCGAGCAGCCGCACGACCCTTTCCGAACTGCTGAAGGCTCTCGATGCCGGAAAGTGGTCGCTGCTCGCGCCGCTGGTGATCCTGGGCGGCATCTACGGCAGCGTCTTCACCCCGACCGAAGCCTCCGCCATCGCCGTCCTCTATGCGCTCATCATCGGCGTCTTCGTGCATCGCGAGATGAAGATCGCCGATCTCGGCCGGATCGTCGTCGCCTCGATGCGCACCTCGGCGATCATCTGCTTCATCATCGCCATTGCCTCCGCCTTCGGCTGGCTGATCGCGATCGAGCAGCTTCCGACCGCCATCGCCGCGGCGATCCTGTCGATCTCCGACAATCCGATCGTCATCCTGCTGATCCTGAACCTGTTCCTGCTGTTCATCGGCGCGATCATGGACAATATCGCGGCGATGATCATTCTCGGCACGACGCTGACCGCGATCGGGGCGCAGATCGGCCTGGATCCGGTCCATCTCGGCGCGCTGGTGGTGATCAACCTGGCCATCGGCATGGCAACGCCGCCCTTCGGCTACTCGCTGTTCGTTGCCGCAGCGATCAGCAAACTGTCGATCGAGCGCATCTCCCTCGCGCTCTGGCCGATGCTTCTGGTCAGCTTCGTCGTGCTGATGCTGGTCACCTATCTGCCGGCCGTCACGCTGTTCCTGCCCTCGCTGATGCGCTGAAGCCCGGCAACAAGCAGGAGGCCCGCGCAGCAACAGATCGGCGCAGCGCCGTCACGCCCCGCCGGGGCTGCCCGCCGCAACATGGGCGATCGCCTCGATCTCGACCCTGGCATCGACCGCCAGCAGCGAAACGACGCAGGATCGGGCCGGCGGCAGAGACGGGAAATACTCGCGATAGACGGAGTTGAAGGCGGCAAAGTCGGCCGCGTCGGTCAGCCAGACCGTGGTCTTCACCACATCCTCCATCGAAGCCCCGACCTCGCCGAGCACGGCAGCGATATTCTCCAGCACCTGACGGGTCTGGACGGCGATATCTCCCGGCACAAGCCGGCCGTCCGGCCCGAACGGCACCTGGCCCGACAGGAAGAGAAAATCGCCCGCCTGGACCGCCGCGCTCAGCGGCACGGTCGGATGCACGCCGTGAACCGTCCTGGTCATGATCTCTCCTCCCCCATCCGCAGCGATGCCCCCGAGGGGGCCGGCCGTCCCTGCCCCCCGAGCACGAGAACGTTGCCGACCAGCACCGCCGCGCTGCCGGCCAGGATATAGACGTCGAGGGTCAGGTTCTCGAACAGCGCCGACAGGATCAGCGCCACCACGGGCACCAGTGCCAGCGTGTAGGAGGCGCTGGCTGCGCCGATACGCTGGACGAGACTGAAATACATGAAGAAGGTCAGGCAGGACGAGAACACCGCCAAATAGGCCAGCCCCATCAGGTATTCCGCCGACACCTCGACGCGGAAACTCATCTGTCCCAGAACGGCAAGCAGGAACGAGAACAGCGCGCCGAACAGGGCCGCCCAACTGATCAGGGCGGCGATCGGCATGCCGCCGCGCTGGTTGCGCATCGCCACCACCGTGCCGCAACCGGTGCAGAACGCCGCGGCGACGGCCAGCACCGCGCCGACGAGGCTGCTCTGCGTCACGGCGGCATCGGAGGCGATGCCCGAGACCGTGGCGGCGAGCTGCGGCAAGGCGATAATGGCAAGTCCGACGACGCCGGCGAGGATCCCGGCAACAGTCCGGCCGGTTACGGGGGCGGACAGGAACAGCCAGCCGACCAGGGCGGCGAAAAGCGAGGAGGTCGACAGGATCAGCGCCGCGATGCCGCTCGGGATCAGCGTCGTCGCGTGGTAGAAGGTGATGAAGGCGAGGCCGAAGAAAAGCACCCCCTGCAGCATCACCCAGGGTCGGTCGACGGCGCGCAGGCCGAGCTTCTGGCCCGATGCGAGGCACCAGCCGAACATGATCAGGCTGACCAGCGCCATGCGATAGCCGACGGACACCTCCGGCGCGCCGGAAACGGCCTGATGGCCGGTGACGATGGCACTGCTGCCCCACAGGATCGCGGTGGCGGCGAACAGGAATGCGTGCATGGCCGTCCCTTTCAAGCGCCGAGCGGACGGCTGCCTGTCCTGGTCAGGACCGGTCGCTTCTGCCGCCCACCTTGCTGTCCATCACCCCATGCCAGCCACGCGCCAGAACGCCAGCGCTGGCATTGTCGAGCTTGGCGAGCAGGACATCGAGCATCGCCAGTTCCTCGTCGGTGATCGACCCGGTCAGTTCCGCATGGATGCGGCGCGACAACTGCGAGATCTCGCCATAGGCCGACCATCCGGTTTCGGAGAGCTCGATCGCCGCATAGCGCCGGTCGGACTTGCCGGTCTGGCGTTGCGCGAAGCCGAGTTCGACCAGTTGCCGGATGGCCCGCGACACCGCGAACTGATCGAGCCCGCCGGCCTGGCAGATCTCCTTGACGCTGATCCCCGGACGGTTCGCGACGATCGCCATCGTTCGCCAGGCCGCGCGGGACAGGCCGTATTTCGGTCCGTAGAAGGCGCCGAGCACGTCCGCGACGCGTGAGGAGATCCGAAACAGCCGATAGGGCAGCCAGGTTTCGAGTTGAAGCCATTCGTCGGCACCGGTTTCCGTGGTTCCGGCCTTTGCGGGTCGCGAACCTTGATTGCTATTTGCTTGCATATTGCAATCATATCCCTTCTAATTGTCCCAGGCAACCCGAGAGGTTGTGCCGCGTCCGGGCGTGAAAAAGCAACCGCCTTCGCTCTCGCGAGCCGGCGTGCCATGCCGCCCGACGCGGGAACGGCGACCATCGGCGGTACGGGCACCGGCAGGTCAGCGCCAGCCGGTCTTCCAGCGCGCGGCCGGTGCAATCCCTGGGGCGGCGCGGCCATTCTGCCGAGACCCCGGAACCGTGTGGAACCGGAAGGAGAGACAGCGTGCCCTATGTCGTCTATTGCATCGACCGACCCGACGCTGGCGACCTGCGCCGCCGCACCCGTGCCGTTCATCTGGAATACATGATAGCGCACCAGTCCCAGGTGCTGTTCGGCGGCCCGCTGCAAAGCGAGGATGGCAGCCGGGTGCTCGGCAGCCTGATGGTGCTCGCCTTCGACGACAGGCAAGCGGTCGAGGCGTTCCTCGCCGACGAACCCTATGCCCAGGCCGGATTGTTTTCCTCGGTCGGCGTGCACCGGCTGCGGCAGATGGTGCCGGAACATCCCCCCGGTCTGCTCCTGTCGGAACTGGCAAGGGAACGGGCCCTGGCCTGAAGCCGGCCCCGCCCCGGATCGCCCGATCCCGCACCCGCCCGGCCCGCCGGGCCGGTGCGCGGGTCACGCCAGGACCAGTTGATCGTCCTCGACCGCCTTGCCGGTGGTCTTCTTGAAGAGCGCGAGCAGGTCGGGCACGTCGTAGCCCTTGCGCTCATCGCCGCGAATATCGAGCAGCACGCGGCCGGCATTCATCATGATCGTCCGCTCCCCGTGATCGAGCGAATTGCGCATACTGTGGGTGACCATCAGCGTGGTCAGCCGCTGCTCGCCCGTGATCTCGCTCGACAGCGCCAGGATCGTCGCCGCCGCGCCGGGGTCGAGCGCCGCGGTATGCTCGTCAAGGATCAGGATCTTCATCGGCAGAAGCGTTGCCATCAACAGGCTGAGCGCCTGGCGCTGCCCGCCCGAGAGCGTGCCGACATGCGCGCCGAGCCTGTCCTCCAGCCCCATGCCGAGCCGTGCCAGGTGCTCCTTCAGGCGCGCGCGCTCCGCCCCCCGCCCGAGGGCCAGCCGCAGCCGGCGGCGGCCGCCCCGGCTTGCCGCCAGCGCCAGGTTCTCCTCCACGGTCAGCGAACTGCAGGTGCCGGCGCGCGGCTCCTGAAAGACACGGCCGATCAGGCTGGCGCGCCGCTCGGTCGGCCAGCGCGTCACGTCATGGCCGTCCACATAGATCCCGCCCCGGTCCAGCCGCACATCGCCGGCGACCGCCGACATCAGCGTCGACTTGCCGGCGCCATTGGTGCCGATGACGGTGACGAACTCGCCCGGCGCGAGATCCAGATCGACCCCGCGCAGTGCGGGAACCGCGATCGGCGTGCCGGGATTGAACGTGACATAGGCATCGCAGATACTCAGCATGGGTCAGGCACCTTTCTGTCCTTGCGGGCGGGCGAAAAGCCGCTGCAGCCGCGTGCGCAGATGCAGCGGGTGCTTGCGGCGGGCGCGGGAGAGGACCACCGCCACGGCCACCACCACCGCTGTCACCAGGTTGAGATCCTGGGCCTGGATGCCGAGAAAACCGGCACTCAGCGCAAGCGCGATGAAGAAGCGGTAGAGCAGCGCCCCGGCCAGACAGCCGAGCGTCGCCCAGCCGACCTTGAGCGAACCGAGCAGGGTCTCGCCGATGATCAGCGCCGCAAGGCCGGTGACGATGGTGCCGATGCCCATGGAGACATCGGCAACCCCCTGGCTCTGGGCGAAGAGCGAACCGGCCAGGCCGACAAGGCCGTTGCTGATGGTCAGGCCGATCAGGGTCATCCGGTCGTTGTCGACCGACTGCGCCCGCGCCATCACCGGGTTCTCGCCGCTGGCTCGCAGCGCCAGTCCGATCTCCGTTGCGAGAAACCAGTCGACGGCGAATTTCATCGCGACGGCAATCGCCAGCAGCACGACGGCGTTGGTCCAGATGCCGAGCCCGAGCAGCCCGTCGAACGGGGTGAAGATCGTTTCCTCGCCATAGAGGGAGATGTTCGGCCGCCCCATGACGCGCAGGTTGATCGAGTAGAGCGCGACCATGGTCAGGATGCCGGCCAACAGGTTCAGGATCCTGAAGCGCACGTTGAGATAGGCCGAGACGAAACCGGCACAGGCGCCCGCCCCCGTGCCGATCAAGGTTGCCAGCAGCGGATTGACGCCCGAGACGATCGCCACCGCCGTGGCGGCAGCCCCCAGAGGGAAGCTGCCGTCCACCGTCAGATCCGGAAAATTCAGGACACGGAACGAGATATAGACCCCGAGCGCCACCAGCGAGAACAGCAGCCCCGCCTCGATAGCCCCGGACAATGCCAGCATGCTCATCTAGAGCCCTTTCGGCCAGTTCGCAGTCAATTCTGCTTCTCGATTGGAGCGGCGATCCGGCGTCGAAACGGGTGCCGCGCGATGCCTTCGCATCGGGCAAGATCGGTTCGGCGTCGGGCGCCCACCAATCGGAAGCCCTGTGGGGCGGGCGATTTTGCGCCAATTCCGGCGCAAATCCCCTTGTCCGTCTCCAGATACGGCCTGCGTGTCTTTGCTTGACCTTGTCACAAAATCGCTCCGTCAGAATGGCTCCGAATTACAAACGGGCTTAGTCGACCACCTTCTTGGCCGAGGCGAGCAGCGCTTCGGGCAGCTCGACGCCCATGGCCGCGGCCGATGTCTTGTTGAGATAGAGATCCTGGCTCTCCAGCGCCCCGACCGGGATCGTCGCCGGGCTCTCGCCCGACAGCACCCGGATCGCCATCTTTCCGGTGATGCGGCCAAGCTGATAATAGTCGAAACCGAGGGCCGCGACGGCGCCCCGCTCGACCGAATCCGTGTCGCTGGCAAAGACCGGGATCTTCGCCTTCCGGCCCACATTGACGACGCTTTCGACCGCCGCCACCACGGTGCTGTCGGTGGGAATGAGAATGGCGTCGGCGCGGCCGGCAAGGCTCAGCGCGGCATCGCCGACCATCGCCGTCTGCGAGGCGGAGCTCTCCTCGATCTCGAACCCATAGGCGCCCGCCTCCTGCTTCAGCGCCGCGACCTGGGAGACCGAGTTGGCTTCGCCGGCATTGTAGATGACGCCGAGCTTGCTGGCCTCGGGCAGCAGGTCGCGGATCAGTTGCAGGGTCGGGCCGAACGGCTGCTTGTCGGTGGTTCCGGTGATGTTGCCGCCCGGGCTCTCCAGGCTCGCCACCAGCTTTGCCTCGACGGGATCGGTCACCGCCGAGAACAGCACCGGGATGTCGCCCGCCGCGCTCTGCAGGGCCTGGGCTGAAGGCGTGCTGATGGCCACCAGCAGGTCGGGCTTCAGCCCGGCGAATTCCTTGGCGATCTGCAACTGCGTCGGCATGCTGCCCTGGGCGCTCTGGGTGTGCAGCTTCAGCGTCTCGCCGGCCTTGTAGCCGGCCTCGGCCAGTTCCTCGACAATGCCGTTGCGCGCCGCGTCGATCGCCGGATGATCGATGATATAGGTGATCGCCACCTGCTTCTGTTCGGCCGCCTCGGCGCCCCAAAGCCCGGCACCCGCGAGCAGCATCGCCGCCATGGCGGCCCATTTCGATCGGAACATCGCTTTTCTCCTCACTCCGTCATCACCGTTGGAAGATCCTGTTGGCGGGCTCCCGCCCGCTCGCTCCGAACCGCCGGTCCATTGCCGGCGGCCGGTTCCCGCAGCATGGACCGCGTGAATTCGGCCGGACGCCGCACGCCCATGAGCATCTGGACGACCTCGAACTCGCGTCTGAGGACGGCAAGCGCCTGGACGACGCCGCACTCGCCCGCCGCGGCCAGCGCATAGAGGGTTGCCCGTCCCACCTGCACGGCATCCGCCCCGCGAGCGAGCGCACGAGCGATGTCCGAGCCGCTCCGGAAGCCGCTGTCGACCAAGAGCGCAAGCCGCCGGCCGGCTTCGGCGCGGAACTCGGGCAGGATGTCGATGCTGGCGACCGCACCATCGAGCTGTCGCCCGCCGTGATTGCTGACGACGAGGCCGTCGACGCCGATCTCCACGGCGCGGCGCACCTGCGCCGGATCCATCATCCCCTTGACGATCAGCGGCCCCCGCCAGGCGTCGCGGATCCGGTCGATGTCGTCCCAACCGACCGACGGATCGAGCTGCGACTGCATCAGTTCGGCAATCGTGTCCGTGGCGGCCAGCCGGCCGAGTTCGGCCGCCATCACCTCCAGCCTCGGCGCCCCGGCCCGCGCCATCTGCAGCGACCAGCGGGGATGCGCCAGGAGGCTCGCGAGCTTTGCGGGCGACCAGCGGAACGGCAGCGAGAACCCGTTGCGCACATCGCGCAGGCGCCGCCCCGGCACCGCATTGTCGACCGTCACCTCCAGCGCGCGAAACCCCAGCGCGGCGGCCCTCTCGACCAGCCGCCGGCTGACCTCCCGGTTGCGGAACAGATAGAGCTGGAACCATTTGGGACCGGCACCGGCCGCCGCCACCTCTTCCATGCTGGCGGTCGCCGCCGAACTCATGACGAAGGGAATGCCGCAACGCGAGGCGGCCCGCGCAAGATCCAGATCGCCGCGCGGCCAGGCCGCCCCGGCAAGCCCGGTCGGCCCGATGATCAGCGGCATCGACAGCGGTTCGCCAAAAAGCGTGATCGCCGGGCTGCAGGCGCTGACATCGCGCGGAGCCGAGCCGACCAGCCGGATGCGGTCGAGCGCGGCGCGGTTTTCCGCCAGCGTATCTTCCGAGCCGCTGCCGCCATCGATGAAATCGAAGACGAAGCGCGGCAGCCGCCGGCACGCCAAGCTGCGGAAATCCTCGATCGACTGCGGCAGCCCCGCGATCTCGCCCGGAACCTCCGCCCCGGCTTTGTCCATTCGCCCCGGCATTTCCCCTCTCACACCGTCCTCCCCGGACGACCAGGCATCGCGACGCCTGGATCGATCGCCCTCGTTTTCAAATGCCTTTTCGACTGTCCGGCGCGTGTTCCGCCGCCGCGATCCGCAGGCCTGCGCCCTGGGCATGCATGGCGAACACGCCGAGCACCGCGTGGCGGGTCGTGTTGCGCCGAAGCACCTCGATCGCCCGGCGCACGGCCGGTTGCTCGGGATGCCCCTGGAACTCGCAGAAGAAGCGCGTGGCGACGAACTGCCCTCCGACGAGGTAGCTCTCGAGCTTGGTCAGGTTGACCCCCTCCCCGGCGAAACCGGCCATCGCGCGAAACAGCGCCCCCGGTTCGTTGCGCAGCTCGAACAGCAGGCTGGTGATCGGCTCCGGCACGTCCGCCGCCGGCATGACGGGCCGGGCGGCGAGCACGTAGAAGCGTGTCCGATTGGCCGGGTCGTCCTCGATGTTGCGCTTGAGGATCGACAGTCCGTGGACCTCCGCCGCCAGTTCCGAGGCCACCGCCGCTTCCGACGGGTCGGCCCGCTCCCGCACCAGCGCCGCCGCCATCGCCGTGTTCGGCGCCTCCACGCCGGCAATCCCGTGGGTCGCCAGAAACCGGCGCACCTGCATCAGGGCCACGGGGTGCGAATGCACCCGCCGGATGAGATCGAGACGCCAGCCGGGCGGGGCGACCAGATGATGCTCGATCCGCTCGAAGATCTCCCCGACGATCGCCAGCCCGCTTTCGGGCAGCAGCAGGTGGATGTCCGGCACCCGGCCGACCAGCACGTTCTCGCAAGGCAGCACCGCCGCTTCCGCAGCACCGCTGCGCACCGCCTCGATCACCCCCATGAGACTGGTCCGTCCGACCGCCTCCGCCTCGGGAAAGGCCGAGCGGCAGGCGATATGGGCGAAGGCCCCTGCCGAGCCGTGATAGACGACCTTCGCCGGCGCGAAGCCACCCTCGCCGAGGCGGACCGCCTCGCCTGTCCGGCCCGCAGTGCCCGTGAGGCGCGCCTGACCGCCGCCGCGCCCCAGCACGCGCAGCCGTGGCGGCTGGGCAAGCCGCCGATGTCCCGGCCCGCTGCGGCGCTCGCCGGCGCCGGACGGGGCCACCTGACCCGACCTGATCATGGCGCCCTCCGCTCTAGCCATGGGCCGGGCGCGTGCTGGTCATGACCGTCATCGGCCACATCAGCGCCCAGCCGGATCCGGTCTCGGTGACGCTCAGGAAGTGATCCGCCGCCTCCAGGCAATCCTGCGGCGAATAGCCGGGCTTGGCGGAAAACAGCAGATGCAGGAAGTGGCCGATCTCCTCCTTGCGAGCGAATTCCCAAGGGGTGACCACCTCGTGAAACACCGGCGGCGCCCAGCCGGTCAGCTCGCACAGGCTTTCGGCGAACTCCCGCGACAGGAAGGCGACCTCGTGGCCGGTCGAACAGCTCCGCGCGATGAAGGCATCGAAATAGCGGGCGAGCGGCGTGCCGGCGAAAATGTCGGCGATGACGAGCCGCCCTCCCGGACGCGCGACCTCGTTGAAGCGCCGGAAGGCGGAGGTCTTGTCGGCAACGTGATGAATGGCGCCCCGGCTCCAGACCGCGTCGAACCCGTCATGGCCGACATCCAGCGTGTCCGCCGAGGCAGGCACGACGACAATGTTGCCGAAGGGCGCTTCCGCCCCCAGATTGGCCAGTTGCTCCACCGACGGGTCGCTGGCGACGAGCAGGCCGCTCGGACCGATGGCAGCAGCGATCGCCCGGCTGAAATAGCCGTTTCCGGCACCGACTTCGAGAATGTGTTCTCCGGGGGCGGGCGCCAGGAATCGCTTCATGCAGGCGATATCCGGCAACCAGGCATCCGCGTAGAGCGACAGTGCATCGCGATAGTCTGCGGAGCGCTTTCCGACAAATTCCACGGACTTGGCATCGGCATACATGGTGCAAGCTCCCTGTGGCTTTCGATGGATCCGATCCGGACGCTTTCCTCCCCGACTTCTTTTGACGGCCCTGTTGTGTCGAGCCCTCGCCTCTGTGCCCGGCGCCCCCGCCCAGCCTCACCCGAACCCGGCCTGCGCCAGGTTCCCGCGGTGAGGAGCCGGCAAGTACCGACACTTCTGTCATGGACACTTACGCCGAGGGGAATGGCCGTTTCCGGCGAGTTCCCCCTTGCAGTATCACGACGATATCTAGCGTTTTATTTGCTTGTCAATTGCAATATGCAATCATTTTTTGCACTGCAAAATCTTTGTGCAGGCGCCCGCAAATCAACCAGAGGCAGCAGGGGCGGGAGACTGCCGATCGCCGGACACCTCGTCGGCCGACGGTCCGGGAGGGGCGAAACGACAGGAGCGGGCATGTCAGGAGCAGGCATGGCAGGAGCGGGCAGGCGCCGCCTGGGCCAGCAGGAGCAGCCCCTCCCTTTGGCGCCCGTCCCGGCGCGTTGTGGCCACACCTTGGCAAGTCGCTGACAGAAGCCCCCCGCCGCCTCCCGGGCCCATTTGTCCGACAAACCGGCAAAGGCCAGAATTTCGAACGGACGGGCCCTCTCGCCGGACATTTTCTCGAGTTGATGCTCGGAAATCTCCACTTGACGGCCGGTTCAGGCTCATGCCAAGCTTTGTCGGACAAAGGGACGAACCGACAATACGCGCCATCAAGACGTGCGATGCCGGAGCGTTCGGGAGGAGACGTTCAGAATGTCGTTGGCGGAGCCAGGGCGCTTCGAGAAGATCAAGGTGCCGTCCGCCTACCAGATGGTCGCGGAGGCGATCGAGCGCGAGATCATGGCCGGCCGGCTGCGTCCGGGCGACGAGATCGGCACCGAGGCGGTGCTGGTGCGCCAGTTCGGCGTCAACCGCTCGACGGTCCGCGAGGGCATCCGCCTCTTGGAGCAGGCGGGACTGGTCCAGCGCGAGGCCGGCCGCAAGCTCTATGTCTGCCTTCCCCATTATCGCAAGCTGTCGGATCGCATGAGCCGGGCGCTGGTGCTGCATCAGGTCACGTTCCGTGAGCTGTTCGAGGCGGCCGTGATCCTGGAACTCGGCGTCATCGACGCCGCCGTCGACGAGGCTTCGGAGCAAGACCTTGCCGCGCTGGAGGAGAACCAGGCGCTGGCCGAGGCGGCGCTGGGCGATCCCGTCCGCCTTGCCGGCCTCGACACGGAGTTTCATGCGCTGCTGGCCAAGGCCTCGCGCAACCGGGTGCTGGAACTGGCGCGTGAGCCGGCAGCGCTCCTGTTCTTTCCCACATCCGAGCTGATCTGCCGCCGGGTGCCGCAGGGCGCCGGCCGCATGGTCGCCGCCCATCGCCGACTGATCGATGCCGTTGCCGCGCGCGACAAGGAGGAAGCGCGCCTTTGGATGCGGCGGCACGTGGTCGACTGGAAGCGCGGTTTCGAACGCGCGGGCCGAGATATCGACGAGCCGGTGGAGAGCATCTTCGAGAGGCTGTCGAGCGTCCGGCAATACGCATGAGGTAAGGCGGGCGGCCCTGGAGGGGGCGGCGCGGAAGATCGAGAAAAGAAACCCGTAAAAGACCGGCAGGCGACGCACCGGCAAGGAAGACATCGGGGAGGAACATGTCGAACGTCCTGCACGACCGGCCGCAATCGGCCGGCCCCATCACGTTGGCACGTGGGCGGAGTGTCCCCACGAGCGCCCGGACGGTATGCCGATGACGGGCGCGCTCGACAGTGGCGCGACCGGCGCCGCCCGTCTGGAGGTGGAAGACCTGTCGCTGTCCTTCGGCGGCCTCAAGGCGCTGCGCGGCGTGTCCTTCTCGGCCGAGCCCGGCTCGATCACCGCGCTGATCGGCCCGAACGGCGCCGGCAAGACCTCCATGTTCAACTGCATCTCCGGCTTCTACAAGCCGCAGAAAGGCAGCGTCCGCTTCGATGGACGCGACGTGACGCGGATGCATCCGCCCGAACGCGCCGCCCTCGGCTTCGCCCGCACGTTCCAGAACATCGCGCTCTTCCGCGGCATGACCGTGCTCGACAACATCAAGCTCGGCCGCCACGCCCATATGAAGACCGGCCTGCTGCAGGCCCTCGCCTATTGGGGGCCGGCCCAGCGCGAGGAGATGGAACTGCGCGCCGAGGTCGAGCGTCGCATCATCGATTTCCTCGAGATCGACCACATCCGCAACATGCCGGTCGCCGCGCTCTCCTACGGCTTGCAGAAGCGGGTCGAGCTCGCCCGCGCCCTCGCCATGCGCCCCCGCATCCTCCTGCTCGACGAGCCGGTCGCGGGCATGAACCGCGAAGAGACCGAGGATATGGCCCGCTTCATCCTCGACGTGAAAGAGGAATGGGGCACCACGATCCTGATGGTCGAGCACGACATGGGCATGGTGATGGACATCTCCGACCATGTCGTCGTGCTGAATTTCGGCGAGGTCATCGCTCGCGGCCTGCCGCACGAGGTGCAGGCCGACCCGCATGTCACCGAGGCCTATCTCGGCAGCGGCGACCCGGCGGCGCTGATGGCCCGGCTCAAGGGCGAAACGGGAACCACCGGCAATTCCGGTGCGCCCACGGACGACAGGCGCGAGGACGTGGCATGAGCGACCTTCTGTTCTTCTTCGAGGTGACGCTGGCCGGCCTCGGTTCGGGGGCGCTGCTGTCGCTGACGGCCCTCGCCTTCGTGCTGATCTACAAGGCGACCCGCGTCATCAACCTCGCCGTCGGCGAAATGCTGATGCTCGGCGGCTACCTGTTCTTCGCCTTCGCCGCCGGGTTCGGCCTGCCGGCCTGGGCGGCGATCCCGCTCGCCATCGCCGGCGGCGGCCTCGTCGGCGCAGTGGTCGAGCGCGGGTTGATCCGCCCGATGCTCGGCGAGAGCCCGATTGCCGTCTTCATGGTGACCATCGGCCTCGGCTCGATCCTGGTCGGCCTCGTCGAACTGATCTGGGGCACCGACCCGCGCGCCCTGCCCGCCTTCATGGGCAACACCCCGATCTTCATCGGCGAGGCCTATGTCTCGCGCAAGATCGCCATCGCCTTCGCGGTTGCCGCCGTGGTCATCGCGGTCTTCCTCGTCCTCTTCCGCTACTGGCGCGGCGGTGTCGCGCTGCGGGCGACGGCGACCGACCAGGCCGCGGCCTATTCCTGCGGGATCAACGTGCCTGGTGTCTTCTCGCTCGCCTGGGTGATCGGCTGCGGCACCGCTGCCGGCGCCGGCGTGCTGCTCGGCTCCATCGGCGGCATCTCGCCAGCCATGGGCGTGTTCGGCCTCTCCGCTCTGGTCGTGGTCATTGTCGGCGGGCTCGACTCCGTCGCCGGAGCCCTCGTCGGCGGTCTCGTGATCGGCCTCATCGAGGCCTGGGCCGGCACCTATCTCGGCGGCGAATTCAAGCTCGTCACCACCTTCGGCCTCCTCCTCGTCGCCTTGATGATCCGTCCCTACGGACTGTTCGGCACGACAGAAATCGAGCGTCTCTGACATGAAGATCGGAACCGCCAAGCACAGCTACCAGGCCGACGAGGCGCTGCTGACCACCCGGCCGCAGCGCCTGTGGATGGGGCTCTTCGCCCTCGGTCTTTGCATCGCCCCGTTCATGCTCGACAACTATTGGCTCTATCTCGCCTGCCTTGTCGCCATCAACGTGGCGAGCGCCACCGGTCTCAACATCCTGACCGGCTATACCGGCCTCGTCAGCCTCGGCCAGGCGGCGTTCATGGCGGTCGGCGCCTATACGGTCGGCTGGATGCAGCTCCGCCTCGGCACGCCCTTCCTGCTCAACATCGTGGCCGGCGGCATCGTTGCCGCCGCCGTCGGCCTGCTGGTCGGCCTGCCTAGCCTCAGGGTCAAGGGCCTCTATCTGGCCATCGCCACCATCGCCGCCTCCATCATCCTGCATTTCGTCTTCGTCAACTGGCAGAGCGTGACCAACGGCAACAGCGGCCTGACGCTGACGCCGGCGACCTTCCTCGGCACGCCGCTCACCGACTACAAGCAGCTCTATTTCGTCTTCGTGCCGATCACCGCGCTGATGGTGCTGGGCGCGGCGAACCTCTTCCGCACCCGCGTCGGACGGGCCTTCATCGCCATCCGCGACCGCGACATCTCGGCCGAGGTGCTGGGCATCTCGCTGCTGCGCTACAAGCTGACGAGCTTTGCCATCTCGTCCTTCTATGCCGGCGTCGCCGGCGGCATGTGGGCCTATTTCTTCCGCGTGGTGACGCCGGAGAGCTTCCCCTTCGTCTATTCGATCTTCTTCCTCGCCGCGATCATCGTCGGCGGCATGGGCACGATCCTCGGCGCCATTCTCGGCGCCGTCTTCATGACCCTCGTGCCGGAGCTGCTGCGCTTCGGCATCGACTGGCTCACCCCTGTCCTTCCCAACGCGGCGGCGATGCTCTCGCCCGTCCGCACCATCGTTTTCGGCCTCCTGATCGTCGGCTTTCTCATCTTCGAGCCGAAGGGACTTGCCGAAATCGTCCAGAGAACCCGGCGTTACTTCCATCTCTGGCCCTTCAAGAAGTGAATGACCAAAAGTCACGCGATAAAACCGGAGGAAACAATGCTTAGCTTTACCAGGAGAACGCTGCTTGCCCTGTCGGCATCGGCAGCCATCGCCACCGCGCTGCCGGCTGCGGCCGCGGACGACATCGTCATCGGTGGTTCGATCCCGCTCACCGGCGTCTTCGCCTTCGCCGGCGTCGGCATCGAGGCCGGCATGCAGGACTATATCAAGATCGTCAACGAGGCCGGCGGCCTCCAGGGGCGCAAGCTGCGCCTCGCCTACGAGGATACCGGCTACAAGGTCGACGCCTCCGTCGCCGCCTTCAACAAGCTGACGAGCCAGAACACGATCCACCTCTACTATGGCGACTCCACCGGCTTCGCCAAGACCATCAACGGCGAGCTCGACCGGATGGGCACGACCATCATGGCCGGCGCCTCCTTCGCCACCGAGCTGAACGATCCCAAGGCCTTCCAGTATCAGTTCATGGCCGGCCCCGACTATTCGGAGATGACCGGCATCCTGCTGGAATACATCGCCAAGGAGAAGCCGGGCGCCCGCATCGTGCTGGTCAATTCCGACACCGAGTTCGGCCGCGACCCGATCGCCGCCACCAAGGCGCGCGCCAGCGAGCTCGGCCTCGAAGTGGTCGAGGAGATCATCACCCCGCCGACCGCCGTCGACGTCTCCACCGAGGTGCTGAAGCTGCGCCGCGCCCGGCCGGACTACACCATCTTCCACGGCTACGTGCTGGCGCCGCTGCCCGAGTTCATGACCCAGGCCAAGCAGCTTGGCCTTGAGACCAAGTTCATGGGCACCTTCTGGTCGATGGATGCCAGCATCTGGAGCAAGGTCGGCGAGGCCGCCGACGGCTTCATGGGCGTCATGCCCTATCGCTACTACTATGACGAAGCGGACAACGCGCCGATGCTCGACCGCATCCGCGAGATGCGCCCCGAGTACCAGTCGACGCCCTACATGCAGGGCTTCCTCACCGCCATGCTGTTCACCGAGGCGGCCAAGCGCACGCTGGAGGCGGGCCAGGAGCTCAACGCCCCCAACCTGAAGGCGGCCCTCAACTCGATCGAGAACTTCGACACCGGCGGCATCATCGGCGTGCCGATCTCGATCCCCGGCAACTCGATCCCGGTCGGCCGCATCTATCGCTACGACGCCAGCGCCCAGCAGATGCTGCCGGCGTCCGACTGGATCAGCGTGCAGGAGTAAGCGAGATGGCCGCGGACATCCTCCTCGACATCAACAACATCGAGGTCGTCTACAACAAGACGGTACAGGTGCTCCGCGGCCTGTCCCTGAGCGTCGGGCGCGGCAAGATCGTCACCCTGCTCGGCTCCAACGGCGCGGGCAAGTCGACGACGCTGAAGGCGGTGTCGAACCTCCTGACGCTGGAGAACGGCGCCGTCACGGCGGGAACCATCCGCTTCGACGGCAACGACATCTCCCGCCTGACGCCCCATGCCCTGGTGCGGCGCGGCCTCTTCCACGTGATGGAGGGGCGCCGCATCTTCGAGGACCTGACGGTCGAGGAGAACCTGACGGCGGCGACCTTCGCCCTGTCCGGGCGCGGGCTCAAGCCGACGCCCTTCGACCTCGTCTACCAGTATTTCCCGCGCCTGTTCGAGCGGCGCAACGGCCGTGCCGGCTACCTGTCCGGCGGAGAGCAGCAGATGCTGGCGATCGGGCGCGCGCTCATCGCCCAGCCCTCGCTGATCCTCTTGGACGAGCCCTCGCTCGGCCTCTCGCCGGTGCTGGTCGAGGAGATCTTCACCATCATCGCCTCGATCAACCGCGATCTCGGCGTCTCCATGCTCCTGGTCGAGCAGAACGCGGCCGTCGCCTTCGCCGTCGCCCATTACGGCTACATCATGGAGACCGGCAAGATCGTGCTCGACGGGCCGACCGAGCGGCTGGTGAAGGACGAGGACGTGCGCGAATTCTACCTCGGCGCCAGCGGCGGCGAGGGCACCAGGAGCTATCGCGACATCAAGCACTACAAGCGCCGCAAGCGCTGGCTGTCCTGAGGCAAGAGATCATGGCCGACTTCCCCGAACTCACCCTGCCGCAGATGCTGCGCGCCCATGCCGAGGCGACGCCCGACCGGGTGGCGGTCCTGCAGAAGGACTTCGGCATCTGGAATCCCCTTTCCTGGCGCCAGTATCACGAGCGCGCCTGCGATGTCGGCGAAGGCCTTGTGGCCCTCGGCCTCGGCGAAGGTGGCCATGTGGCGGTGCTGTCGGAAAACCGCGTCGAATGGGTGCTCGCCCAGCTCGGCACCGGCCTTGTCGGCGGCGTCACCATCGGCGTCTATCCGACCAGCCCGGCCAACGAGGTCGGCTATGTGCTGGAACATTCCGACAGCGAGATCATCGTCTGCGAGGACCAGGAGCAGCTCGACAAGGTGATCGAGGTTCGCGAACAGTTGCCGAAGCTGCGGCGTGTCGTCGTGGTGGAGACCAAGGGCCTGCGCGGCTATTCGGGAGACTTCGTCATCTCCTTCGACGCTATGGAGGAGATCGGGCGGACGCGGCGCGCCGCTGGCCCGGCCGCCACCGGAGACGGGCCAACCGCCCGCTCGCTCGATGACATCGCCCTGATGATCTACACCTCCGGCTCGACCGGAAAGCCCAAGGGCGCGATGCTCTCCTATCGCAACCTGCGCGCCCAGGCGATCGCGGTCGCCGACCGCATCGGCCTCGACGCGCAGTCCGTCCACCTGTCCTATCTGCCGCTGTGCCATGTCGCCGAGCAGATGGTGACGGTGATGGCGCCGATCTATCTCGGCTCGCGGATCTGCTTCGGCGAGTCCCTGCGCACCGTCCAGGAGGACCTGCGCGAGGTCGCCCCCTCCTCCTTCCTCGGCGTGCCGCGGATCTGGGAGAAACTGCATTCCTCGATCCATATCCGCATGCTGGAGGCCGGCGGCTATCGCCGCGCGCTCTACGAATGGGCTTATCGCGCCTGCGAGCCCTTCGCCGAAAAATCCCGCACGGAGCGCAGCCTCAGCGAGCGGGTACTTTTCGCGATCTGCTACCTCCTCGTCTTCCGCGCGCTGCAGAATTACATCGGCCTGCGCCGCACCCATGTCGCCATGACCGGTGCCGCGCCGATCTCGCCGCGCATCGTCCGCTTCTTCCGCACCATCGGCGTGCCCCTCGTCGAGGTCTACGGCATGACGGAATCGAGCGGCATCGCGCTTGGCCAGACGCTCGGCCGGCTGGTGCCGGGTTCGGTCGGCCCCTCGGTCAAGGGCGTCGAGGCGCGCGTCGGCGAGCACGGCGAACTGCTGCTGAAGGGCGACACCGTTTTCGCCGGCTACTACAAGAACCCCGCCGCCACGCAGGCAACCCTGAAGGACGGCTGGCTGCATACCGGCGACGTGGTCGAGGTGGAGAACGGCGAGTTCCGCATCGTCGACCGCCTCAAGGACATCATGATCACCGCCGGCGGTAAGAATCTCAGCCCCTCGGAAATCGAGAACACGGTCAAGGGCAGCCCCTACATCAAGGAATGCATCGTCATCGGCGAGGCCCGCAAATATGTCGCGGCGCTCGTCCAGATCGATTTCGAGACCGTCGCCAAATGGGCGGAGGAACAGGGCCTGTCCTACACCAACTTCCGCAGTCTGGCCGAAAACCCGGCGGTGCGCGAACTGGTCGATGCGGAGATCCGCACCGCCAACAGCCAGTTGGCGCAGGTCTCGCACATCCGCCGCTTCCACCTGCTGACCAAGGAACTGGACCACGACGACGACGAGGTCACGGCGACCATGAAGGTGCGCCGCTCCAGCATCCAGACCAAATACGCCGGAGAGATCGCCAGCCTCTATCCGAGCGGCTGACGCATCCCTCGCCCGGATCCAACGGAGCCCGACACCCCGACATGCCCGACGCCCTGATCTACGACCACCTGCGCACGCCGCGCGGCAGGGGCAAGCCCGATGGCGCCCTGCACGAGGTGACGCCGATCCGCCTTGCCACCACGGTGCTGGAGGCGGTGCGCGAGCGCAACGCGCTCGACACCGCCCTCGTCGACGATGTGGTGATGGGCATCGTCATGCCCGTCGGCGAACAGGGCCAGTGCCTGCCGCGCGTTGCCGCCATCGCCGCCGGCTATGCGGAAGAGACCGCAGGCGTGCAGATCAACCGCTTCTGCGCCTCGGGGCTCGAGGCCTGCAACATGGCCGCCGCCAAGGTGATGGCCGGCCAGGCCGACATGATGGTCGCCGGCGGCGTCGAATCCATGTCACGCATCCCGATCCTCTCCGACGGCGGCGCCTGGGGCGCCGATCCGCAGGTGGCGGCCGCCACGACCTTCGTGCCGCAAGGCATTTCCGCCGATCTCATCGCCACCAAATGGGGCTATTCGCGCGCGCAGCTCGACGCCTTCGCGGTCGAGAGTCACCGCCGCGCCGCGCGGGCCTGGTCGGAGGACCGCTTCACCCGCAGCGTCGTTCCCGTCCACGACCGGGTCGGCGAGGTGCTGCTCGCCCGCGACGAGACCATCCGCGGCAATTCCACGGTCGAGGACCTTGCCCGGCTGAAGCCCTCCTTTGCAGCCCTCGGCGAGAAGGCCGGCTTCGACGCGGTGGCGCTGGAGCGCTATCCGGACTTCGCGGAAATCCGCCACGTCCACCATGCCGGCAACTCGTCCGGCATCGTCGACGGCGCCTCCGCCGTGCTGCTCGGCACCCGCGAGGCGGGAGAGCGCGCCGGCCTCGTTCCGCGCGCTCGCATCCGCGCCTTCGCCGAAATCGGCTCGGAGCCGACGATCATGCTCACCGCCCCCTCCTTCGCGGCGGAAAAGGCGCTGAAGCGGGCCGGCATGACCGTTTCCGACATCGATCTTTTCGAGATCAACGAGGCCTTCGCGGCCGTCGCCCTGCGCTTCATCGAGGCGCTCGATCTCGACCCGGAGATCGTCAACGCCAATGGCGGGGCCATCGCCATGGGCCATCCGCTGGGAGCCACCGGCGCGATGATCCTCGGCACCGCGCTGGACGAGCTCGAGCGCACGGACCGACAGACCGCCCTCGTCACCCTGTGCGTCGGCGCCGGCATGGGCGTCGCCACCATCATCGAGCGGATCTGAGGAGGCGCCCCATGCTGACACACGAGATCGACGATGGCGGCATCGCCCTCCTGACCATCGACATGCCCGGCCGCTCGATGAACGTGATCGACTGGGCCTTCACGGAAGCCCTGCGCGAGGAGATCGCCCGGCTCGCCGCCGATCCGGCGGTCACCGGCATCATCGTCGCGTCCGGCAAGGACAGCTTCATCGCCGGTGCCGATCTTGCGATCATGAACGGCATGACCGGTCCGGGCACCTCGCCGGCCACCGCGTCGGAGCGCATCCGCGCCATGACCGACGCCTTCCGCGCGCTGGAAACCTGCGGCAAGCCGGTCGTCGCAGCGGCCAGCGGCACCGCGCTCGGCGGCGGGCTGGAACTGATGCTCGCCTGCCATTACCGGATCGCCGCGCGCAATCCCAAGGCCGTCTTCGGCCTGCCCGAGGTCACGCTCGGCATCCTGCCGGGCGCCGGCGGCACCCAGCGCCTGCCCCGCGTCATCGGCATCGAGGCCGCCCTCCCCCTGCTTCTGGAAGGCAAGCGCCTCTCCGCCGAGGAGGCGCTGTCGCTCGGCATTCTCGACGAGTTGGCCGAGCCGGACGATCTGGTTGCCGCGGCACGGCGCGCGCTCACCGAAGGCCGCGTCCCTGCCGCCGCCCCGTGGGACGCCAAGGGCTTCGCCCCGCCGGGTCCCGCCGTCACGTCCGAGGCAGCGTCGAACGTCTTCCTCTTCGCCAATGCTCAGATCCGCGCGCGCGGCCACCGCAACTATCCGGCGCTGGAGGCGATCCTCTCCTGCGTCTACGAGGGCCTGCGGCTGCCCATCGACAAGGCGCTGAAGGTTGAGCGCCAGTATTTCGGCCATCTCGTCCATGGCGATGTCGCGCAGGCGATGATCCGCACCCAGTTCTTCGCCCGCCAGGTGCTGGCCCGCGAGGGCCGGGCGCGGGCGGACAAGGACGGGCCGCTCGCCAACGCCTGCCGAAACGCGCTCGACGCCGAGGCGCTGCGCATGCAGGCTGAGGGCATGAGTCCCGCCTTCATCCGCAATGCCGCCGAGGGTGTCGGCCTCTCCACGCTGCCCGCCTTGCCGACCGACGCGCCCCTTGCGGCCACCGACGACAAGAGCGCGCGAGCGGCCCTGCGCCCCGCCGGCCTGCGGCTCTTGCGCGCCATGGCGCTTGCCGCTGCCGCTACGTTTGAGCGCGGCGATGTCGCCTCGGCCGCCGAGGCCGATGTCCATGCCATCGACGCGGCGGGGTTCCCCGTGTGGACCGGCGGGCCGCTGAGCCTGATCGACACCCAAGGGGCGGCCGGGTTCGTCGCCGCCTGCCATGCCGACAAGCTGGAAATCCCGGTCGGCCTTGCCGCCATGGCCCGCGACGGCGGCCGGTTCCACGCACCCAAGGAGGCCGTCGCATGAGCGAGGATCTGGTGCTCACCGAGATCGATGCCGCAACCGGCATCGCCACCCTCACGATCAACCGGCCGAAGGTGCTGAACGCGCTCGACGTACCGACCGCCCGCGCTTTCCTGCAGGCCGTGCGCAAGGTCACCGCGACCAAGGGCCTGCGCTGCATCGTCCTTGCAGGTTCCGGCCGCGCCTTCATGGCCGGCGGCGATGTCGCCGCCTTCGGCAAGGATCCGGACCGCGCCGCCGAGGTCGTCCACGACCTCCTCGACGCGCTGCACCCCGCCCTCACCGCCCTGCGCGAGTCCCCTGCCCCGGTGATCGCCAAGGTGCAGGGCGTCGCCGCCGGCGCCGGCTTCAGCCTGATGCTCGGTGCCGACCTGGTGATCGCCGAGGCCGGCGCGCGCTTCGTCGTCGCCTATGATCGGATCGGCACCTCGCCCGACTGCGGCGGCACCTGGGCGCTGCCGCGCAAGGTCGGCCGGGCGAAGGCGATGGAACTGCTGCTGCTCGGCGAGACCTTGAGCGCGGAGGAAGCCCGCGCGGCGGGCATCGTCAACAAGGTAGTGCCTGCGGAAGAGCTCGACGCCGAGGCCCTCGCCCTTGCAAAGCGGATCGCCAGCGGCCCGACCCAGGCGCTGGGCGCGGTTCGCGCGCTCATTGATGCCGCACTCGACCGCCCCTTCGCCGCCCATCTGGAGGCCGAGCGCGCCTCCTTCATCCGCATGACCGGGACCCGCGACTTCCGCGAGGGCGTCTCGGCCTTCCTCGAAAAGCGCCAGCCGCAGTTCCGCGGCGAGTAACCGGCACGCCCGGCAGACCGGAGGGTTCCCGCATGACCATGCCGAACGCATTCGACGGCCGCCTCAAGGTTCCGGCGATCGCCTCGCCGATGTTCCTCGCCTCTGGCCCGGACCTCGTCGTCGCCACCTGCCGCGCCGGTGTGATCGGCACCTTCCCGGCGCTCAACCAGCGCACGACCGAAGGCTATGGCGAGTGGCTGAGCGAGATCGAGGACCGCCTCTCCGGTCATGCCGATGCCGCGCCCTACGGCGTCAACCTGATCGTCCACCGCAGCAACACGCGACTGGAGGCGGATCTGGCGATGACCGTCGCGCGCAAGGTGCCGCTGGTCATCACCTCGCTCGGCGCCAATCCGGATGTCGTCTCCGCCGTTCAGTCCTATGGCGGCCTCGTCTTCCATGACGTCATCAACCCGCGCCATGCCCGCAAGGCGGCCGAGGCCGGCGTCGACGGCATCATCGCGGTCTGCGCCGGCGCCGGCGGCCATGCCGGCACGATGAGCCCCTTCGCGCTGGTCTCGGAAATCCGCGCCTTCTACGACGGCGCCATCATCCTCGCCGGTGCCATCAACACCGGCGCGCAGATCGCTGCCACCCGCGCCATGGGTGCGGACCTCGCCTATCTCGGCACCCGCTTCCTCGCCACCGAGGAAGCGATGATCGTTAATGATTACAAGCAGATGATCCTGGATGCGACCGCCGCCGACATTCTCTACACACCGGCGATCAGCGGGGTAAACGCCAACTTCCTGCGCCCGAGCATCGAGCGCGCCGGCCTCGACCCGGACAACCTGCAACATGCGGGCGCGCTCGACATGGGCAGCGAGGCGAAGGTCTGGAAGAACATCTGGTCCGCCGGCCAGGGCACGGGAACCATCACGGACCTGCCGCCCGCCGCCGAGCTGTGCGCGCGCCTGCGCGCCGAATACCGCGCCGCCTGCGCCGCCCTTGCCTCCGATCCTTACGCCTGATCGCCAGGTCGCAGACTCATAATTGTGCCAGCAACGGCGTCGCAAGACCTTGGAAAATAACGCCTTTGTGCTCCTTTCATTCGGACAGGCACGCGCAGACCGTTTCTCGCCAGAATGATGGTTCACGACCTAGAGCGGGCGGGTCTTCGTCACATAGGCCTCGAAGAAATCGGAGAACCGCGCGACCCGCATCGGCAGGCGCTCGTACGGGGGATAATAGAGCGTCAGCCAGATCTCCGGCGCCTCCCAGTCGGGCAGCACCTGGGCGAGCCGGCCCTGCGCCAGCCCCTCCTCGACGATGAACAGCGGCAGCAGGGCGATGCCCTCGCCGTTTTCCGCAAGCCGCGCCAGCAGGTCGCCATTGTTGCCGGCAATCGTTGTACCGGCCCGCACCCGGCGCGTGCGCCCGTCGCGGCCCAGGTCCCAGGTCTCGGCCTGCGAGCGCTCGTCATAGGCAAGGCAGGCATGGGCCGAAAGGTCCTCCGGCGTCTGAGGCGCGCCGCGCAGCGCCAGATAGGCGGGCGAGGCAACCATCACCCGGCGCACGCGGCAGATCTTGCGCCAGATCGTCGACTTGTCGCGCGGGGCCTCGGAAATGCGGATCGCCAGATCGACATCGCCGGCGACGATGTCGATGAAGCGGTCGGTGAGCCCGATCGACAGCGACACCCGGGGATACTGGCTGCGGAACCCGGCGACGACATCCGGCAGCACCTGCTGTCCGAGCGACATCGGGGCGTTGATACGGATCGTGCCGGCCACATCGCCCTGCTGCTCCTGCAGGTCCTCGGTCGTGCGGCGGAACGCCTCCAGCAGCGGGGCGATGCGGGCGGCATAGACCGCGCCGGCCGAGGTCAGCGACACCTGCCGGGTGGTGCGCAACAGCAGTTGCACCCCGAGTTCTTCTTCCAGCGCGCTCACCGCGCGCGTCACCGTTGGTGCCGTCATCGAGAGCTGCCGGGCGGCGGCGACGAAGCTCCGCTGCTCGGCGACCGCCAGGAACACGCGAATATGGTCGAGATCGATCATGCAGCGATTATTGCATGAATTGAAATGATATCCGAGGAATTGCTTCCATTCTCAAAGCATCCCGCCCGCCCCATCTTTGCAGCAGCGGCGAAGGCCGCAGCCACGGTTCGGGAAAGGGAGCAGCGCCATGCTGACGCAGATCAAGGGCCTCCATCACGTCACGTCGATGGCGGGAAACGCTCAGGAAAACAACGACTTCTTCACCCGCACCCTCGGCCTGCGGCGGGTCAAGAAGACGGTCAACTTCGACGCCCCGGAGGTCTACCACCTCTATTATGGCGACGAGACCGGCACGCCCGGCTCGGTCATGACCTACTTCCCCTTCCCGGATATCGTGCAGGGCCGCCCCGGCGCCGGCGAGGTCGGAAACACCTATTTCGCGGTGCCCGAAGGTTCCCTGCCCTACTGGAAAGAGCGCCTTGCCGGCCTCGGCGTCGGCGGTCTTGAGGAGGATAACCCCTTCGGCGAGGCGCGCCTGCGCTTCCAGGGACCGGACGGCGACGGCTTCTCGCTGGTCGAGACGACGGGCGACGAGCGCCTCGGCTGGAGCGCCGGCGGTGTCAGTTCGGCCGAGGCGATCCAGGGCTTCCGCGGCGCGGCCTTCCGCCTGCGGGATAGCGGGGGGACAGCCGAACTGCTCCGCTTCATGAACTACCGCGAGGTGGAGCGCAGCGGCACCTGGACCCGCTTCGCGATCGAGGGTGGAAACGGCGCCGATGTCATTGATATCGAAGAGGTTTCCTCGGCCGCTCCCGCCCGCCAGGGGGCCGGCTCGGTGCACCATATCGCCTTCGCGGTGGAGAACCGGGCGGCCCAGTTGGAGGTGCGCAAGGCGTTGATGGACACGGGCTATCAGGTCACGCCGGTGATCGACCGGGACTATTTCTGGGCGATCTACTTCCGCAGCCCCGGCGGCATCCTGTTCGAGGTGGCGACCAACGAGCCCGGCTTCGACCGGGACGAGGATACCGCCCATCTCGGCGAGGCCCTGAAGCTGCCGACCCGCTACGAGCAGTTCCGCGCGCAGATCGAGGACATCCTGACCCCGATCCGGGACTAACTCGGCTCCTTCCCTCCGGCCACAAGGGACTCACCGTCATGATCACGCACACCTATCACGCCCTGACCACGCAGCCGGCGCCCGGCGCGCCGCTGGTCTTTGCCTACCACGGCACCGGCGGCGACGAGCACCAGTTCGCCCGCTTCGTCGAGGAGGCCGTGCCCGGCGCCGGCCTTGTCGCCCCGCGCGGCGATGTCTCGGAGCACGGCGCGCTGCGCTTCTTCCGCCGCACCGGCGAAGGCGTCTACGACATGGACGACCTCGCCCGGCGCACGCAGGCGATGGCCGGCTTCGTCGAGGCCCACCGCAAGGCCCATCCGGGCCGCCCGGTCTACGGCTTCGGCTATTCCAACGGCGCCAACATCCTGGCCTCGGTCGCCTTCCTGCGGCCGGAGCTGTTCGACCGGATCGCGCTTCTGCATCCGCTGATCCCGTTCGAGCCGGCGCCCCAGCCCGGCCTTGCCGGGCGAAAGGTGCTGATTTCCGCCGGCAAGCGGGACCCGATCTGCCCGCCGGCCGCGACCGGCGCGCTGATCGACTGGTTCAAGGCGCAGGGTGCAGACGTGACGCTCGCCGCCCACGAGGGCGGGCACGAGTTGCGACAGACCGAAATCGACGCGCTGGTCGGCTTTCTGAGCGAGCCGCCGGACGCCGCATGACGACGCATGACAAGGAGACGGAGCGATGGTGCTGATCCATGAGAACATGAGCCGCGGCCGCACCCAGAGCGGCTGGCTCGACGCCTGGCATACCTTCTCCTTCGGCGGTTTCCGCGATCCCGCCCGCATGGGCTACGCCGCCCTGCGGGTGCTCAACGAGGACCGCGTCGTCCCCGGCGCCGGCTTTTCCGAGCACGGCCATGCGGACATGGACATTCTGACCATGGTCCTGTCGGGCCGGCTGCGCCACACCGACACGCTGGGCAACGAGGCGGAGATTGCCGCCGGCGAACTCCAACTGATGTCGGCGGGACGCGGCATCCGCCATGCGGAGATGAACGCCTCCGGCAGCGAACCCGCCCATGTGCTGCAGATCTGGCTGATCCCCGACACCACCGGCGGCGCGCCGACCTATCAGCAGATGACGCTGCCGGCACCGGAGACGGTGCGGGACTGGACGCTGCTGGCCAGCGGCAAGGCGGGCGAGGCGCCGTTGAGGCTTCTGTCCGACACGCGCGTGTCGATTGCCGCGCCGCTGGCGGGAGATGCCACCGCGCTTCCCCTCGCCGATGGGCGGCGGCTGTTCGTCCATCTGGTGGAAGGCATCGCCACGGTCGAGGGCGAGCGCCTCGTCGCCGGCGACGGGTTGCAGGTCGGCGAGGAGGAGATCGGCGATCTCCTCTGGCAGACAGACGGCCGCGCCCTGCTCTTCGACATGAGCGCGCGCCCCGGCGTCAGCCGGGTTGCGGGCTGACGGCACCGCCCGGTCCGGCGCTCGCGTCGGATCGGGTCCGCATCTCCTGCGCGGTCTGGCGCACCGCATCGGCGATCTGCGCCAGTTGCCGGGCGAGCGGGCTCGCCTTGCGCCAGATCATGCCGATGGTGCGCGAGGGCTGCGGCTCGTCGAAACGCGAGACGGAGACGGCCGCCGAGCGGGTTTCCACCGGCAGCGCCATTTCCGGGATCAAGGTCACGCCGATGCCGGCGCTCACCATCTGCACCAGCGTCGACAGCGAACTGCCGTCCATCAGCTCGCGCGGCTGCGCCGGCCCCATGTTGCAGAAGGACAGCGCCTGCTCGCGGAAACAGTGCCCCTCCTCCAGCAGCAGCAGGCGCATTTCGCGCAAGGCTTCGCGGTTGGGCACCGGCTTGCCCTCGTCCTCGGTCGGCCGCACCAGAACGAAATTCTCCGAAAACAGAGCTACTTCGCTCAAGGCCGGTTCGGAGACCGGCAGCGCGACGATGGCGGTATCGAGCCGGCCTTCGGCGAGTTCCTGCACCAGGCGGGAGGTCACCGTCTCGCGCACATGGATGTCGAGCCCCTCGTTGGCGCGGGTCAGCCGGGCGATCACCGCCGGCAGCAGATAGGGCGCGATCGTCGGAATGATGCCGATGCGCAGGCGCCCGGCCAGCCGGTCGCGCGAGGCGCGGGCAAGGTCCCCGAGTTCATCGACCGCCTGCAGGATGTCATTGGCCCGCCGCGCGAATTCCTCGCCGAACGCCGTCAGCCGGACCTGTCGGGCGGTACGCTCGAACAGCTCCGTGCCGAGCGTCTCCTCCAGATCGCGGATCTGCACGGAGAGCGCCGGCTGCGAGATCGAGCAGGCTTCCGCCGCCCGGCCGAAATGGCCGTACTCGGCCAGCGCCCGGAAGTAGCGAAGCTGCTTGAGGGTCAGATTTCTCATAACTAAAAACTATCGCTACAATCAAAAAATACAACTTAAATTAATCATCCGACTGAGGCATAGTGAGCCTGCGAGGATGAGAAGCGACGACCTCGGCGCCCCGCTGGCGCAACGGTTTCCGCATGCGCGCCACGGCGTGCTTCGGAGGCCGGAAGGATCGTCGCCCCTCCCGGCAGTCAATGCTTCGGGACAGTCTCGAGAGGGAGAGTGCATGGCAGCGACAACGGTTCGCCATGCGGGTCACAGGGCGGGTCTCCGCCCCGTACGCCATGATTTTCTCCTTCTCAGGCAGTCATTTGCACAAACCTGACGAGTGAGAGACATGGACAGACCTGATTTCGACACCGCCGGCAAATGCCCGGTCGTTCACAACACCGCCCGGACCCGGCAGAACTGGTGGCCCAACCAGCTCAACATCCGCGTCCTGCACCAGAACTCTTCGCTGTCCAACCCGATGGGCAAGGACTTCAACTATGCGGAAGAGTTCAAGAAGCTCGATCTGGCCGCAGTCAAGGCCGACCTGACCGCGCTGATGACCGACAGCCAGGCCTGGTGGCCGGCGGACTGGGGCCATTACGGCCCGCTGTTCATCCGCATGGCGTGGCACAGCGCCGGCACCTACCGCACCTTCGACGGCCGCGGCGGCGGCGGCAACGGCCAGCAGCGTTTCGCCCCGCTGAACAGTTGGCCGGACAACGTCAACCTCGACAAGGCCCGCCGCCTGCTGTGGCCGGTCAAGCAGAAATACGGCGACAAGCTGTCCTGGGCCGACCTGATGATCCTGGCCGGCAATGTCGCGCTGGAGAGCATGGGCTTCAAGACCTTCGGCTTTGCCGGCGGCCGCGCCGACACCTGGGAGCCCGAGGAGCATGTCTACTGGGGCGCCGAGACCGAATGGCTGGCCACCAGCGACAAGGCAAACAGCCGCTATTCCGGCGAGCGCGAGCTGGAAAACCCGCTGGCGGCGGTGCAGATGGGCCTGATCTACGTCAACCCGGAAGGCCCGGACGGCAATCCGGACCCGGTCGCCTCCGGCCGCGACATCCGCGAGACCTTCGCCCGCATGGCCATGAACGATGAGGAAACCGTCGCCCTGGTGGCCGGCGGCCACACGTTCGGCAAGTGCCACGGCGCGGGCGATGCTGCGCTGCTGGGCGCCGAGCCGGAGGGCGCGGGCCTTGAGGACATGGGCCTCGGCTGGACCAGCCGCTTTGCCTCGGGCCTGGCCGGCGACACGATTTCCAGCGGTATCGAAGGCGCCTGGAAGCCGAACCCGACGACCTGGGACATGGGCTATCTGAAGGTCCTGTTCAAATACGAGTGGGAACTGGTCAAGAGCCCGGCCGGCGCCAAGATGTGGCTGGCCAAGGATGTCGACGACGAGGACATGATCGTCGACGCCCACGACCCGTCGAAGAGGCATCGCCCGATGATGACGACGGCCGACCTGGCGCTGCGCTTCGACCCGATCTACGAGCCGATCGCCCGCCGCTTCCTGGCAAACCCGGCCGAATTCGCCGACACCTTCGCCCGCGCCTGGTTCAAGCTGACCCACCGCGACATGGGCCCGAAGTCGCGCTACCTCGGCCCGGAGGTCCCGTCCGAAGACCTGATCTGGCAGGATCCGGTCCCGGGCGTCGACCATCCGCTGGTGAACGACGCAGATGTCGCCGAGCTCAAGGCCAAGGTCCTCGCCTCCGGCCTGACCGTCTCCGAACTGGTCTCGACCGCCTGGGCCTCGGCCTCGACCTTCCGCGGTTCGGACAAGCGTGGCGGCGCCAACGGCGCGCGCATCCGCCTCGCCCCGCAGAAGGACTGGGAGGTCAACCAGCCGGCGCAGCTCGCCAAGGTGCTGGCGAAGCTGGAGGAGATCCGCTCCGCCTTCAACGCGGCCCAGTCCGGCGGCAAGAAGATCTCGCTTGCCGACCTGATCGTGCTGGCCGGCGGTGCCGCCGTCGAGAAGGCCGCCAAGGACGCCGGTCTCGACGTGAGCGTGCCCTTCGCGCCGGGCCGCACCGACGCGAGCGCCGAGCAGACGGACGCGGAGTCCTTCGACGTGCTGGAGCCCAGCGCCGACGGCTTCCGCAACTATGTCTCGGCCAATCCGGTGCTGTCGCCCGAAGCGCTCTTGATCGACCGGGCCGAGCTGCTGACCCTGACCGCACCGGAAATGACCGTGCTGATCGGCGGCCTGCGCGTGCTCGGCGCCAACCATGGCGGGTCGACGCATGGCGTCTTCACCGACTGTCCGGGCACCCTCACCAACGACTTCTTCGTCAACCTGCTCGACATGGGGACAAAGTGGAAGCCGGTGTCGGATAAGCAGGACGTGTTCGAGGGCTCCGACCGGGCCACCGGCAAGGCGAAGTGGACCGGCACCCGCGTGGATTTGGTGTTCGGCTCGAACTCGCAATTGCGGGCGCTGTCGGAGGTTTACGGCCAGAATGACGCCAAGGAGAAGTTCGCCCGCGACTTCGTCGCCGCCTGGACCAAGGTGATGAACGCGGACCGCTTCGACCTGCGTTAAAGGCATGCTGTGCCCGCCGGCGGCCGGGGGTCTCCCCGCCTGCCGGCGCCAGCGACACGAGAGGCGCGGCGGACCCTCCGCCGCGCCTTTTTTGTGTGGCGGCAGAGGCTTGCCGGCGATTGACTCCTGCCGCCCGCGGCCTACCATCCACGTCCCCGAGGCGGGATGGGCGCAACTATCCCCGCCGGCCCGCACGCCTCTCCACGCTCCTCGCGAATTTTGAGAAATTTTGCGCGGAATTTTGCAAAATTTCGTCTCGAAATCGCTGAAATTTGAGACTCCCGTCTCAATCCACCTCCTGCGGAAGGACATCATGGCCCGACTGGACGAAAGTGCCCGCGGCGTCTACCTGATCGCCGTCACCCCCTTCACCGACACCGGCGCGCTCGACCTCGACGGCTGCGACCGGATGGTCGACTTCTATCTGGAGGCGGGCGCCACCGGGCTGACCCTCTTGGGCGTGATGGGCGAGGCGCCGAAGCTGACGACCGACGAGTCCGCCACCGTGGTGGGCCGGGTGTTGAAACGCGTCGACGGGCGGGTGCCGATCGTCGTCGGCGTGTCGTCGCCGGGCTTCGCCCAGATGCAGTCGCTGACGGCGCGCGTGATGGACGACGGCGCCGCCGGCGTGATGATCGCCCCGCCGGGGACCTTGCGCACCGACGACCAGATCGCCGGCTATTACGAGCAGGCGGCCGAGATGATCGCAGATGTCCCCTTCGTGCTGCAGGACTTCCCGCTGACCACCGGCGTGCAGATGTCCGTGCCGGTGATCGCCCGCATCATCCAGGATATCCCCAGTTGCGTCTGCCTGAAGCACGAGGACTGGCCCGGCCTTGCCAAGATCACGGCGCTGCGCAAGGAGGGGGCGACCGCCCGCCGGGTGTCGATCCTGTGCGGCAATGGCGGCGTGTTCCTGCCCGAGGAGATGGAGCGCGGCGCCGACGGCGCGATGACCGGCTTCGCCTATCCGGAGATGATGACCGGCGTTGTCGAGAACCACGCGAAAGGCGACATGGAGCGGGCCCGCGACCTGTTCGACGCCTATCTGCCGCTCGCCCGCTTCGAACAGCAGCCGGGCCTCGGCCTTGCCATCCGCAAATACGTCCTCTACCGGCGCGGCGTGCTCGCAAGCCCCGCCCTGCGCAGGCCGGGCGCCGCCCTCGATCCGCTGTCGCGGGCCGAGGTCGACCGGCTGATGGCCCGTCTCGACAAACGCCTGAAGGAGCTCAACTGATGGATCTCGGCCTGACGGGCAAGCGCGCCCTCGTCCTTGGCGCCAGCCGCGGCCTCGGCCGGGCGATCGCCGAAACGCTGGCGCGCGAGGGCGTCCGCGTCATCGCCGCCGCCCGCAACGAACCGGCGATCGCCGAATGGGCCGCAGCAACGCCCGACTGCGACATCACCCCGCTGCGGATCGACCTTGCCGACATCGCCTCGATCGACGGCGCGCTGGAGGCGATCCTCGCCGATGGCGGGGTCGACATCCTGATCAACAATGCCGGCGGCCCGCCCCCCGGAACGGCGCTCGAGGCCGATCCCGCCGCCTGGACCGCCAATTTCTCGGCGATGGCCGCAAGCCTCTTCCACATCACCGCAAAACTGGTGCCACCGATGCGCGAGCGCGGCTTCGGCCGGGTGGTCACCATCGGCTCCTCCGGCGTCGAGCAGCCGATCCCGAACCTTGCCATGTCGAACGGCATCCGCGCGGCGGTGCTGGCCTGGTCGAAGACGCTGGCGAGCGAGGTCGCGGGCGACGGCGTCACCGTCAACATGGTGGTGCCGGGGCGCATCCACACCGCCCGCGTCGACGAGTTGGACGCCGCCGCCGCCAAGCGGACGGGCAAGAGCGTGGAAGAAATCGCCAGGGCGTCCGCCGCTTCGATCCCGGCCGGGCGCTACGGCCGGCCGCAGGAATTCGCCGACATGGTGGTGTTCCTGGCCTCCGAGCGCGCGTCCTATGTGACCGGCAGCCGCCTGCGCGTCGATGGCGGGGCGATCCGAAGCCTCTGACCGCAAACACCTTTTTCGACAGCCTCCCGGGTCCCGCTCAAAAGGCGGTGATCCGGCGGGTGGTCTCCGGATCGAGGAAGCCGGCAACCGTCGCCTCGGTCTCCAGATCGAGCGCCCGGTGGAGATCGCCGGCGGCGACCGCGTTGAGCACCCGCTTCATCGACCGCACGGCGAGCGGCGGCAGCTCGGCAAGCCGCCGGGCCAGCGCCTCCGCTTCCGCCAGCAGCGCGTCATCCGCCACCACCTTGTGGGCAAGGCCCAGCCTGCCGAGCTCGGCCGCCGTGTAGCGTTCGCCCAGAAACAGCATCTCGCGCGCCTTCATCAGCCCGACCAGCGCCGGCAGCAGCGCCGTCACCGCGCCGGTGACGAAGACGTTGAGCGAGACTTCCGGGAAGAAGGCCTTCGCCCCCTCGCCCCAGAGCGGGAAGTCGCAATTGATCGCCCATTCGAAACCGCCGCCCACGGCCCAGCCGTGGATCGCCCCGACCACCGGCTTCGGCCCGAAGGCGATGGCATGGGTCGCCCGCTGGATGGCAAGGACGAGATCGCGCGCGGCCTCCTCCGTTTCCGGGTGGACATGCTCGCGCCGGTCGTCGCCGGCGCAGAACGCCTTGCCGGCGCCGGTGAAGAGGATCGCCCGGGTTTGCGGGTCGCGGTTGGCATCGTCGAAGGCGCGCGCGACATCGTCGATCAATTGCCGGTTCATGGCGTTGAGGCTTTCCGGCCGGTTGAGGGCGATGGTGCGCACCCCGCCCTCACCGAGCGTGCTCAGCACGGTCTCGTAAGCAAAATCGGTCATTGCCCCTCCCTGATGACCCGCCGGGTCTTGCCTTCGGTGCGCGGCAGGCTGCCGGCGGGCAGCAGCGTGACGCTGGCGCTCGCCCCGAGCCGTGCCTTGATCTCGCCCGCCACCCGCATTGCGAGCTCCGATGTTTCGGGCGCGCCCTTCGCCAGTTCCGCCTCCACCGGCAGCGTGTCGTAGGGGGGCGGGGTGGCAAGGCGGATGCGGTATTCGCCCGACAGTTCGGCGAAGGAGTTCAGCACCGCCGCGACCATGGTCGGGAACATGTTGAGCCCGCGCACCACCACCATGTCGTCGGAGCGGCCGACGACGGAGAAGCGGAAGCCGGTGCGGCCGCAGGTACAGGGTGTGGTGGCGGCGACGCGGATGATGTCGCCGGTGCGAAAGCGCACCAAGGGCTGGCAGTCGCGCACCAGATGGGTGAGCACCAGTTCGCCGCTCTCGCCGGCCGCCAAAGCCTTCGGCGCGCCGCTGTCCGGGTCGATCAGTTCGGCATGAAGCACGTCGGCGGCCATGAAATGCAGATGCGTGTCGTGCTCGCATTCGGAGGCGAAATTGCAGAAGACGTCGGAAACGCCATAGTTGGAATTGCGCGGCTGCAGGCCCCAGGTCTCGGTCATGCGGGCGCGGAAGGCGGGATCGTCGACGCCCGGCTCGCCGCCGAACAGGCCGAGCCGCAAGCCCAGATCGCGCGGCAGCAGGCCGGGAAACTTCTGCGCGATCACCCGTTCCAGCACCGCCGGATAGGACGGGGTGCAGGAGATCGCGGTCACCCCGACCTCCAGGATCGTGCGCACCAGGAGTTCGGTCGAGCCGACGCCGAAGGGCACCACCGTCGCCCCCGCCTCCTCCAGCGTCAGATGGTCGGTCAGCCCGCCCATCCACATCTGGTAATTGAGACAGTGGACCACCGTGTCCTGCGGGCCGAGGCCGGCGGCGCGCTGGCAGCGGCCGCCGACCTCCTGGGTGATGCGGGCATCGCGCGCCGACAGGGCAAGGTTCATCGCCTGCCCTGTGGTGCCGGAGGTGCGGTGCAGCCGGTTGACCAGGGTGCGCGGGGCGGCGAGGTAGTCGCCGAAGGGCGGATGGGCGGCCTGCGACAGGCGCAGTTGCGCCTTGTCGGACAGCGGCAACTCGGCAAGGTCGCGCAGCGAACAGGGCGGCACCGCGCCCTGCCACAGCGCCCGATAGAACGGCGATTGCGCCATCACATGGGCCCGCTGCCGCGCCCAGGCGGCATCGATATGGGGCTGCAACTCGTGAAGCGGAACCCGGTCCGCCTGCGCAACGGTGCTCATATCGTCATCGCCCGTTTCCAGATGAGGGTGAGTGTGTCGACGACCGCCTCGTCGCGGCCCGAGATCGCAACGAGCGCGGGGTCCTGCGACAGGATGAGGCCGGAGAGATACTGGTCGACCATGCCGCCGAGCGCATAGGCGCGGCGCAGCAGCTCCTCCCGGTCGACCGCGCCGCCGCGCCCGAGGCGGGTGAGGCGGCGCTCGACCGCCGCCACCACGCTTTCCAGCCAGTCGCGGTTCAGCCGGTGAAACGCCTCGCGCGCCTGCGGCAGCGTGTCGAGATGGTGGACGAGGCAGCGCATCAGCCCGCGATTGCCGCGAAACAGCGCGACATAGGCGCTGGTCGCCGCGCGCACCGGATCTTCCGGATGGGCGGAGCCGGCGACCCGCATCGCCGCCTGCAGGAAGCCGACGAAGCCGACCAGCAGTTCGTCCAGCAGCACGGTGCGGTCGGTGAAGTAGATGTAGAAGGTGCCGTTGGAGATGCCCGCCTCTTCGCACACGGCGGAGACGGTGAACTCCTGCGGCCCCTGCCGGTCGAGCACGGCGCAGGCCGCCGCCTGGATCTGGGCGCGGGTGCGCTCGCCCTTGGGCCGCCCGGCGGCGCGCGCGGCGAGAGCCTGCGGATAGAACAGCACCTGATCCTCCCCCTGCCGGGGCGCGGCACGCAGCATCGCGGCGACCTCATAACTAAAAATGACATCAGTTTCATATTTCGGAGACGAGCGAGAGTCAAACGGGATTTTGAGGGGGGTGGCACCACCCACCGGCCGTCACACCGGGCAAAGCGCAGGCAAAGGTTGGCGCAAAGACTCAATCGCCCCGGCGGAACCTGGATACCTGCCTTCGCAGGTATGACAGCCGAAAATGGGGTGAGCGCCTTCCGCCTCATGCCTGCTAAGGGCGCCAATGGGTCCCGGCTCTCCGGCTTCGCCTGCGGCCGGGATGACCTCCGAGAGGGGGCACGGCCTCGCGCTCCTCCGCTGCTCCGCGCGGGCGCTTGGGATGGCTGCGCGCTTTCCTCCCCCTCTGCCGTCACACCGGGCAAGCGAAGCGCGACCCGGTGCCCATTGGCTGCCAGAGCGGTGGCGAGGACACCTCGGCGGGGAGCGTATCGGCGGGGAGCGCATGCCCGTTTTGCGCGCCACCCCGCGCGCAGGCCCTACGGCGTCCTCCCGCACGAAGCGCCATTCGCGCGCAGACCCCTCCTTCGTCTTTCCGGACGGCGCGTAGCGCCGAGCCGGGATCGGGGAGCCGAGGGCCTACAGGGCGCGTACGAAAGACACCGCAAACGCCGTGGCTCGCCGGTTCCGGATCTTCGGCCTTGCGGCCTCGTCCGGGAAGACGAGGAGAGAGGCTGGTGCGAAGACCCGCACGCCGGCGGAACCTGGATACCTGCCTTCGCAGGTATGACAAGTGAGAGGGGGTGAGCGCCGCCCGCCACATGCCCACTGAGGGGGCCAATGGATCCCGGATCTCCGGCTTCGCCTGCGTCCGGGATTGTTCGTCTGAAGAGGTGGTAGAGTTTGGGCGGTCTCCCGGCCTGAACCGCCGGGAGACCAGTGGCAGGCGACCGGACCGGGGTTGGGCTTTCGCCCGTCGTCATCAGGGTCCCTGCCGCTTCCTT